>JABMMX010000062.1 GCA_013205435.1 Deltaproteobacteria bacterium
CCGTCATCGTCGCGTCGGTGCAGGGGTCCGATCCGTCGCGAAGCGCCACGCGGCCTCGTCCGTAAAACTGAATCGCCTTGAGCAGCTCGGCATCGAGTTCGGCGAGCTGGCTGTCGAACCGGACCCCCGCAGCCTGCTTCCGCAGCAGCGGAGGGCACCGCTCGGAGAGCGCGGTGAGCGAGAGCATCACGCTGTCGAGCTCGGCGGCCTGCGGCAGCGCCATCTCTGCCTTCCAACGCTCGACCGCGCCGCGGCAGCGTTTCAGATCTACCTCCACCTCCACCGTGGCTGCCGCGCCGGCGGGCATGACCGTGGGAGCTGCTGCGGTCTGCGCAGTTGCCGGCGCCGTCGTAGGCGTGGGCTCGGCCTCTCGGCTCCCCGCCCAGACAATCCCCAGCAGGGCCAGCGCGCCCGCCGCGATCACGGCCCACACCGCCCGCTGCACCTTCGGCGAGGCAGGCTCGGCTACGGGCAGCGTCGTCACCCGACCCATCGGCGGGGCTGCAGGCGCAAGCCGCCTGCTCGCACGCGGTCCCACCGTGGCCTCGCTCCGCTGACGCATCTCCACCGTCTCGCCACCCGGCGCCGCGGCCACCTCGGGCGACTGCGTGTTGGCTGCCTCGTTCGGCCCCAGAGTCAGCTCCTGCGGCCGCAACCGAGAGCCCGTCGCCGGCCCCAGCTGCGGTGCCGCCGCGATGCCCCGTCGGAGCCCGGGCGTCCGATTGCTGTCGAGCGTGAGTAGCAGGAGCTCGCGCATCTCCGCGCAGCTCTTGAAACGCTGGTCGGGGTCCTTTGCCATGGCCTTCATGACAACCGTCGCCACCTCTTCCGACAGCTCCGGCCGGACGGTCCGAGGGTCGGGCACCGGCTCGTGGAGATGCGCCATCATGAGCGCAAAGTCGGTGTCGAGCGGAAAGGGCGGCTGAAGCGTCAGCATCTCGTAGAGCGTGCAGCCCAGCGAGTAGATATCGGCGCGGCCATCGACGGTTTTGGCGCTCGCGAGCTGCTCGGGCGAGATGTAGTAGAGCGTCCCCATGGTGGTGCCCGTCGCCGTCCGTCCCTGGCTGCTGAGCAGCTTGGCGATGCCGAAATCGGTCACCCGCGGCTGCATGCCGCCACCCACGCGCGCCATCATGATGTTGGCCGGCTTGAGGTCGCGGTGTACAACGCCTTCGGCGTGCGCGAGCCCCATCGCGTCGAGCACCGCACAGATGATCTGACAGGCCTCCGCCTCCGACAGCAGCCGCTCGAGCCGGTGCAGGTAGTGGTCCAGGCTCGGACCATCCACATACTCCATGACAATCGCGGTGACGCCGCTCTCATTGATGGTGTCTGTGACGCGGACAATGTTGGGGTGGACGAGATTGGCTTGGATGATCCCCTCCTCGAGGAAGCGGCCCCGCGTGTCGGGATTGCGCGCCAACTTGGAGAAGAGGGTCTTGATGGCCACGAGATGGCCAAGGCTGGTGTGCTCCGCCTGATAGACAATCCCTGCTCCACCCTCTCCGAGCGTCTTTCCGATCCTGTAGGTCCCCTTGAGGATCTCACCGGCATCCAGCTGGTCGATGTATTTTTGGGCGTCGGCCACGCGAGCGTCGATCCTGAAAGAGCCCCCGCGTGCGGCGGGTCGTGCGGACTACCGAGGCCGCCGCTGCTCTGGTTACCCCGCGTCGAGCAAAGTTGAAAGTGGGGTATCGCTGTGATACCTTTACACGACCGCCGAATCGTCTACCCATCGAATGGGCCTCGTCGGCCTGTGTGGTCGGGTCGACTGCAGCGCAGCGTTACTCAGCAAGGTGCGATGAGCGAGCCCTCCAACCTTCAGGTCACCTTCGAGGCCCACTCCGATGTGGGGCGTGAGCGGAGCGAGAACCAGGACGCCTTCGGCTCGCACCGTGGCCCTGGCTTCGGCTCCTACTTCGTCTGTGACGGCATGGGCGGCCACGCAGGTGGCTCCACCGCCTCCCGCCTCGCGGTGTCGGTCATCGAGCAGCGGCTCGCCGAGTCGCAGCTGCCGCTCCGCGAGCGCATCAATCAGGCCATCCGCGAAGCCAACGACGCCATCCACGAGAAGGCCTTCAGAGAGCGCGAACTCCGCGGCATGGGCACCACCATCGTCTTCGTCGGCATCGACGAGGAGCGCAGCGAGGCCTACGTCGCCCATGTCGGCGACAGCCGTGTCTACCATCTCCGCGGGAGTATCCTCCGTCGTGTGACCAAAGACCACACCATGGTGCAGCGCCTCGTGGACGAGGGGCTCCTCACCGAGGAGCAGGCGGAGCATCATCCCAACTCGAACATCATCAGCCGCTCGCTGGGCGGCCGGCCCGAGGTCGAGGTCGAGTTCACCGATGCCCCCATGGCCATCCAGGATGGCGACATCTTTGTCCTCTGCAGCGACGGCCTCCACGGCCTCGTTACCGAGATGGAGATCGCCCGCATCGCCTCCTCGATGCCGCCCGCCGAGGCGGTCCAAAAGCTCATCGCTCGCGCCAACGAAGAGGGTGGCCACGACAACATCACCGCCGAGATTGTCTTGATCGGAGCGCAGGCCGTAGCGCCCGACCGGTTTGAGATCGTCAAGCCGCCGGTTGGGCACACGCCGACCCCGGCTCCCGTGAAGGCCGGCTCGACCGGGCCCATGGGCTCCTACAAGACCGCCCGCACCATCCAGATGGATGTGCGCTCCATTACGGGCGAGAATGCCCGTACCCCCGAGCCCGCCTCTGCGCCTGAGGCCGCCTTCGACGAGAACCCCGACACCGCCGCTCGGCGCTTGTCGCTCACGCCCGCGGCGCTGCTGCCTGTTGAAGATGCGGGCAGCCAGGGTACCCGGAGTGTCGTGGTCTGGGTGGCGCTTGTTGCCATCATCGTGCTGATTGTCGCGGTCGCCGTCCTGCTCTGGATCGTGGTGTTTCGCGGCAAGTAGCCATCGCGCCCCGCGGCCTACGCTAACTGACGATGGAACGAAGCACCCCCTCCGCGCCTGCAGCGAAGGCGAAGTCCCGCTCTGTGAGACCTCCCGCATCGTGCGTGGAGAGCCGCAGCGTCACCCGGTCGTAGACATTGTAGAGGTCTGCGTGGTGGTCGAGCCGGCGGGCCACCTCGGCCAGTGCGACAATGAAGACCATCGCCTCGTCAAAACCGGCAAAGCGAAGCTCGCGGCGGATGGCGGAGCCCTCCTCGACAAGGGTCCATGCGGGGAGGGTAGAGAGCGCTTCGTCAATCTGCTGCGGGGAGAGTCGGGCTGCCACGGTGGCTCCTGGTGTGCGGTTCGCGCGAGCCTCCGAGCATCGCCTTCGAGGCTGCCCTGTGCAAGTGCTGTTGCGCCACCTTCCGCTTTGCCAACCCGCCGCCGCTTTGATAGTCGCCGCCGCGGGCGAGGCGGCATTCGCCGTCACAATTTTCGGGGCAGGATCGCGCCAGCGGTCTGCCCCTGTTGGGAGGCACAACGGTCATGAAGTTCTTTATCGATACGGCAGACATCTCGGAGATCCGCGAAGCACACGCCATGGGCATGGTCGACGGCGTTACCACCAACCCCTCGCTCATCGCCAAGACGGGTCGCCGCTTTGAAGATGTCCTCCAAGACATCTGCGCCATCGTCGATGGCCCCATCTCGGCCGAGGCGGTCGCGGAGAGCGCTGCCGACCTGCTGGCGGATGGCCTCCGTCTGTCGGCGATTCACCCCAACATCGTCATCAAGCTCCCCCTCACGGGCGAAGGTCTCAAGGCCTGCCGCGAGCTCACCAACCGGGGCATCCGCACCAACGTGACGCTCTGCTTCTCGCCCGCCCAGGCCCTGCTCGCCGCCAAGGCCGGCGCCACCTGGATCTCCCCCTTCGTCGGACGGCTCGACGACATCGGCCACACCGGCATGGATCTCATCAGCCAGATCGTCACCATCTACGTCAACTACCCCTCCCTCAAGACCGAGGTGCTGGTCGCCTCGGTGCGCCACCCGCTCCATGTGGTGGAGGCTGCGATGATGGGCGCCGACGTGGCGACCATTCCCTTCTCGGTCATCGGCCAGCTGCTGAAGCACCCGCTGACCGACATTGGCATCGAGAAGTTCAACAAGGACTGGAAGAAGGTTCCGGTCTGAAGATGAGGGGGCCCAGACGGGTCCCGTGACGCGGAGGTGACGGGCGGGACGGGGAGGCCGATGGACTGACGTTGGGCACCGATCGCGTCTGGTTCGGACTGTGCCCGTCCAATCAGGCGTCAACGTTGGAATCTACGTTCGTTGTTCATTCCATCTCCTCCACCTCTGTCTCCTCTTCACTGCCTGCGATTCGGGCTCAGGCGACGCCTGCAACGACCCGACGGGGGCTTCGCCGGTGCCGGCCTCCTTGGGAGCGTAGGGCGGGCGTTCGGCGTTTTGTCGGTCCTCTCTCTACGCTAAAGGGGTCACCATCCAACCCGTGTCGAGGATGAATCTGATGAGGCGCGTCGCCCTGCTCTGCGTTGTTCTTTTCGCTGCCTGCTCCGACGCCGGCGCCACCCGCACAGGTGCCGCCGATGCGGCGATTGCAGACGCCATCCCAGACATCGGTGGTGACACCGGCGCGACCGACACCACCGCGGACACGGAGACCGACGCGGAGCCTGACACCACCGCGGACACGCAGGCCGATGCGGAGCCTGACACGACCGCGGACACGGAGACCGACACGGTACTCGATACGATCTCCGACACCGCGACGGATGCGGAGGCCGACACCGCGACGGATGCGGAGGCCGACACCGCGACGGATGCGGAGGCCGACACCGCGACGGACACGGAGGCCGACACGGCAGTCGAAGATACGGGCGCAGAACCTGCCTGCGGCAACGGCGTCGTCGAGACGGGTGAGAGCTGCGACGATGGTGCTTCGAACTCCGACAGCCTGCCCGGTGCCTGCCGTACCGGCTGTCTGCTCCCCGCCTGCGGCGATCTGGTCGTCGATCCCGAAGAGGCCTGCGACGATGGCAACAGCGCTACCGAGCCCTGCCTGTACGGTCTGACCTCCTGCACGGTCTGCGCCTCGGACTGCACCCTCAGCGCCGGCGAGACAAGCTACTGCGGTGACGGCGCCATTACCGAGTCGGAGCGTTGCGACGACGGCAACACCGTCACCGAGAGCTGCACCTACGGCCCCGCCTTCTGCGACGTCTGCAATACAAGCTGCAGGCTCGCCTCGGTTCGGGGCCGCACCTGTGGCGACGGCACGACCGACCCCGAGGAGCAGTGCGACGACGACAACCTCACCACCGAGCAATGCAGCTACGGCCTCACCTCCTGCACGGTCTGTGACGGCGGCTGTCTGCTCGTGGCCGGCGAGACCGACTTCTGCGGCGATGGCGTCATCGACAGCGCCGAGACCTGCGACGACGGAAACGCGGTCGTGGATGGCTGCCCCTACGGCGGTGCCACCTGTACGGTTTGCGGCACCAACTGCCGCTCTACGGCGGGCCGTGTGCGGGTCTGCGGCGACGGCGTCATCGACCCCGAAGAGAGCTGTGACGACGCCAACACGGTTACCGAGGTCTGCGCCTACGGCCTCACCTCCTGCACGGTCTGCGACAGCCTCTGCGCGCTCGTCGCGGGCGAAACCCAAGCCTGCGGCAACGGCACCATCGAAGCAGGCGAGGAGTGCGACGACGGGCCGCTCAACGACGACCTCACGTCTGATGCCTGTCGCCGCAACTGCACGCTCCCTACCTGCGGCGACGGCACCCGCGACAGCGTCGAGGCCTGCGACGACGGCAACCTCTCCGACCGCGACCAGTGCACCTCGACCTGCGAGCTCGGACTCGGCCGCGCCTGCGCGCCAGACGGCGTGAACGCCGACTGTCTCTCCGGCTGGTGCAGCAACGGCTTCTGCGCGCCCGATGGAATGGTTTTCATCCCGGCCGGGAGTTTCACCATGGGCTCGCCGGTGGCCGAGTTCGGGCGTGATGCGGCGGAGGAAGGCCTCCATGCCGTCACCCTGACGCGCGCCTTCTACATGGACCTCACCGAGACGACGCAGGGGGCCTGGAAGGCGCTCGCGGGGCCTGCGGGCATGCCCTCTTTCTATGACGGACTCTCGCCCTGTGACGGCGTCGCTCCAGACAGCTGCCCCGTCGAGAGTCTCGGCTCCACCACCATCGCCATCTACGCCAACGCCCGCTCCGAGGCCGAGGGGTTGACCGCCTGCTACACGCTTACCGGCTGCGCCCAGACGCTGACGGGCGGCACCTGGCAGAACGGGACCTACAACTGCTCTGGGATGGTGCTCGGGAGCCTCGACTGCAACGGCTACCGGCTGCCGACCGAGGCGGAGTGGGAGTATGCCTATCGGGCAGGTACGACCTCCTCGCTCTACAACGGCGATGCGACAACAAGCACGGGCGTAGATCCGCTCGCAGGGCTGATCGCGGTCTATGTGGGCAATGCCGTGCGCGCACGGACGGGCCCCGTCGGGCAGTACAGCCCCAACGCCTGGGGGCTCTACGACATGGCCGGCAATGTGCAGGAGTGGGTCGAGGACCGCTACACGGCGCGGCTGCGGGATGCGACTGATCCCATCAACACGACCGGCTCGGGACGGGTCATCCGCGGCGGCTTCTATGGCGCCTCTGCATCCGGCATCCGCGCGGCCTACCGCATCTGGTTCGGCATCAACCTCCGCGACTCCGCGACGGGCTTCCGACTCGTCCGAACCGTCACGCCGGCCAGCCTCCGCTGACCTAGACGGTGTCGCTCTCTGCGATGCTGCCCTGTCGGAGATGGCAGAATCGCGCACCCTCCGCGTCGCGCTCGCCTCCTGCCAACGGCCGACAGAGGCGGGGCAGGCCTGTTGCAGGTGACGCTTTCGCCCAAACATGACTATGCTGCCAGCATCGCCCCCGCACCGCAGACCGCATGCTGGCCCGCATCTTCCTCTTCATCACGGTTGTCTCCTTTGTGGAGCTCGCGCTGCTCCTCTGGATTGGCGCGCTTATCGGAACCGTAGGCACGCTCATCATGGTCCTCGCCACAGCCTTTGTCGGCGCGATTCTGATCCGTCGCGAGGGGCTCAAGACGCTCACAAGTGTAGTGGGCGCGCTGGCCACAGGGCAGGCGCCGGAAACGGCCCTCGCCGAGGGGCTCTGCCTCATTCTTGCAGGTGCGCTGCTCATCACGCCGGGCATCCTGACCGACCTGGCCGGCCTTGCGCTGCTCTGGCAGCCAACCCGCAAGCGCATCGCCCCCATCCTTGGCCGCATCCTTGCAGCAAAGCTGGGCTCTACCTTTGCGCGGGCCTCCTCGGGGCAGGGCGGAGTGCGCTTCTGGAGCTTTACCGCGGGTGGTCCGCCGCCCTCCGCCGCAGGGCCCGGCTTCGCCGGCGCGAGCCGCCCCACGCCCTCCTCCTCGAGCCGCCTCTACCGCGAGGGCGACGTCATCGACCTGACGACCCAGGATGACAGCACTCCGTGAGCCGCCCCACCGACAACCGTTTCCGCATCACGCCCGACGGCTCTGAGCCGCGCACGCTCGAGGAGCCGCAGACGCTGCCGCTTCCCATGCTCCGCTACCTCGGCAGCGCCACTGTCGCGTTGGCGAGCAGCCTGCCATTGCTGCCGCTGCGGCTGCTGATCGGCCTGCTCTCACCAGATAGCCTCATCTTTGTGGGCGCCGTCTCCGCCGCTGCCACGGCCGCCGATCGATACGGCCTGCTTCGGCCCGCTCTCGCCTCGCTCGAGCAGCAGGCGCAGAGCGCTCCCATGCCGCTCGTTGCCGGCCTCATGCTCGGGCTTGCCGTTGCCACCCTCCTGCGCGGCCTCCTCGAGGCGCTCCTGACCGAGCTGCTCCGGAGCCGCGTCGCCGGCCGCACGCTTCCACCGACCGCCCCCCTGATGGCCCGCTGGGCGACGCACACCGGCCTTGGCCTCGTGCAGCTCGCCGTCTTCGCCGGGACCCTTACCGCCTTCTCCCCGCTCTTTGCGACGTCGCTACGGCGCATGGAGGCGGGGGGTGACGACCCGAAGGTGCGCCAGCTCACGGCCGCCGCCGTCACCATCGTCATCATCGTACAGGCGCTCTCGCAGTTCCTCGTAGGGCAGGGCAGGGCGCTCATCGCCTGGCGCCACACCTTCTTCCCCGGTGCGGTCGCGCAGATGTTCTCCTCGCCGTGGCGAGAGGGTCGCATCTACGGAAAGCTGCTGCTCTGGCTCCTGGTGGGCCGTCCGCTGCTGGCGCAGGCCGGCGCGGTGCTGCTCTTCTTTGCGGTTCAGCTCTGGGTGACGGCAGTGCCGCTGCAGGTGGCGGGAGCCTGGTCGGTTGTCGCGGTGGTTGCGCTCGCCGGCAGTGCGCTCGCGCTCTGGTTCGACCTGTTGCTCCTGGGGCTAAGTGGCCACCTGCGGGGTCACCTGGTCTGGGCGCAGACGCGGCTCCAGGCGGCGGAGGCCGGCAGCACAGAGCCGCTCTTTGCGCCGCCGCAGGTGGGCTGGTTCATCCCCGAGCCCAACGCGGCAGAGCTGCACCGCTTCGGCTACGACCAGATCCTGCTCAAGCGTGCTGAGCCGCCGCCGCTCCCGCCGGCGCAGCCCTCGGAGGAAACTTCCAACGAGACGCCTGAGGCGACCGTAGCGCAGCCCGAGCCGGTTGTGTCGCAGGTCGACCCCGTGGAGCGCCCGCCGCTGCCGGAGCCCCGCCGCCTTGCCGAACTCGCGCCGGCAGCCACCGTCTGGCGTGCCCCATCCGGCGTCCGGGAGCAGCGGTGGGAGCCGCCTACAGGTCGCTGAACGCCTACAGGTTGCTGATGTCGATGACGATGACCGTGCCGCCCGTCTGCGGTGCCTCGTCGGGCTTGCGCTCGGCGTCGCGGTCGAGGTCGTAGAGCCGCTCGTTCTGAAGCGGAACTTGGAGCGGAACGGGCTGCCAACGGTCGGCCTGCTCGCGCTGCCTGCGCAGCTGCTCTTCGATGATGAGATGATCCGGAATTGCGGGTGCCTTCCACATGGCACTTCTCCGAGCAGCGGGAGCGGCCGACGCGGCCACTCGCTGATTGTAGAGGTAGCACCGAAGTGTGAAGATGCAACCCGAGGGCCTCCGCGAACTGGCCGAGCCGCATCCGGACCATGCGACCGCTTGCCCCCGACGCACCTACTTCCTACGCGCCCCGCGAGCGGCTAGGCTCCACTCCCCACCCGCCGGCCCTCGCGGGCCCGCCCCTTTAGCCCCCTCGGGTCTTCGGCGTGAAGATTCACTGCACGACGCGCGCGGCGCACCACACGGCCTCCGCGCTCCGCGACGGGCTCGCGCTCATCGGCCCCGAGGAGACCGCCTTCTATTGGCGTTCGCCCGACGGTGAGACGCTGCTTGCCGACCGCCTGTTGCACAGCTGGGATGTCGGCAGCGGCGACCGCTTTGCCGAGAGCCAGGCGGCACTCGACGAGGCCCGTGCCCACTTCGTCGAGGCGACCCAAGGCTGCCCGGCGCGCGGACTGCGGCTGCTTGGCGGCCTCGCCTTTGCGCCCGAGGTTGCATCGGAGTGGCGCGCCTTTGGTGCGGGGCGCTGGCTGCTCTTTGGTCGGCTACGCGGCATCACGGAGGGCCTGGCCTGGGAGCAGGAGCTCCGCATCGACGACCCGCCGGCTGCAGTGTCTCCGGCCTCCGCGCCTATCGCCGACGCGCCGCCTGCGCCCTACGCAGACCGGTTGGCCGCAGCGGTGGCGAGCTGCAGGCGTGGCGAGCTTGAGAAGCTGGTCGTGGCCGGCTGGACCGATGCGCCGCTCACGCCCGGCGTGACGCCAGCGACCATTGTGGCGGCGCTCGACGAGCGTTTCGAGGCCTGCACCACCTTTGCCCTGCTTGCGGGCGGCGCCTGCTTCGTCGGCGCCACCCCGGAGCTGCTCCTCGCCACCGAAGGCGACAGCCTCCGCACGGTCGCCCTCGCCGGCTCGTCACCGCGTGGTGCAGACGCTGCGAGCGACGCCATCGCCATCGCCGCGCTCCGCCGCAGCGAAAAGGACCTTCGCGAGCACTGCATCGTCCGCGACGACATCTTCGTTCGGCTCGGGCCACTGGCTTCGCACATCACCATGGGTGTCAGCCCAGCGGTCTGGGAGCTGCCCAATATTTTCCATCTCCGCACCCCAATCAGCGGCCTGCTGCAGCCCGGCGTGACGCCGCTCCAAGTTGCTGCGGCGCTCCACCCAACGCCGGCTGTCTGCGGTGCGCCGCGGGCCGCCGCAGCGTCGCGCCTCGCGGCCGACGAGGGCGGCGCGCGGGGCTGGTATGCAGGCGCCATCGGTTGGCTCGCTGGCTCGGGCGACCTGGAGCTCGTCGTCGCGCTCCGCTGCGCGCTGCTCCAACAGGGCAGCGCCCGGCTCTTTGCCGGCGTGGGTGTGGTTGCCGCATCCGAGCTCTCCACCGAGCTCGCCGAGACCGAGGCCAAGCTCTCTGCCATGCGCGGCGCGCTCGGCCTCACGGAGGCCCGCTGATGGAGCTGCTTCCCCCCTCCATCCGCTTCGCTGCCGCGCTGCTCGGCGAGCTGCACCGTTGCGGCGTGCGCCACCTCTTCCTGTCGCCCGGCTCGCGCTCTGCGCCGCTCGCGCTCGGCACGGCTGGGCTGGGACTTCAGGTCCACACCTTCCACGATGAGCGGGTCGCGGCCTTCGCGGCGCTCGGTGCGGCGAAGGCCAAGGGCGAGCCCGTCGCGCTCGTCTGCACCTCGGGCAGCGCCGTTGCCAACTGGCTGCCTGCCGTCGTCGAGGCCGACGCGAGCGGCCTGCCGCTGCTGCTGCTCAGCGCCGATCGGCCGCCCGAACTCCGCGATCGCGGCGCCTCGCAGACCATGCCGCAGACCGGCATCTTTGCCCCCTTTGTGCGCTGGTCCGGCGAGGCGCTCACACCGGCAGATGGCGGCCCCGATCTCGTCACAGAGGCCATCCTGCTCGCACGCCAGGCGCTTACTGCCGCGCTCGGTCCGCAGCCCGGTCCGGTGCACCTCAACCTGCCCTTCCGCGAGCCCCTCTACCCCGATGGCGGGCTCGCAGCACTCGAGGCTTCGCTGCCCCTTGCGCTGCCCCCTGCGCTCCCGCTCTTTGCCTCCCGCGCCGCACTCTCCAAGCCGGCCCTCGCCGCAGCCTGCGACCTGATGCTCGAGGCCCGCAGCTTCGCCATCGTTGTTGGTCCCGGAGGTTTGGCGACGGGCGATGCGGAGGCGCTGCTCGAGCTCAGCGAACGGCTCGAGGCGCCGCTCTTTGCGGAGGGCGCCTCGGGGCTCCGCGCCCATCCCGGTGTCATCGGCTGCTACGAGGCCGCGCTGCGGGCTGACTGGTGGGATGAGTTCCGCCCCGACCTCGTGCTCCGGCTTGGCGAAGAGCCTACCTCCAAGGCACTACGCACCTGGATTGGCACCCGCGCCACCACCCACCTAGCGCTTGGCCACAGCCGCTGGCACCACCCCTTCGCGACGGGCGTGGTGCCGCTCGCGGCGACTGCCGCAGACCTGCTCGATGCGCTCGCCGCGGCAGCACCGCTCGCGCCCGAGCGTCAGGCCTACCGGAGCGAGCTGCGTGTGCGCCTCCGCGGCGACAGCGACGCGCTCGCGGCTGCGCTCGATGCAGCAGCGTCCGAGGGCGGGCTGCCTGCAGAGCCTGAGGCGCTTCGCACGCTGCTCGGCGCGCTCGGAGACGGCCACCTGCTGCATGTTGCGAGCAGCATGCCCATCCGCGATCTCGACCTCTGCGCGCCTCGCACGCCGGCCGGTCTCCGCATCACCTGCAGCCGCGGCCTCAACGGCATCGACGGCACCCTCTCCACCGCCCACGGCCTCGCCCTCGCGCTCCCCGGCCAACGCGTCGTTGCCCTCCTCGGCGACGTCGCCGCGCTGCACGATGCGGGCGGCTTCATCGCGCTGGCAAACAGCCCCGCGCGGCTCACTGCAGTCGTCATCAACAACGACGGCGGCGGTATCTTCGGCTTCCTCCCCGCCAGCAAGTTCGGCGCCGCCTACCGCGACCACTTTGCCACGCCGCACGGCCTCGATTTTGCCCACCTCGCCGCACAGTCGCGGCTCGACTACCGCCGCGTGAGCAACGCCTCGGAGCTCGCCTCTGCCCTTGCGGATCAGCAGGCCGGCGCACCCTCCGCACTCATCGAGTTTGTGGTCTCTGCGGAGGCCAACCGTGCCGCCTACACGGCCCTCTGGCCGCGCCTTACCGCAGCGCTCGAAGCGCGGCCCGTGAGCCCGCTCTCAGGCCGTCGACCGGCTGCCCATCCGGCCGTGCACAACATCGTCACCCTCCACGGGTTTGCGGGCGACGCGGAGGACTTCGGTCCGCTCTTTGCCGCTGCCACGGGCTCGCTCGCAGCGGCTGCTGTGGAGCCTGTCTCCTGCGCAAACGGCGCCTCCGTGCCGCCGCTCGCCGACCTCGTCTCCACCGTCGGCTCCAGGCTCGCGGCAGGGCAGGGCGATGCGGTGCTGCTCGGCTACTCCATGGGCGGTCGCCTCGCGCTCCACGCCGCCTTCGAACACAGGCCCGCAGCGCTGCTCCTCATCGGCGCGGCGCCTGCGCTGGACGACGCATTCACCGCGGCCATGGAGCCTCGCGCTGCCCGCGCCACGGCCGATGCGGCGCTCGCCGACCGTATCCTTTCGATCGGCACCGAGGCCTTCGCCGCGGAGTGGCAGCAGCTCCCCATCATCGCCTCGCAGCAGGCCGCACCACGCTGGTGGCAGGCGCGCCGCCTCGCCCGTCGCGCACCCGACCTTGCCTCTGCCTGGGCCGCCTCGCTAACCACCTACGGCCCCGCGACGATGCCCTCCGACTGGTCGCGACTCGCCACGCTCCTCTGCCCCGTCTGCCTTGTGGTCGGCGAGCAGGACGCGAAGTATCTGGCGCAGAATCGGGAGCTCCTCCGGCTGCTGCCGAACGCCGAACTTCACATCATCCCGGGCGCTGGCCACGCGCCACATCTCGAGCAGCCGGCCGCGACCGCAGCCGTGCTCTCCGACTTCCTACTGCGCCATCTCCCAACCACCCATCGCACGAGTCAGAACGCATGAGCATCAACTGGGTCTCCGCCGGCAGCTACACCGACATCCTCTTCCACAAGGCAGAGGGCATCGCCAAGATCACCATCAACCGTCCCGAAGTCCGTAACGCCTTCCGCCCCAAGACGGTCTTTGAGCTCACCGACGCCTTCGCCAAGGCCAACGAAGACCCCGAGGTGGGCGTGGTCATCCTCACGGGCGCGGGCGACATGGCCTTCTGCTCCGGCGGCGACCAGCGCGTGCGCGGCCATGCCGGCTATGTTGGCGAGGACGGCGTGCCCCGCCTCAATGTGCTCCCGCTGCAGCGCTTCATCCGCTCCATGCCCAAGCCGGTCATCGCGATGGTCAACGGCTTCGCCATCGGCGGCGGCCACGTGC
>JABMMX010000063.1 GCA_013205435.1 Deltaproteobacteria bacterium
GCCAAGAATGGCCTCAAGGTCTCGGACATCGATGTCTTCGAGATCAACGAGGCCTTCGCTGCGCAGGCTGTCTACTGCGTGCGTGAGCTTGGCATCGACCCCGCCAAGGTGAACCCCAACGGTGGCGCCATCGCGCTCGGCCACCCGCTCGGCGTCTCGGGTACCCGCATGACGGCGACCCTGCTTCGCGAGCTCAAGCGCCGCGGCGGCCGCCTCGGCGTGGTCAGCATGTGCATCGGCGGCGGCATGGGTGCTGCGGCCCTCTTCGAAGTGGCCTGATCGTGACGCTCTCCGGCGCTGCCGCTCCTGTGATCGAGCGGCTCGCCTGGGACTCCGACTTTTTTGGCATCGAGGTGGCTCGGCTCCGCGCCGACCGCCTCGGAGTCCGAGCATGGCTCTGAGCCCTCGCATCGCGCTGCTGGCGTCGCACCGGGGCACGAGCGCCGAGGTGGTGATGGAGGCCTGCGCGACGGGCGGGCTCGCGGCGAAGGTGGCGCTGGTGGTGACCAACAACGCTGGCGCGGAGGTGCTCGTTCGCGCTGCGCGGTTCGGCGTGGCGTCGGCGGTGGTCGGTGGCGCCGGGCTGACGGAGGCGGAGCGCGATGCCGCCCTGCTCGAAGTGCTCGAGGCGAGCGGCGCAGACTGGGTGCTGCTGCTCGGCTACCTGCGCCGGCTCGGGCCTCGGGTGCTCGCCCGCTACGAGGGCCGGCTGCTCAACACCCATCCGTCGCTGCTGCCGGCCTTCGGCGGCGCCGGCATGTATGGCCTCCGCGTACACGAGGCGGTGCTTGCGAGCGGTGTAGCCGAGACGGGCGTGACGTTGCACCGTGTGACCACAGAATACGATGCAGGAGGCGTGGTGGCGCAGCGGCTGGTGGCGGTGGAGGCGGGCGACACGGCCGAGTCGCTGGCTGCACGCTGCCTCGCTGCCGAGCATGCGATGCTGCGCGCGGAGTTGCCGCGGCTTCTCGCCCGCTAGGGCATCTGCTCGACGAGCCAACGGTGGACGGGTGCCATGGCGGTGAACTGCTTGGTTAGCAGGCCGATGGCGCCGGGCTCGAGGAGCTCGCGCCAGGGGTCGGTCACGGCGCCTGGCCGTGCTCGCGCACCAGCTCTGCGATGCGGGCCGCGAGCTGCTCGACGGAGATGGGCGAGGAGCCCTCCGCCTTGTTGTTGACGATGATGTGGGCCAGCTTGCCCTGCTCGTAGAACTTGAAGGCGGCCTGTGCGATGGAGGTCCGGGTCTCCGGGTCGTCGTCGCGGATGGCGCTGAAGGGGGCGTAGCGCTCGACGGCGGCGCCGTAGGAGAGGCCTGCGCGGAGGAGCCAGCGGCAGAGCAGCGCGGGGAAGTCGAGGGCGCCGACAGCGCGGGCCTGGAGGCCAATCTTCGGCAGGTTGGGGTGGACCGAGAGGCAGGGCAGCGCGCCGGTCTCGCGCAGGACGGCGCCGAGGTCGGGCGTGAGGAAGTCCTGGTTGCGGAACTCGACGGCGTAGGTGGGTCCCTGCGGGAGGGCGCCGAGGAAGTCGCGGAGCTTGAGGAGGGTCTTCTTCACGCCGCCCATGGCGAGCACATTCTGGGGCGGGAACTGGAAGAGGATGGGGCCGAGTTTGCTGCCGAGGCCGTTCATGGCGGGAAGCACGACGTCGCGGGTGGCGACCTCTGCGTTGAGGAAGTTGGGGTTGGGCTTTCCGCCGCGTGCGCCGTAGCGGGTGTGGAGCGGGAAGTTGGCGAAGAGGAGGTCTTCGTAGCCCTTCATGACGAAGGAGAAGTCGTCGGGGACAGCCGCTGCGTAGTCGCGGTGGGCGGCTTCGGGGACGGGCGCGTAGTAGCCTCGGTCGAGGGCGACAGTGCTGAAGAGAGGTCGCTGGGCGTAGGCGGCGAGACCCTCTTTGGCGAGCCGCTCTTCGGTGTAGGCGCCGTCGTAGACGAGGCCGTTCCAGCCGGGGAAGGACCATGAGGAGGTGCCGAGCCGGATGGAGGCGGGGATTGCTGCGGCGAGGGCCCGCTCCTCGTCACGGATGGGGGCAGGGCCTACGGCTGCTGCGCGCGCAGCAGTGCGGGGCGCGGTGCGGACCGGCAGGGGCGGCGCGAGCGTGAAGAGCTCGGTCATCGCGCCGACGGTGGTTCGCGGCGCTGGCGCGACGATGGCCCGAAGCGGCGCGGTGGCCTCGGGGTCGAGGGCCGGCTCCGCCTTGGGTGCAGGCTCTGCGGGGAGCGTTGCGGGCGGATGGGGAGCGGCCCAGAGGAGCTGGGTGACGCCCTCGTCGGCCTGGTCGGTGTGGTCGTCTGCGAGGCTGGCGAAGAGGTCGAGTTGCGGCGGGACGACGGCGCTGCTGTCGGCTTCGAGCTCGGCCAGCGGGTCTGGCATGGGGGCGTCGAAGAGGCTCGCTTGGCCCATGCTGCGTTTGGATCGGGTGGCCATGCCGGCGTCAGTCGTCGTCTGAGGAGGAGGTCTCGGCTGCAAAGGCCGTGATGTGCGACATCTGCCTCATCTCATGCATCACTTCAAGGTGAGACTCTCTCGCGCGGCCCAGGGCGCGGTCCATGGCGGCCTGCACATGGGGGTGATTGAACCAGTGGGCGGAGTGCATCTCGCGGGGCTGGTAGCCGCGGGCCAGTTTGTGTTCGCCGCCCTGGCCTGGCTCGATGCGGTCGAAACCGTTCGCGATCGCATGTTCGATCATCGTGTAGAGGCAGGTCTCGAAGTGGAGGAAGGGGACCTCCTCCTCGGCGCCCCAGTAGCGGCCGTAGAGGGCGTTGCCGGACTGGAGGTTGAAGGTTCCGCCGATGAGCTTCTTGTCCGGGTCGAAGGCGAGGAAGAGCTTAAGGTGCTGCGGCATCTGCTCGCGGACGCGTCGGAAGAAGGCGAGGTTGAGGTGGCCTGCACCCCAGCCGAACTTGGCGTAGGTGGCGATGTAGAAGTCGTAGATGCGGCAGATGAGCTCGTCGGAGACCTCGGTGCCCTCCATGGCCTCGACGGTGTAGCCGCGGGCCTTGAGGTTCTTCCGTTCGCGACGGATTTCACGGCGGGTCTTGGAGCGGACGGTGCCGAGGAAGTCTTCGAAGGTCTGCGCCTCGCCGCGCATCCAGTGATACTGGGCAGAGAGGTGGTGCGTGAAGCCGAAGCGCTTGGCGATGGCTACCTCCTGCTCGGGCAGGAAGTGGAGATGGAGCGAGCGGGCGCCCGTCTGTTCGAGGGCCTCGTGGAGGCCGATGAAGAGCTTTCGCTGGCAGAGGTCGGTCTCATCCTCGGTCAGCTCCGGATGGGTGAGGAACTTGGCGCTGGTGATGGGGGTGAAGGGGTTCGCGACGATGAGTTTGGGGTAGTAGGGGTAGCCCTGCGCCTCGAGCGAGGAGGCCCACGAAAAGTCGTAGAGCAGCTCACCCATGCTGTGCGCCTTGAGGTAGACGGGCATCGCCGCAACCAGCCTTTCGCCATGGAAGACGGCGATGTGCTTTGGCAGCCAGCCGGTGCGGCCGCCCACGCAGCCTGTCTCTTCGAGCGCGTTCAGCCAGGCATGGTTGAGCATGGGGCTGTCTGGTCCGACGAGCGTGTCCCAGGCGGCTGCCGGGATGTGGCTCATCGCAGGCAGGTGGACTAGGCTGAGGTCGGAGAGTTGGTGCATGAGGGTCGGCTATGGCCGCGGGTCGCGCGAGGAGGAGAGATGGAGTGGCTGCGTTCGCTGTATGAGCAGGTGCCGGCAGAGGTGCGGATCGCGCTTGGAGAGTTCATGCGCCGCCCCATCTTCGGGCCGTTGCAGAACTGGCATCTGTTTGCCGCGATTGTCGTCCTGTGGGCGTTGAACCGGTATCTGCGGAGCCGGCCTCACAAGATTGGCAACCCCGACAAGCGTTAACCGGGCAGCCCCGAGCCGGAAGCGGTGGGCTTGGGCGCTGGCGAGGCGCGGCGGATGGCCTCGATGATGCGGGGGAACATGCGACGCGAGCCCCAGGCGAGGACGAAGTCGGGGACGGGGATGCCGAAGTCGGCCTTGATGACGATGCGGACGACACTGCGGTTGGGGTCGCCCTTGAAGGGGGAGACGTAGAAGAAGCCGGTGGTGTCGACGATGTTGCCGCTCTTGGGAACGTAGGTCCAGCCGTTGTGGTAGTGGGTCTCGCTGCCGACGGTCTTGGTGACGTTGGTGTCGCGGATACGGAAGGAGCGGTTGGTGAAGGGCCACGGGAGGTCGACGACGCCCTGTAGGACGGAGCTGGACCCCTGCCGACTGACGGTCTTGGACTCCTGCTGATCGGGGAACCAGCGGATGAAGTCGTCGTAGTTCATGAGAAGGCGCCAGACCTGAGCGGTAGGCGCGTTGACGACTCCAACAACCTCGCCTCGGTTGCCGCCCTCGGAGGTAACTTGGACAATCTGCCCACCGCCCTCGAGCTTCTTGATGTTGGCTTCGGTCAGCGTCCGCGGAGCGGGTGTCTCGGCCCGCGCCGGCAGTGCGCCGAGGAGGACAAGGCAGACGAGCACGATCGATGAGAGGAGTTGCTTCACGAGATTCGCCATCGCAGAGTTAAGAGGCATGAAGTTATCAATTGAGGGCGGGTGAGACAAGCGGGGCCGATCTTCAGCCGGCGTGGCTGACCACGACCTTGCCGAAGTGGCTCTGGCCGGCGAGGAGGTCGAAGGCTTCGGGTGCCTGTTCGAAGGCGAAGGTGCGGTCGATGACGGGGCGGACCCTGTGGGTGCTGATGGCATGGTTCATCTCCTCGAAGCCTTCTCTGGACCCAACGAGGACACCCTGGACCCGGATTTGATTCATCACAATCGGCAGCAGCCGGAGATCTTTTTGCGCGCCAGCAAGGACGCCGATGAGGCTGACGATGCCGCTGACGCGGGTGGACTTGACCGACTCATCGAAGGTGCCTGCGCCACCCACCTCGACGACCAGGTCGACGCCCTCGCCGTCGGTTGCGGCGCGGACCGGCTTGGACCACTGCGGCTCGGATCGGTAGTTGATGGTGACGTCGGCGCCGAGTGCGCGGGCCCGCTCGAGCTTGGCGTCGTCGGAGGAGGTGATAAGGACCCGGGCGCCGAGTGCCTTGGCGAACTGGAGGGCGAAGATGGAGACGCCGCCGGTTCCGAGCACGAGCACCGTTTGGCCTGCGCGGAGGTTGCCTAGCGTGACGAGCGCCGACCAGGCGGTGAGGGCGGCGCAGGGGAGGGTGGCGGCCTCGTAGAGGGAGAGGTGGTCGGGCACCTTCACGAGGGCGGAGGCGGGCAGGACCATCTCTTCGCAGAGGGTGCCGTCGAGCGGGCCGCCGAGCGTGGAGCGGATGGTCTGGCGGGAGGGCTCGGTGGTGAGCCAGCGGGTGGCGAAGAGGGGGGTGACCCGGTCGCCGATGGTGAGGTCGGTGACGCCTTCGCCGGTCTCGGTGACGGTGCCCGCGCCGTCGGAGCAGGGGATGAGCGGGAGCGGCTGGCGGGGGTCATACTGGCCGCGGACCATGAGGAGGTCGCGGTAGTTGAGGGAGGTGGCAGCCATGCGGAGTCGCACCTCGCCGTGAGCGAGTGGGAGCGCCGGCCGGTCGACGAGGCGGAGGTTGTCGAGGCCGAAGCTGTCTGTGACCTGCCATGCTCTCATGCGAGCTCCTTGGGTTCTGCGGCGCGGCGTTTGCGGTAGTCGAGCACCTCGCCGGCAACGAAGAGGATGCGGCGGGTGCCGGTGACCTTGGAGTGGCCGGCCATGCGGGGCAGACAGCGGATGCGGGTGGTGGCGATGGGGAGTCCCCGTTCGGCTGCGCGCTGGATGAGTTCGAAGGAGAAGACGAAGGAGCTGGAGCTGATGCGCGGCAGGAGCTCTCGGGCGAGGTCGGTGGGGTAGAGGTAGAGCCCCTCGAGCTCGAAGCGGATGTTGGCGGCCAGGAAGAGGAAGAGGCGGAAGGCGCGGCTCATAACGACGCGGCTGACGGTGTCGGCGCGGCGGATGTAGGTGGAGAGGACGATGCCCTGTTCGCTGAGAAGCGGTAGCATCTTGCCGATCTCTTCGCAGGGCACCTGGCCGTCTGCAGCGTTGAAGATGAGGTAGGGTTTGGAGGCCTGCTGGATGCCGGTGCGCATACCGGCGCCCATGCCGCCGTTGCGCTCATGCTGGACGAGCCGGATGCGCGGGTCGCGGGCGGCGTAGGCGGTGACGATGGCGGCGCTACCGTCGGTGCTTCCGTCGTCGATGACGAGCAATTCGCAGTCGGGGAGCGCGCGATCGGCAAAGGCGATGGCCTCGTCGAGGACTGCCGCGATGGAGCCCTCCTCATTGAACATGAGGAAGATGATGGAGAGTCCGGGCGAGTTTGCAGCCATGGTTCGGAGGGCCTTCTTTGGAGGTCGCCGGGGAGGCGGTTCCCTCGCATCTGGCTGCGCGAGCGTCAACGGTTTGGCGGTGCGTGCGTCAACGGTGTGGCGGTGGTCTGGGTTGGTTGACCGGCGGGGGTGCCAGCACTAACCCGACGGCCGCAAGTGAGGGTCTATGTCGTTCTGGAGTGATGTTCCGCGGGTCGTGCGGCTGTTGAAGGGGGAGCGGGCCAACTACGGGCTCGGCCTCTTGGCGCTCTGGGTGGTGAACTTCTCGGACGTGATGGCGCCGCTGTTTCTGGCGGTGGCCGTCGACCTGATGGCCTCGTCGCTGGGCGGCGCGCCACCAAAGCTGCCTGCGATCATGGGCTATCTTGGTCTGACGCCGGCGCAGTTCACGCTGGAGATGGCAATCGCCGGCTTCTTCGGGCTCCAGCTAACAGCAAACATTGCCCGCTATCCGATGCTGGTGATGACCTCGATCCCGTCCCACCGGGTGGGTCAGCGGGTACGCAACGAGCTGGTCGGCCGGTTGCTCTCGCTGTCGCGGGGCTTCTTTGACCGGTCGAAGTCGGGCGACCTGATGGCGCTTCAGACCAACGACATCATCGCAGTCCGGATGATGCTCGGGCCCGGCATTCTGGTGGGCGTCGACACGCTCATGCTGGTGAGCCTGGTCATCGTGGTGATGTTCGCGCTGTCGTGGAAGCTGGCGCTGCTGGCGCTCATTCCTATGCCGCTGATTGCCATCGTGACGAACAAGCTGTCGCACGCGGAGTACCAGCGGAGCGAGGCGGTACAGAATGATATCGGCCGGCTGACCGAGCAGGTGCGTGAGAGCTACGCGGGCATCCGGATTCTGCAGGGATATGCGCGTGAGGGCTACGACCGAGAGCGGTTCCGGCTGGCCTCGTTCCGCCACTACGGCAAGTCGCTCGATCTGGGGCGCGTGCGCTCGGTTTTTGACCCAGCGCTCGACTTCTTTCTGGGCTCCTCGACCTCCATCGTGCTGGCCGTTGGCGGCCCCTCCGTCGTGCGCGGCGAGATGAGCCTGGGCAGCTTCACGGCCTTCCTCTTTCTCATCAATTTCTTGAGCGGGCCGATGGTCGGTTTTGGCTGGGCGGTGTCGCTCTGGCAGCGCGGACGCGCCTCGCTGAAGCGGCTCGACAGGGTGATGTCGGAGCAGCCCGAGGTGGCCGACGTGGAGGGTGCTGTCGTGCTCGACGGCGCGGTCGCGATCGAGGTGCGCGGGCTGACCTTCGGCTATGCGGCACGCGGCGCTGCAGAGATTGGCACAGAGGAGCGTGAGCCCTCGCAGGCGGTTCCCGAACAGGCGGCCGCGCTCGACGGCGTGAGCTTCGTTTTGGCGCCCGGCAAACTGCTCGGCGTCACGGGTCGCGTTGGCTCGGGCAAGAGCACGCTGGCCATGCTGCTGACCCGCATCTACGAGCCGCCGGCCGGCACCATCTTCGTGAACGGTCGAGACGTGCGCGACTATACGCTGTCGTCGCTTCGGCGGTCGATTGTGGTGGCGCCGCAAGACACCTTTCTCTTTAGCGACACCATCGAGAACAACCTGCTGATGGGGCTCGATGCAGAGACCGCGGGAGGCTCCGTTTCGCGTTCTTCCGAGGCAGCGCGACTGTCCGGGTTGGCCTCGCTCGCAGAGGAGATTGAGGCGCTTCCGAAGCAGTATGGAACGCTCCTGGGCGAGCGGGGCGTGAACCTCTCCGGCGGTCAGCGGCAGCGGCTTGCGATTGCGCGGGCCATCGGTGCCGACCCCCGCATGCTTGTGCTGGATGACTGCCTGAGCGCCGTCGATGCACGCACCGAGGCCCGCATCCTGGAGCAGCTCCGGACGGTCTTCGAGGGTCGCTCAGGCATCATCATCTCCCACCGGGTGCGGGCGCTGGAGCAGTGCGACGAGATCCTCGTGCTGGAGGCGGGCCGGGTCATCGAGCGTGGCACCCACGCGGCGCTGCTGGCGCAGGGCGGTCACTACGCCGAGATTGCGCACGAGCAGACGAAAGAGGCGGTGTCGGAATGAGCGCGCAGAAGCCGGCAGTCTCGAAGCTCGAAGCGGAGGCCATCGCGGTCTCTCGCGACCCTGTGCTGGCCCACATGCTGGCAGAGGAGAAGGTAGAAGTTGTGGGCCGCGATATGCAGCTGCTCAAGCGGCTGCTCGGGTACCTTCGCCCCCATCGCCTGCTGGCCTCTGTCTGCGTTCTGATGGCGGTTGCTGAGGCGCTGGCGATGACCGTTCCGCCCTACATTGTGGGGCTGGCGATGGACCGCGCCTCGGGTGTCACGGGCCGCACGCCGCGCGGGTTCGATCACATGCTGGACGCCATCGGAGAGGTGGCGCTCTCGGCGGTGGACCGGGTGCCTACCGACACGGCGGCGCTCATCACCTACTTCGGCGTGATGTCGCTGCTCTTCTGGCTGCTCCGCTTTGGCGTGGCTGTGGCGACCTCCTACTGGGTGCAGAAGCTGAGCCAGCTGATCCTGCACGACCTGCGGGTCGACATCTTCACACACATCACCTCGATGGACATGGGCTTCTTTCACAAGAACCCGGTGGGCCGCCTGGTGAACCGGACCACCTTCGATGTGGCGTCGCTCTCGGAGCTCTTCTCCGACGCCTTTGCGCAGGGGATGCGCGACATCCTTTTTGTGCTGGTGCTCTATGGCGTGATGTTCACGATCGACCCGCTGCTGGGTGCGATGCTGCTGCTCGTGGTGCCGGCGCTCGTGCTGATCTCGCGGCTCTACCAGCGCATGGTTCGCCCTGCGCTTCGCGCAAACTCGGCGGTTGTCTCACGGATGAACGGCTGGCTTGCTGAGAACCTGGCAGGCATGCGTGAGAACCAACTCTACAGGCGGGAGCCGCGGCGCGCAGCGGAGTATCGCTCGCTGACCGAGGCGCACCAGACGGCGCAGGTTGGCATGGTCCGGCCCTGGGCCTGGGTTCGCCCGGCGATGATGCTTACGAGCTCGCTCGCGACGGCGGCGGTGCTCTGGCTCGGCTACCAGCGGGTGCTGGAGGGCGTCATCACGGTGGGCGTGCTGCTGACCTTCATCCAGTATACCTCGCGGCTCTGGGTGCCCATTCGGAACCTGACCGAGAAGTTCAATCTTGTGCAGCAGTCGCTGACCTCGGGCGAGCGGATCATGGAGATTTTGGATGAGAAGGTCGGCATGAACGACGGTCCTTCCGAGGGTGCCGTGACGGTCGCGCCGAGCCGCGGCGAGGTGCGGTTTGAAGAGGTGCGATTCTGCTACGCGGGGCGCGAGGAGGAGGTGCTGAAGGGCGTCACTTTTGCAGCGCAGGCCGGGCAGATGGTGGCGCTGGTGGGCGATACGGGTGCAGGCAAGTCGACGGTGGCCCACCTCATCTCGCGCTTTTACGATGTGAGCGGCGGCGAGGTGCTGGTGGATGGCGTGGATGTGCGCCAGTACCGGCTCGGAGCGCTGCGGAGCGCCATTGCGATTGTGCCGCAGGATGTGGTGGTCTTCGCGGGCAGCGTGCGAGACAACATCACGCTCGGCCGTGCGGTGGATGACGCGACGGTCTGGAAGTGTGTGGAGGCTGTCTCTGCGCGTGGGATTGTGGAGCGTTTGGGTGGTCTCGACGGGTCGCTCGATGAGGGCGGCCGGACGCTGTCCACGGGCGAGCGGCAGCTGCTGAGCTTTGCGCGGGCGCTGGTAGGAAACCCGCCTGTGCTCATCCTCGATGAGGCGACCGCCAACGTCGATACGAGCACCGAGATGGTCATTCAGGAGGCGCTGCGGAACCTCACGCGGGGCCGCACCACGATTGCGATCGCGCACCGTCTGAGCACCATCCGCGAGGCCGACGAGATTCTCGTGCTCGGTCACGGCGCGGTGCTGGAGCGTGGTCGCCACGAGCAGCTCTTGGACGACAACGGGGCCTACGCAAAGCTCTACCGGACGCACCTGGCTGGGAGCGGCGAGGCCTCGTAGGGCGCAAAGTCCGTTGACAAGGCCTCTCGTTGGTGCAAATGGCAGCGTTGTTGGGCCTTCGGGCCGCCGATGGGTTATCCGGAGGCGGGCTGGGGTCCTGAAGACGGAGTGAGTCGGCCCGGGGGTGACTCGTCCGACAACCGATCGAGCAATCTCTCATTCACTGCATGCGAATCATCGAGCACCTCTCCAGCCTTTCAGCGGCAATGAGAGAGCTCAGTGCCTTGCGCTGGGGTGTGCCTTCCGGCTCACCGCGCGTTTTGGCCGAGTCTCTCTTTGCGGCTGCTGTACGCGATCAGCTCTACGAGCGGATCTGCGCCGACGGCGCTGCGCCGCTCTATGTGCGGTTGCTGGAGGAGGGTTGTGCGCCGCTCGTGCCGGAGCTGGGGATGGAGGAGATGGCGAGCTGGCTGGCCTCTCGGAGCCTGCTGGTCGAGGCGGCTGGTGGCGTCTCGCTGCCGGCGGAGCTTGTGGTGCTGGAGCAGGGTCGCGCGGAGGTGGAGCGGGGCTGGTCGCTGACGCTGCTGTCGCGGTGTGACGAGGGGTCGCTGCGCCGGCTGGCGGAGGCTTCGGGGCTGCCGCAGCGGAGCCGCCGCGTGGAGCTGGTGCTGTCGCTGCACGAATGGCTGCTTGCTGCACCGACGGCGGGGATGGAGGAGCTTGTCGCGGTGTCGCAGAAGCGGCTGCCGTTGCCTGTTCGGGAGCTGACGGGCGTCTTTGTGGAGCCGTGCGTTGGTGGCGCGAAGTTTGTCTTGTCGACGCGCGAAGGCCGGCTCGAGGTTGTGGCGCGGGAGGTGGCGCTTGCGTTGGGCAAGCGGCCGGCGCGCGCCAAACGGGCCGTGGTGGAGCGGGTGTCGCCGTTCGAGTTCCCCGCGCATGGCGCGGTTAGCGCGGTGGTGACGGTGACGACGCGGCCGCTCGCAGAGCGGATGGCGCAGGAGCCGCGGCTTGCGGGCTACCTGTCGGAGCGGCTCGATCAGCGCCGCTTCGTGGTTCCTGCAGAGGTGCCGGTGGAGGAGTTGGAGGCGCTCTTGAGCGAGCTGCTGGAAGGCGTTGAGGTGGTGCATGGCTAGGGGTGCTGCATGCGTGCGCTAGCGCTGCTTCAGCGGCTCTCGCCGACCGCGCTCGCGGCGCTCGCCTCGCGGCTTGAGGCGCCCTCTGCGGAGGTGCGTTCGCTTGCGGAGGGGATGCGTTCGCTGCGTGTTGCGACCCGGGTGCTGGAGGCCTGCGCCACGCAGAAGCTGCAGCGGGATCTGGTGCGCATCTGCGCGTCGCCGCTGGAGGTGATGGACGAGGAGGAGCTGGCGGATCCGCTGACCTTTGTGGAGCTCGGCCTGCTCTGGCCATCTGCGTCGGGCTACGAGGTGCAGGAGGAGCTGGCGGTAGCGCTGGCGCCCAACCTGCCGGGCGAGCGTGGCTGCCTGCTGACGCTGCTGTCGCGACTTACGCCGGAGGCCTCGCACACGCTGGGCCGGAGCCTGGAGGTAGGACCGCGGACAACGCAGGTGGAGTGGGTGCTCGACGCGGCTGCGCGGCTGCGGGCGCCGGAGGAGCTGGAGGCCCGTGTTGCGCGGCTTCGGCCGGCCGATCGGGTGCTGCTGCAGGAGGCGCTCGATGCGGCGCCGCTGCCCGCGTCGAAGGCTCGGAATCCCGCCGAGGCGCCGCTGCCGGTGGTGACGCTGGCGGAGGGTGCTGCGGGCGAGCAGGGGCTGGTCTTCCGCGTTGCGCTGACGCCCAAGGATGGCGCGGGCCGACTGGTGGTACCGCTCGAGTTGGTGGCGCAGATCGGAGCGATACTGGAGCGGCTGCCTGCGGCGACCTCGCCGGTGGCGCGTCGTTCGCCGCGCCGTTCGGAGCCCTCATCGGAGCGGAGCGCGCCGCGGCGATCGCAGCCTTCGTCGGATTGGAGCTCCGATGCGCCCATCAATGCCTTCTTCATTGAGGCGCCGGCATCTGCGCCGGTGCAGATGCCGGTGCTCCGACGCGCGCGACGAGGTGCCGATGTGTTCGAGGCTCCGCAGATGCACTTTCAGGAGGCTCCGCGGTCGCTCTATCGGATGGTAGCGGCGCAGGAGCCGGAATTCCGTCGCGCGCCGGTGCTGCCGGAGGGCTCTGTGACGGTGCGCGCGGCGTCGGCCTGGGTGCGGCTGGCAGGGCCCGAGGAGGCCGCTGCGGTGCGGCGTGATCATGTTCTTGGCCCGGCGGTGCTGGAGATCAGCAGCGAGGGTGTGGTGGTGCTCCGCGCCGGCGTCGATACGACAGCCTGGCTGGAGGCCTATGTGGTTCGAATTCGGCGACGTTCGGCAGCAGCCGGTGCGAAGCGTGATGCGAGGTGGGATGTCTAGTGCTGATCTGCGGTCGCTGCAGGCGACCTTCATTCCCCGTTACGAAGGTTCGCATACGGGGCGACTGATGTTCTGGTGCATGCCGCCTCGGGGCGAGGAGCAGGCGCGACGGGCGATGTCGGCGCTGCGGCTCTTGCGCCGCGGCAAGTCGCAGCAGCGGCCGGAGAAGGCCGATCTGGTCATCCCGACGCCGCAGCGGAACAAGACGGAAGACTGGGAGATCGCGGAGATCTGGGGCATCCGGCTGCCCATGTATGAGACCATCCGGACGCTGGTTCGGATGGACCTGGCAGAGGCGGCGCAGCGCAAGGTTTCGGACTCGGTGCGCATCTGGGCGATGGCAGCAAAACTGGCGGTAGAGATGGTTGCGGCGGGCGAGATGGTGCCGCTGATCGAGACGAGCGACAAGGGCCAGCTGGTTGCGCGCTGGGGGATGACGGTGCTCAGCCCGGCCTCGCGCGAGCGGCTTGCGATGCTGGAGCGGTCGCTGCCGCTGGCGGGCCACGCGGTGGTGATGAACGACGGGCAGGCGCACGATACGGCGCGCAAGCGGAAGAAGCGGGGCAACCGGCGGCGGCGGCGGAGGAAGTCGGTCACGCCGATGTCGACCGTCTGGCAGCCCGAGGCGCTGCTGCGGGCCTTCTTGGATGCGGCGGCCGATGCGATGTGCCGCGAGGCGATGCCCTCGACCTCCAAGGACCGGCCGCGCAAGGACAACCGCGAGCTCGCACCGTGGGAGCTCCGCTGGCGGTACGGACTGACGGCGGTCGATCCTGTGATGGAGACCGCTGGCCTGGTGGAGCAGCCGCTTGCTGCCGAGCTTGGGCGCTGGACGGCGCCTGTGCGTCCGCGCGGTACGCCGGGCGACAGCTACGCGGTGGCCTACCATCTGGAGGTCCCGGGGATGTCGGCAGAGACCGACGGGGCGCGCGACGCCTGGTTCCTCCGCTTCATGCTGGAGTCGAACGAGGACCCGAGCTGTCGCATCGACGCCGGCACGGTCTGGCAGACGGCGGCCTTCGAGATGATGGTGGGCGACAAGCGGTTCGTGCAGCCGCACGAGAGCCTGCTCATCTCGCTCGGCGAGAGCGCGCGGGTCTTCGGACCGATTGGCCGCTCGCTGCATGAGCGCTGCCCGCGCGGCGTGGTGCTGTCGACCGAGGAGGCCTGGGAGTTCTTCTCGCAGGCCGGCCCGATGCTGTCGCAGCTGGGCGCCTCTGTGCGCGTGCCCAAGGAGCTCCGCAACGAGGGGCAGCAGCGGCTCAAGTTGAAGCTCCAGGTGGGCGACATGGAGGAGCGCTGGAACCGCGGCCCCTCCAAGGTGGGCATGAACTCGGTCGTTGCCTTCCAGTGGCAGGTCGCAGTCGGCGATCACCAGCTGACGGCGGAGGAGTTCCGCGAGATCGCTGCGATGAAGCAGCCGCTTGTGCAGTGGCGTGGCGAGTGGCTGGCGGTGGACCCCGCCGAGCTTGCGATGATGGAGAACCTCTTCCACGGCAAGAAGGACACCGGGACGATGGACCGTGCGGCGGCCATCTCGGTGGCGCTCGCCGGCGAGTTTGCGACCGACCAGGGGGTCATCGATGTGGTGGCGAGCGGCAACATCAAGTCGCTCATCGACTCGCTCCGCGACCGCGAGGCGAGCTCGCTTGTGGAGGCTCCTGCCGGCTTCGTTGGCGAGCTGCGTCCCTACCAGCAGCGCGGCCTCACCTGGCTCGCACAGACGGCAGAGTCGGGCTTCGGCGCCTGCCTCGCCGACGACATGGGCTTGGGCAAGACCATCCAGATCATCGCGCTGCTGCTCCATCACCGCGCCAAGACGGGCGGAGATGGCTCGCCTGCGCTGCTCATCTGCCCGACCTCGGTGCTGGGCAACTGGGAGCATGAGCTGCGGCGGTTTGCGCCGGGCCTCCGGGTGGTGCGCCACCATGGTCGCACGCGGGCCGGCTCGGCGACGGAGCTCGAGCGGCTCTGCAAGGGGGCCTCGGTGGTCCTCACAACCTACGTGATGGCCCGGATGGATTCGGAGCTTTTGGGCACCCGCACCTGGTCCCACCTGGTGGTGGACGAGGCACAGAACATCAAGAACCCGGTGGCGCAGCAGGCCGTGGCGGTGCGGTCGATTCCGGCCGACCATCGCATCGCGCTGACGGGCACGCCGGTCGAGAACCGGCTGGCCGAGCTCTGGTCCATCCTCGAGTTTGCCAACCCTGGCCTGCTCGGAAGCCTGGGCGAGTTCCGCCGCAAGTTCGCGGTCCCCATCGAGCGGTTCGGCGATGCAAAGGCCCGCGAGACGCTCAAGAAGATGGTCGGCCCCTTCGTGCTGCGGCGCCTCAAGACCGACCCGAACGTCATCCAGGACCTGCCCGAGAAGCAGGAGTACAAGGTCTACTGCACGCTCACCCGCGAGCAGGCGACGCTCTACCAAGCGACCGTCGACATGGCGATGGCGCGCATCAGCGGCACGAGCGGGCTCAAGCGCCGGGGCAACATCCTGGCGCTGCTGACGGCGCTCAAGCAGATCTGCAACCACCCCGACCACTACCTCAAGGAGCGGGATGGAAAGCTGAGCGGCCGCTCGGGCAAGATGGCCCGTCTGACCGAGATGCTCGAGGAGGTGATCGCGGAGGGCGATCACGCGCTGGTCTTCACGCAGTATCGTGAGATGGGCGACCTGCTGGTGGAGCACTTCCGGTCGCAGCTCAAGGTGGCGGTGCCCTTCCTGCATGGCGGCGTGGTGGCGGAGAAGCGGGACGAGATGGTGGCAACCTTCCAGACCGATCCCGACGCGTCGCCGATTCTCATTCTGTCGATCAAGGCGGGCGGTACGGGTCTGAACCTGACGCGTGCCAACCATGTCTTCCACTTCGATCGCTGGTGGAATCCCGCGGTCGAGAACCAGGCGACAGACCGGGCCTTCCGGTTGGGTCAGACGCGTGATGTGCAGGTACACAAGATGATCGTGACCGGGACGGTCGAAGAGAAGATTGATGAGATTCTGGAGTCGAAGCGGTCGCTGGCCGAATCGGTCATCGGCGAGGGCGAGGCCTGGATCACGGAGATGTCGGACGACGAGCTGAGCGAGATCTTCTCGCTGCAGGCAACGGCCGCGGTGGATGACCTGACGGAGGCCGGCCAATGACGCTCGGACGGTATGGCAACACGGGCTGGGGGACGGCCTGGATCGCGGCGCTTGAGCGGCTCTCGACCGCCTGGCAGAACCGGCTCCCGCGCGGCAAAGACTACGCGGAGAAGGGCCATGTGATGCAGCTGCAGGTGCAGGCGGGCAAGATCACGGCGCGGGTGCAGGGTTCGCGGGCGAAGCCCTACTCCACCTCCATCGAGATCCCGCCCTTCCGCGAGTCCGACTCGGAGCGGCTGCTGCTCGCGCTTGGCGAGCGGGCCTACTACCCCGCCTTCCTGCTCGCAGGGACGATGCCGCCCGGCATGGAGGAGGCCTTCCGCGCCTTCTCGCTGAGCCTCTTCCCCGCGCGTAACTCGGAGATGCTCGGCTCCTGCAACTGCCCGGACAAGGCGCGGCCCTGCAAGCACATCGCGGCGGTTCACTATGCCTTCGCGGAGGCGCTGGAGAGCGACCCCTTCCTCATCTGGCAGCTGCGGGGCATCGAGCGGAAGTCGCTTATCGGTGCCTTCCGGCGTGTCTGGTTCGGCGAAGAGGGTGCGCGTGCGGTGGAGGCCTCTGCCAACGTCGCGGCGCAGGAGCAGCGCGGCATGCCTGTGAGCGAGATGGTGCCCGATCAGTTCAACCGGGCGCAGCAGGGCATCGATTCGATCTCCTTCTCGGTGAAGCCGGCGGAGCAGCCGCTCTTCATCCTGCAGCGGCTCGCGCAGCCGCCGTCGTGGCGGCTCCCGGTGGAGACTGCGACGCTCTTCGGGCCTGTCTACGAAGAGGCCGTCGCGGTGGCCGTCAGGCTGGCAACCGACGTGGCGAGCTTCACGGCCGAATCGGGCCTCGAGGTCGAGGAGTGGGACGAGGAGGAGCTCGACTTCGACGATCCCTTCCTCGGCATGGAAGAGGACGATGAGGATGATGAGGGCGACGACGAGGATGATGAGGGCGAGGACGACGAGGATGACGAGGTCATCAGCTCGCCGCGGTCACAGGCCGAGCTGGACTTCGACGATGAGGAGCTCCCCGAGGCGGTCGCCGCGCCCGA
>JABMMX010000064.1 GCA_013205435.1 Deltaproteobacteria bacterium
CGGCCCGTGGTGAGGTTGTTGAGGCGCGTCATGCGGGTGGAGCAGAAGCGCTCGTAGTGGCCGAGGTCGAGGTCGGTCTCTGCGCCGTCATCGGTGACGAAGACCTCGCCGTGCTGCAGGGGGTTCATGGTGCCGGGGTCGACGTTCACATAGGGGTCGAGTTTGAGGAAACTGACCTTCAGGCCCCGGGCCTCCATGATGGCTCCGAGCGCGGAGGCGACGATGCCTTTGCCGAGCGAGGAGACGACGCCGCCCGTGACAAAAACAAACTTCTTCGAATCGCGATGCGCTTCCATAATACCTGCCGGTGTTGACGCTTGGTGCGTTGCGGAGGGGGGGGCGCCACATGGCTGCCTCGCCGCCGCGATTTTGCACAACTGCAGGGCGCGTTGGCTAGGCTGCGGCGGCGTAGAAGTCAACCGAAGGCGGCATGAGCCAAAGCTAGTGCGGTTGCCGCGAGCGGTTGCGCCAGAGCAGGAGGATGAGGGCGGGTGCTCCGAGCGCGGCGGTGACGACGCCGACGGGAAGTTCACGGTCGGGGAGCATGAGCCGGGCGGCTGCATCGGCGGCAACGAGGAAGGCTGCGCCACCCAGTGCTGAGAGCGGAGCCAGCCAACGGACGGGCGGGTGGAGCGTCAACCGGACGAGGTGGGGGACGATGAGGCAGATGAAGGCGATCGGGCCCGCGAAGGCGACGGCACCGGCGACGGCGAGCGAGCCGGCCGCGAGCACCTCCACGCGGAGACGGACAAGGTCGACGCCTTGCGAGGCGGCTCGCTCGGGCCCAGCGGCGAGCGTCTGCAGTGCGCGGCCGCGGAGGGTGAGCCAGGCGATGGCGACGGCTGCGATGGGGGCGAGCGCGGCGGGCTTTGCCATGCCGACGGTGGCGACGGAGCCGAGCGACCAGCGAACCGCCGCGACGGTGGCAGCGGCGTCTGCGCGGAGCTGCAGGCCGGTGGCGACTGCGCCCGCGGCGACGGTGAGTGCGACGCCGGCGAGGATGAGGTCGCTGGCGCGGAGCCGTCGACTCGCTGCCGCGGCCGTGACGGCGGTGGAGACGGCCGCCGCGCCCGCAAAGGCGGCGACGACGAGCCCTGTGGGCGAGGCGGCTGCCGGCGCTAGCACGAGCAGGGCCAGGGCGCCGAGCGCGGCGCCGGCGGTGGTGCCGATGGTGCTGGGGCTTGCGAGCGGATTCTGGAGCAGGATCTGGAAGGCTGCGCCGGCTGCGGCGAGGCTGCCGCCGGCGAGCGCGGCGAGCGCGACCCGTGGCAACCGGAGCGAGGTGAGGATGAAGCGGGCGTTGTCGCCCTCGAGCGAAGGCCCGGCCCAGGGCGCGGCGGCGATGAGGCCGACGCAACAGAGGACGAAGAGGAGGAGCGAGCGGCTCCTCACAGGTCGCCCGCGAAGTAGTACCAGCGCTGCCCGTCGACGGCCTGCTCGCGCACCCTCGTCTGGTAGAGCTCGCTCAGATCGGAGCCAAGCGAGGGGCTGGTGCAGTGCTGGTCGAAGACGATCTTGCCGTAGCGGAGACCGATGATGCGAGCCTGCGGAAAGGCGTGGAGCAGCGCCAGATCATGGGTGGCGATGATGAGCCCGCGCCCCGGTTCGCAGGCCGTTGCGAGCTGGCGGGTTACGGCGCCACGGGCAGAGGGGTCGAGGTGGTTCGTCGGTTCATCGAGGCACCACCAGGCAGCCTCCTGGGCATGGAGCGAGGCGATGCGGAGCCGCTGGATCTCTCCGCCCGAGAGCTCGTCCGTCTGACGCTCCGCGAGGTGTCCGAGGCCGCTGGCTGCTAGCAGCGCCCGCGCCTGCCGCTCTGCCGCGACGGCTGCCTCACCGAAGCGGAAGCGGGCCGCCGCGACCCACTCCACCGCCCGCATCGGCTCGACCGCATCGGACTGCTGCGGAAGCCACGAGAGGTGGGCGGCACGCTGCAGCGGCGCGAGTTTTGCCACATCGAGCCCATCCACCGTGACCCGCCCCGCCGCCCGCGGTTCGAGCCCGAGCAGGAGCCTCAGGAGGCTCGACTTTCCAGCGCCGTTGGGGCCTAGGATCAGCACCGGTCTGCCTGCCTCCAAGC
>JABMMX010000065.1 GCA_013205435.1 Deltaproteobacteria bacterium
CACGCGTGAAGACCTCGCTGCCCAGATTGCGCAGCTCTCCGGCCGCTAGCAGCCGCCTGCGCGTGGCGTCGCGGCTGCTTGTCGCGTCGCTGCTCCTGGTCGGCTGCCGTAGCGAAGGGCCTGCACCTGAGGTCGCGGCGGAGGGTAGTGGGGTGGCAACGGAGATGGCGCAGGGTCGAGCTGGTGCCTCGTCTGCGGCGAAGCCCATGCGGTTCGAGAGCCCGCAAGAGGCGGTCGACTTTGCTCTCTTTCGCGGCCGCTACGAGGCGGCGCGCCAGAGTGCTGCGGCGCTATCGCGCGACGCTGCGGCGGTGGCCTCCTACCGAGGTATCTCGCCCATCCCGGGCGCGCGCCGCATCCAGATTGTCTCGACAGGCAACCTCCGCGGCACGCTCGAAGACTGCGGCTGCAAGAACAGCCCGCTCGGCGGCCTCGCACGCCAGGCAACCATCGGCGTGCAGCCGGTCGAGGGTGATGCCGTCGCGCTCATGCTACGGCTCGACGCAGGCGACGCCCTCTTTGCCTCGCGGGAGCCCGCCACGGCGGTTGGCGAGACGGCGGAGCAGGTGATGGCACGGGCCATGCTCGCCGCCTACCGTGCGCTCGGGATGCAGGCGGTGGCGATTGGCGCCTACGACCTTCGGCTCGGCGCGGCCTGGACGCTGCGAGAGGCAGAGCGGGCCGGGGTTCCGATGCTGTCGTGCAACTTGCGGCGCGGAGAGGGGTGGGCGCCGGGGAGCGTACTGCTGGGCGAAGGTGCGAACCGCGTAGGCGTGATTGGCGTGACGCTCGCAACGCCTGAGACGGCGGCCTTCCTCGCGGGCGCGGGCGTGGAGGCCGGTGCGGCTGTGACGCGCTACCGGGCGGAGGCCGAGGCGCTGACAGCGCGGGGCGCTGCGGGCATCGTGCTGCTCGCCGCTGGGGGCATGGAGGCGACGCGCCGCTTTGTGGAGGCGGTGCGCGATAGCGGCGGGCCGCTACCGGCGCTGGCGCTGGTGTCTGGATCGTTGCAGCTCACAGGCGATGCCATCTGGGCCGGTGAGGTGCCGCTGCTCGAGGCGGGTGACGAGGGCAAGACGCTGCTCCGCACCGATCTTTTTGTGACGGGCGAGCGCATCGGTCTGGTGCCCGAAGGGGGCGGTCTGCTGGAGGGGCTGCGGAGCTACATGACGCTGCTTCGGAGCATCAACAACGGTGCGCTCGGAGCGGCTGGTGAGAGGCTCGCTGCGCCGCAACGGGGCGAGCTGGAGCGTGGCCTAGGCGAGCGGCGGCGAGCGGCCGAGGCGATGGCGCGGGAGCTGGCGCGGGCCGCGGCAGCAGCGAGGGCAGAGGGCGATGCCCGGGCGGCGCGCGGCGCATTGCGCAACCGCATCGTGCCAATCTCGCCAAACACCGCGGAGGCACCCGGCGTGAAGCGGCTCGTAGACGAAGCAAAGGTGAAGGCGGAGCGGCTGACCCGCGGTCGAGCGGGCGCCAAAAACGGCAGAGCCCGCTGACGCGAACGCCTGCGGGCCTGCTGCGGAGAGCCGCGTAGGGCTGGTTACTTGAACCAGACCGAGAAGCCCATCGTGCCGAGGTAGTTCGGGCCGGCAAAGAGATTCGTCGAGGAGTCGACCGCGTCGCCGTCGGCATTCGTCGTGGTAACAAGGTCGAGCCCCGTGCCGCCGAAGATGGAGAAGCCACGGGCGAAGAAGTACTCCGCCTTTACGCCGGCGCCGATGGTCTGCGAGGTGCCCGCATCCTCACCAGCGACGGTGGCCTTGGTCTGTCCGAAGCCCGCGTAACCCGAGAAGGTGACAGCGTTGGTGGAGGCGAGGCGGTACTCAGCAGCGATGCTGTAGTCGAGGGCACCCGACTCCTTGCCGCCATCGGGCGTGTTGGCGGTCTTGCTGCCAACAAGCTCGAGGCCGAACTTCTCGTTGACGAAGTAGCGGAGCGAGAGGCCGGGGGCACCACCCATGCTCTGGCCGACGCCGGCAGCGAAGCCGCCGGGGTGGCTGGTGTCGTCGGCAGCGAAGGCCGACGAAGCCGCGAAGAGGAGAGGAGCAGAGAGAGTGAGAGCGAGAAGCTTGCGCATGAGATGTCCTCCTTTGCCCGCCGCACCACGCAGCGAGCGACTGATTTGAATCAGCATGGGAGACTCCTACGAACGATAAAGATCGCGCGCAAAAAATCTCTGCTGACGCATTGCGCCGTGACCGTGCGGTCAGAATTGGGCAGTCAGAATTGCGCGTCGGAGCGCAGCCCCTGCACGCTATCGCGCTGCGACCCTGCCGACGACCGCGACCTCAACACCCGCGTGGCGGACCTCGCGGTGACCGAAGACGGGGACTGCCGGGTGGCGACG
>JABMMX010000066.1 GCA_013205435.1 Deltaproteobacteria bacterium
GCCCAAACCAGAGCCTCCGAAGGAGGAGCCAAAGCCACTCAAGCAGCCTCCCAAGGTGGAGCCGCCGAAGCCGACGGAACCACAGGCGGCGCCCGAGCCTCTTCCCAGTACGCCGCCGCCGCTGGAACCTGTGCGTCCGCGCCAGATTGGCATGTCGGGCGAGTCCTTCGCAGGCACCGGCAGCGGCCCACGCTTCGCCGCCGGCGACACCACCCGCGGCGGCCGCCCCTCTCGCATCTCCGTCGACCCCAAAGATGGACGCAAGCCTGTCGATAGCCTGCCGGCCGCGCCCACAGGAACCGGCGACAAGCCCGCGGTCCCAGACAGGGATGCCTCGCTGAAGGGACGTCCCGACTTCAACCGCTACGGCTACCCCGAAGCAGCCCAGAAGGGTTTGGTCGAGGGCGACTGCCGCATCAGCCTGCGCGTCGGCGGAGACGGCAAGGTGGCCACCATCGCCTCCATCGACTGCACCCGCAAAGAGGTAGGCTTCGAAGACTACCTGCGTCGCTACATTCCCCGTGAAATGCGCTTCCGACCCGCCATCCGCGGCGGCATCGCCGCCGAGACCGAGGTCGTCTTTACCCACGAATTCCGTCTGCCCGGCCGATAACCAGGACCCCCGATGCGTCTGACCTGCCGACTCCGCCTCCTTTCGCAGCTCGCCCTCGCGACGCTCGCGGCTGCACCGTTCGCGGCTCCCGCGGCAGCAGAGGAGCCCGCGCCTCCTGCCGAAGAGCTCATTGAACCCGTGCTGCTCTCCAACGTCGAGGCCGCCTTCCCGCCCGCAGCCTTCGCCGCCGGACTGCAGGCCGACGTCATCCTCCAGATCGACATCAGCGAGACGGGCGCCGTCACCAACCCCATCCCCGTCGAGGCCGCCTACTACGGCTACGACGACAAGGGGAACCTGGTCGAAGAGACCGCCGAAATCTCCGCCGACAAGCATGGCTTCATCGCCTCTGCGCTCGCGGCCGTGACCCAGTACAAGTTCAAGCCGGCCATCCTCAAAGATGCCAAGCGTCCCGAAGGCGTCGCCATCCCTGTCCAGGTGACATGGAAGGTTGGCTTCGTGATCTCCGAGCAGGAGATCCAGCGCCAGCTCACCGAGAAGGAGGCGCAGCGCGACCAGGCCGTTGCCAGCGACCCGACCGCGCCGGTCAACTTCCAAGGTCAGCTCCTCGTCCGCGGCGTCCGCGACCCGCTGTTCGGCGTGAAGATCAAGCTCCGTCAGACCGCGCCCGACAGTGGCCTCGCGCTCGAGGTCACCACGGATGCCGAGGGCCGCTTCGCCGTCCCGGGTCTCAAGTCCGGTACCTGGGAGATCAAGGTCGATGAGCCCGGCTTCCGCCTCTACACCACCACCGAGAAGGTCGAGGCAGCCCAGCTCACCGAGGCCACCCTCTACATCGAGCGCACCCGCGAAGGCCTCGTCACCCGCACCACGGGCGAGCCGCCGCCGAAAGAGGTCACTCGGCGCATCCTCACCGTGCGCGAAATCCAGCGCATCCCCGGCAATAACAACGACGCCATCAAGGTCGTCCAGAACCTCCCCGGCGTAGCCCGCGCAGCCTTCGGCGGTGGCCAGGTCATCGTCCGCGGCTCCGCCCCCGAAGACACTGCATTCTTCGTCGACGGCATGCAGCTACTCGCCATCTACCACTTCGGCGGCCTCCGCTCCGTCTTCCCGAGCGAGTTCCTCTCCTCCGTGAACCTCTATCCCGGTGCCTTCTCGTCGCAGTTTGGCCGCGTCACGGGCGGCGTCATCGACGTCCGCACCAAGTCTGAGCGCCTCGAGCGGGTCCGCGGCCACGCCGACGTGAGCTTCATCGACTCGAGCTTCTACCTCGAGGGCCCCATCGGCGAGGATGTCGACTTCCAGATTGGCGCCCGTCGCTCCTACATCGACTTCATCCTCGATCCGCTCTCGGAGACGCTAGGCCTGAGCTTCACCACCGCGCCTCGCTACTACGACTGGCAGGGCAAGGTCCGCTGGTATGCCGATCCCAACCATACCGCCTCGCTCTTCGTCTATGGCTCCGACGACCTCCTCGACTTCGTCCGCGAAGACCAGCGCGAGATCCCGCCCGACCTCCGCGGCGGCATCAAAATCTCCACCGCCTTCCAGGGTGCCATCGCCCGGCTCGACTCCAAACTCGCCCCCGACATCACCAACCAGTTTCAGTTCCAGTACCAGCCCCAGCAGCAGGGCTTCTCGCTTGGCGAAGGGCTCTACTTCAACCTGAACGTGAACTTCTTCTCCATCCGCGACACCGTCGAGTGGAAGGCCTCCGACAATCTCACGGTTCGCGGCGGAACCGACCCCAAGTATTTCACCGGCGACATCGCGCTGAAGCTCCCCCGCCCCCCGAAAGAGGGAGAGACCCCCGTCGGCCTCGGCAATTCGGAAGTGTTCGAGATCACCGAGACCTTCGACCCCGCCATCTACAACCTCTACACAGAGGCTGAGTGGAAGCCGGTTCCCAAACTCCTGCTCATCCCCGGCCTGCGCTACGAGTACTACGACCGGGTCGACCGAGGAGCTGCAGAGCCGCGCCTCGCCGCCCGCTACAACCTCACCGACGAACTCGTGGTGAAGGGAGCCTACGGCCGCCACCACATCTCGCCCACGCCCGACGAGACCAGCACCACACTCGGCAATCCCACCCTCAATCTCGAGCAGGCCGACCACTACGTGCTCGGCGCCGAGTATGCCTTCACCCCCTACCTGAGCTTCACGGCGGAGGCCTTCTACAAGGACCTCGACAACCTCGTGACCCGCTCGGCCACGCCGCTCATCTACGACAACGCCGCAGAGGGCCGCATCTACGGCGGCGAGTTCTTCCTCCGCCACCAGTTGGCAAACAACTTCTTCGGCTGGGTCGCCTACACCATCAGCCAGAGCGAGCGGAAAGACCGGCCCGGTGAAGACTGGCGACTCTTCGACTTCGACCAGACCCACATCCTCAACGTCATCGCCAGCTACGACCTGCCGGACAACTGGTCGGTCGGTGCGCGCTACCGTTACGTGACCGGCTCGCCCAACACCGAGATCATCGCAGGCGTCTTTGATTCGGACAGCAACGACTACGTCCGCGTCGAAGACACGACCGTCAACGCGTCGCGGAACAAGGCCTTCCAGCAGCTCGACGTCCGCGTCGACAAGAGGTGGATCTACGACACCTGGACCCTCAACGCCTACCTCGACCTCCAGAACGCCACCAACTACGAAAACGCGGAGGGGGTGAACTACCAGTACGACTTTGAAGACAGTCTGCCGGTCACGGGCATCCCCATCTTTCCCAGCCTTGGTATCCGAGGAGAATTCTAATGCGGCACCTTCCCTTGTCCCGCGGCCTCTCTCTTCTCCTGCTTCCCGCGCTGCTCTTTGGTTGTGCCCCCGAGATGCTGGAGTCGCAGTCCACCCTCTCCAAACTCCGCGTGCTTGCGGTGCGGGCCGAGCCGCCTGAACTGGCGCCTGGCGAGACGGTCCAGCTCGACGCACTCGTGGTCGACCCGCGGCACGATCGCTGCCTCGACGCTGTTGCGGGCGGATCCGGCGAACCGGCCGACTGCCTCTCTCCCGAGGTGGTCGGGCCGCCGACGCTCTACTGGGAGCTCTGCCTCTTCGATGAGGGTGCCAACAACCTCTACCGCTGCGCCACCATCCCGGGCCTTCCGCCAGAGCTCTCCCGTCGAGACCTCGGCACCGGCGCGACGGCCTCGATTGCCTACGCAGCCATCGTCCCCGCCCCCAGCTTCATCGAGCAGGCCTGCGCCAGCCTCGCCTCCGCCGATGCGCCGGACTTCGTAGAGATCCCCTCTTGCCGCCGGGGGCTGCCAGTGACCGTGCGGCTGACAGCGATCGCGGCGGGCGCAAATCTCGCAGCTCGCACCACGGACCAGTTCTGTCTGGACCAGCCCGCGGACTGTGAGATTGCGAAGAAGTCGCTCACTCTGTTGCTGCCCGACAGGGTGGCGGAGCGTAACAACAACCCGCGCATCGAGGGGATGTTCAACGCCGGCACGGAGCTGCTTCCAGGTGTCGCCTCGGTGCCCGTCTGCGGCGACGGCGTGGGTGCCGATCAGGATGGCGCAGAGCAGCACGACCCGGAGTTGGTGCCCGTCGTGGCTACTGTCACGGTCGGCGAAGGTTCGGGCACGAGCGCAGAGATGTTTTCGCCGGAGCCCACGCAGGTGGAGGCAGCGCCGGCCCCCCGCCGCGAAGAGCTCGACATCTCATGGTATGCGACCTTCGGGAGTCTGCGCGGGGCTACCTACTGGGGCGAGGGCAAGACCACCGATGACGAGATCACCTTCAACGAGCTCGCCTTCAAGCAGTTCATGAAGGACTCCGACATCAGCACGCTCCCGGCCGGGCCGATTCGTATCTTTGCGGTCCTGCGCGATGGACGCGGAGGCGTAGATTTTGAGGAGCGGGAGCTGTCCATCCCCTTCATCAGCGGGGCAGACGATACCGTTGCCGAGGACCAGAAGTGCTTCGATGTTCGGAGCGTGGTGAAGTAGGTCTGTTCAGGATCTCGGCCTGCAGGTTCCGCTGAACAATTTTTAAAACCGTAGTGTTCTTGGTGTGTTAGCGTTGCACTAAAAACTTGTTCAGTGGATAGGTGTTCAGTATCTTGTCGTTCCTTGCCCCCCTTGGAGGAACGTCATGAACTCGCAGCCCATCCCCTTCATCCCCCGCCTCTCTTCGACCTCAGCTGGTGCTACGGTCTACCGCCGCGCGCTTCCCGGTGAGGCCCTGCTTGCCGGTCGGCCCCTCCGCCGCTGGTTTAAGCTCTGGCACCACCGGGTACGCGACATCGTCTTCGTGCGCGCGGTGCAGCTGACGCCCTCCATCACTTCCTACGCGATGCTTCGCGTGCTCGAGGGCGGAGACGCCCGTTTCCTTCAGGCGCTTGTCAGACACGGGGAGGGGATGCCCACGGACATGCAGCTTGCGATGGAGACAGCGAGCACGCTGGCCCTCTTGGCGGACCGCGAAGTGGAGGCATTCCCTCCGCTCCGCGCTCCCGCCCTGAGGATGCTCTCTTGTCTGACGCTCACCGACCTCTACGCAACCGACGCATCCGAAGCGTCGGAGGCCTCGGAGCAGGGCGACGCTTCACGCGGCTGGGCTGTCCACGAGGAGGCCTCGTGGGCTGTCGCGCAGCTCGACCAGGACGACCTGCTTGCAGGGATCCAGCTCGCAGACCTTGCCCGCCGCGAACTCCTCATGCTCGTGACCCGCGCGCCGAAGCTGAGCCGGCTGAGCTAGTCCACGAGGCGGGTTCCGACCGCCACGGCGCTAGACCAGAGGCTCGTCCGACAGCCCGTCGAGCTCCACCGCGCCGCCCGTCCGGGCAACAATGCGTCCCACGACCTCGGCCCGCTCGCCCTGCGCGCGGAGTACCGTGAGCGCGGCATCCACCTCGGACGGCGAGACCGTCACGAGGAAGCCGATGCCCATGTTGAAGACCCGGTACATCTCCCGCTCCGGCACGCCACCAAGGCGGCTGATGCTCGCGTGAATCGGCTGCGCCATTGCCTGCACCGCAGCGGTGTCGAAGGCCATCGCAAACCCCTCGGGTAGCGTCCGCTGCGGATTCTCCCAGAGGCCTCCGCCCGTGATGTGCGCCATCGCATGGGGCTTCACACCCGAAGCGACCAGCGCACGAATCGACGCAACGTAGATGCGGGTCGGCACGAGCATGCGCTCCCCGACCGTCATCGAATCACCGGGCAGGGTCGCGTCGAGCGAGAGTGCAGCCTGCTCCAGCAGCACCCGACGTGCGAGCGAGTAGCCGTTGCTGTGGAGCCCCGAAGAGGCGAGGGCGATGACGATGTCGCCCGCCTCTACGGTGGCGGGGTCGATGCTCTCCTCGGGTGTCACGGCGCCCACCGAGAAGCCTGCGAGGTCATACTCGCCATCGGGATACATGCCGGGCATCTCAGCGGTCTCGCCACCAGCCAACCAGCAGCCAGCCTGCCGACAGCCTTCGGCAACGCCTGCTACGACCGCAGCGCCCACCTCGGGCCGCAGCCTGCCCGTGGCGAAGTAGTCGAGGAAGAAGAGCGGTCGCGCGCCGGTCACCAGGATGTCGTTCACACACATCGCAACGCAGTCGATGCCGATGGTGTCGTGGCGATCGGTGGCGAAGGCGATCTTCAGCTTGGTGCCGACGCCGTCTGTTCCCGAGACAAGGCGGGGGCTCCCTGCGGCGTAACCGGCCTGCGCGAGATCGAAGACGGCGCCAAAGCCGCCCAGCCCGCCTACGGCGCCGGGGATCCGGGTCGCAGCCGCGAGTGGCCCGATCTGGCGAATCATCTCGTCACCCGCGTCGATGTTCACGCCGGCTGCTGTGTAGTGGTCACTCTTGACTGCCATCGTCGCCTCCGCCGCAGGTTCGGTCTGCCTCTTTCGGCGCCCTCGTAGCACACTGCGCACGGTTGGGGAGATGTGTTTCTCGCTGTCGCCGAAACTCTGCTATCGGGCGCCCATGTTGGTTGATGTTGTCATCCCTGCGCTCAACGAAGAGGCCTCGCTGCCGAAGGTTTTGGCCGACCTTCGCGACCCGCGAATCCGCACTGTTTTTGTGGCCGACAACGGCTCCACCGACCGCACCGCCGAGGTGGCGCGTGCCGCCGGCGCAGTCGTGGTCTCCGCGCCGCAGCGGGGTTACGGGGCGGCCTGTCTCGAGGCGCTGGCAGCGATCCGTCGCGATCCGCCGGATACGGTTCTCTTCGTCGATGGCGACTACTCCGACTTTCCCGAAGAGGCCTCGCTGCTTCTCGACGCGATAGAACAGGGTGCCGACCTCGTCATTGGCTCACGCAATCTCGGAGGCGCGGAGCGTGGCGCCCTCATGCCGGTAGCCCGCTTCGGAAACTGGCTCTCCACCCGTCTGATCGACCGGATGTGGGGCGTCCGGTTCTCCGACCTTGGCCCCTTCCGCGCCATCCGCTGGAAGGCGTTGGAGCAGCTCGAGATGGTCGACCGAGACTTCGGATGGACGGTGGAGATGCAGGTGCGTGCCGCGGCGCGCGGCCTGGTCTGCCGCGAGGTTTGCGTGCGCTACCGCGCGCGCATCGGCCAGAGCAAGGTGAGCGGAACAGTCCGCGGCAGCTACCGGGCGGGAAAGAAGATTCTCTACGTGATTGCGCGCGAGAAGCTCTCGGAGTTCCGATGAGCATCCACCTTATCGTCATGGCGAAGGCACCGGTCGCCGGCTTTGCCAAGACCCGCCTCGTGCCGCCCCTCACACATGAACAGGCCGCCTCACTCGCGGAGTCGATGCTCTGCGACATGCTTACCCGCCCATGGACCGGCTTCGAGCGCCACCTCTGCATCTCGGGTGAGAGCCACCACTTCGAGGCGGCAGTGCGCGATGGCTGGCAGCTCTCGAAGCAGGCCGATGGCGACCTGGGCGCCCGTCTCGAGGCGGCCTCGAGCGCAGCCTTCGCGGCTGGTGCACGGGCCGTCGCCTTCCTCGGTACCGATGCCCCCGACCTTCCCGACGCCTTCATGGAAGATCTAAAGGAGGCCCTCGCCTCCGGAGCCGACCTGGTCATCGGACCGGCGACCGACGGCGGCTACTACACCCTCGCCACCTCGGCCCATTGCCCCGTCCTCTTCCGCGACATGCCGTGGAGTCGGCCCGAACTCTTCGCTGCGACCGTCGCCGCTGCAGCAGGGGTAGGGATGAGGACGCACCTGCTTCCGCCCTGGTCCGACATCGACGAGGTCGAAGACTTGGCCCGTTTCGAGCTTCGTTTTGCGGATTCAGTGCTTGCGGGCGCACAAGAACTGGCCCATCTTACGAGGGTTAACATAGCCTCAATCGTAGGTTACAGGCGCGGATCGGAGAAACTGTCATGGGAGTCGAAGCGTTAGACGCCAACCACGCGACGATTGAGCTGAGCGCGGGCGCCACTCTCTTTGAGCAGGATGCTCCCGCCGACGCCATCTACCTCGTGCAGACAGGCCGGGTGAAACTCGTCCGCCGCCTCTTCCGCGAGGAGCACCTCGTCGAGACGCTCGGCCCCGGAGGCCTCCTCGGTGAGGTCGCGCTGGTCGCGGGAGCCACCTATCCCGTCTCCGCCCGCGCGCTCACCACGCTGGTCGTCGCCCGCGTTCCCCGCGAGCGGTTCGAGTCGCTCTTGCTCGAGCGCCCCGACTTGGCGCTCCAGCTCACCCGCAAGCTCGCCGTTCGTGTTGCGCAGGGGCAGTTCCGCAACGCCATCTTCTCGCTCCGGAGCCTGAGCGGCAGACTCCTCCTCCAACTCCAAGCTGAGTCGGAGCGAGCCACCAGCCAGCCCGCGGACGGCCTCCACCAGCTCCCCTCAGACCTCCCCGAAGCGCTCGGTGCCGAGGCAGCACTCGTCGATTCCAACCTCCGTACGCTCGCCGAAGATGGGCTAATCGCGCTGGACGGAGAGGGCCGTTTTCGCATCGCCGACCGCGCCGCCTTTGAACGTCGGCTCGCCTTCGTCGAACTCAAGGATAGGTTCGAACCATGACCGCGGCGGCCGACGCAGAACGCTGCGAGGCGCTCCTGCTCGAACTCTTCGGTCAAGACCAGTTCGCCATCAAGCTTGGCCTCGAGGCCATGCAGGAGGCCGCCCGCATCGAGGGGCTAGGTCCCTGCGCCCGTGTCACCGTCCACATCGCGGGAACGAACGGGAAGGGCACAACCTCCGCGGCTCTCACTGCGCTCTGCCATGCCGCTGGCCTCCGCACCGGCCTCTTCACCTCGCCCCATCTCGTCTCCTTCCACGAACGGATCCGCGTCGCGACGCAGCCGCTCAGCGATGGAGCGCTCGCGGAGCTCCTCGAACCCATTCTCGCCCGCCACGCCGGCCGCCGCGCGCCGGCCGTCGGGCTACGCCCACTCACCTACTTTGAGATCGCCACGCTCGCCGCCTGGCGCTCCTTCTCCGAGAGCGAACTCGACGTCGCCATCATCGAGACGGGGCTCGGTGGCCGGCTCGATGCCACCAACACCATCCCCAAAGAGCTTACCGCCATCACCAACATCGCCCTCGACCACGAGGCCTTCTTGGGCAGCACCGTTGCCGAGATCGCCCGAGAGAAGTTCGGCATCTGCAGGCCAGGCATGCCGCTGCTCGTCCACGCCGACGCCGCCGGTGCCAGCGAGGTCGCAGTCCTGGCAGCAGCGCATGGGGTCCCGCTAGAACGCGTCCAGGGCGGATTCACAGCGCGTGAGCAGAATCTCGCGCTGGCGCATCGTCTCTTCGAACAGGTTGCAGACCGGCTCGGGCTCCCCTCCAGCGCCCGCCAGCAGGCCGTGAATCGCACGGCCCGTGCGCTCCGCTGGCCGGGTAGGCAGGAGGAGCTGGAGCAGGGCGGCAGGACGCTGTTGGTCGACGGCGCGCACAACCGTAACGGCGTGGAGGCCTCCGCTGCCTGGCTCCGCAGCCTTGGCTGGAGCGAAGAGCGCCGCTTGACCGCCATCGTCGGGCTCACCGCAGACCGCGACCCCGCAGCCATTCTGGCGCCGCTACGGCCGCTGGTTGACCGCTGGGTTACCGTCTCGGCCGACAACCCCAAGTCGATGGCTGCCTCCACCCTGGCCGATCGGCTCGCC
>JABMMX010000067.1 GCA_013205435.1 Deltaproteobacteria bacterium
CCCCCGCACACCACCCCAAAACGCCAAACGCCCCAACCGAGATTGAGGCGTTTGAGAAGCTCCGACAGTAGGACTTGAACCTACGACCAGGCGATTAACAGTCGCCTGCTCTACCACTGAGCTATGTCGGAAGAACCCCCGCAAAGCTCACGCCGCGCGGGATCGCCCGTCTAGCAAATCTTCCTCATGCGTCAAGACCTCCGCTCGCGGCCTGCGCCGCAGCGGGGCCGGTTAGGGTAGTTTCCAACGCGACAGGAAGGCCCAGATCAACTCCTGCGCGACGATGTCGGGGCGCGCATCGCAGCCTGGCGTCGCCTGCGGAGAAACATCGGTGAAGGGGCAGTGGCCGCCGCCATTCACCACGCAATGGGTCACCTCGACCCCGTCGCGGCAGGTCGTGTGCGTTGTGCAGACAACATCGCCGACCTCGTAGGTCACGGCCGTCTCTGCCGTGCAGCCGTTGATGCCCACCCAGGCGTCGACGCTCGCCTGTCGCGAGGCGAGCTCGTCTTCGCTGCCCGAGATCTGCAGCACCGGCACACCCCGCCCCGTCACGCAGGCCAGCTCCGGCGACAGGCTCCCCACCACCGGCGCAATCGCCGCCAGCCGCTCAGGGTGCTCACAGGCGATGCGGTGCGACAGGTAGCCACCGTTCGACATGCCGGTCGAATAGACCCGCCGCTCGTCCACACAGCTCACCTCGGCAATCGCCTTCACGAGCGCGTCGATGTAGCCCACGTCGTCGATGCCATTGGAGAAGGCGGGGCGGCAGCAGGCCTCGCCCGCATTCCACGAGGCAGGGCTGCCCGTGCCGTCGGGCTGCACCACGATGAAGCCCTCCGCGTTGCCCTTGGCGTTGAGCGCCGACTGGCTTGTCCAGATGCTGTGCAGCGGCCCGCCCAGCACCAGCGGATGCAGGTTCATGACCATCGGGAGCGGCAGCCGGTCGTCGTAGCTGTCGGGGAGCACGAGGTCGTACTTCCGTGTGAGGCCGCCAAAGGTGAGCTCCAGCTTGTTTACGCCCGGGCCGTAGCTCCGCTTGCCGCACCCCGACGAGGGGCGAACATCGGCCGGCAGCTCAAACGGGGCGCCAGAGCCTGAGTCCTCGCCCGAACCCGCAGCGGAGCCCTCGCCAGAGCCGGTATCGGTCACGGCGTCGGTGCCCGATGCATCCGACGAGCAGCCGACAAACAACGTTGCGAGCAACAGACAGCCGATTCTCCTGAGCATGCAAACCCTCCAGGCCGAAGCCTCCGTGAGCCACGCAGCCTATCCCACACTTCCGATGCTGTCTTGCTTGGTCGACCTTCGCTGCGTCGCCGCCCGCTTCTTGCGCCTCGCCCACGCCGGCGGTATCGCCCCCGCCACCATGAGCGCAGCCCCCAAACCCTTCTCTGTCGGCCCCGTCCGCGTCGACCCCGCCATCGTCCTCGCCCCCATGGAGGGCGTCACCGATCGCGCCTTCCGGACCACCATCCGCGCCCTCGGCGGCTGCGGTCTTGCCGTCACCGAGTTCGTCTCCTCCGAAGGGCTCACCCGCGACGTCAAAGATGCCTGGCACATGGCCGAGCTCGACCCGAACGAGCACCCCGTCTCGATTCAGATCTACGGCCGCAACCCCGAGCGCATGGCCGCCGCCGCCCGCGAGTGCCAAGCCCTCGGCGCCGACATCATCGACATCAACCTCGGCTGCCCCTCCAAGAATGTGACCAGCGGCTGCTCCGGCTCGGCGCTCATGCGCGAACCCGAACTCGCCCGCCGCATCTTCGACGCCGTCTATGACGCCATCACCGTCCCCCTCACAGTGAAGATGCGGCTCGGCTGGGACGACAACGCGCTCAACGCACCCATCATTGCCCGCTCCGCCCAGGATGCAGGCGCCCAGATGATCACCGTGCATGGCCGGACCAAGGTCGACATGTACCGGGTGCCGGCCCGCTGGGAGCCCATCCGCCGCGTGCGCGAGGCCATCACCGTTCCGCTGCTCTGCAACGGCGACATCGTGGGCGCCGCCACCGCAACGGCCGCACTCGCAGCCTCGGGCGCCGACGGCATCATGGTCGGTCGCGCCGTCATGACCGACCCCTGGACCATCGCCCGCATCCATGCCCACTTCGCCGGGCTGCCCTTTGCCGAGCCCACGCTCGACGATCGCCGCCACCTGCTGCACGCCTATGTGGAGAAGCTGGTGGTGCAGGAGGGCAAGAGCCGCCGCATCGTGAGCAAGCTCCGCAAGACCATCGGCTCCTTCTCGACAGGGCTGCGCAACGCGGCCCGCCTGCGCCAGTCCATCTCGGCCATCGATGGGGCCCCCGAGGCGCACAAGCTGCTCGATGCCTTTTTCGACGACCTCGCCTCGCGCGGAGAGCTCCCGCAGCCCTGGCACGAAGATGTGGTCGCTTCGGGCGATGAGGGCGGCGAATCGGAGTTTGTTACGGATCAGTGACAATCGGATGACGCGTCACTAGCCCTTGTGGCATGCGACGCCTTCTCCCGCTCTTCACGCTCCTGACGCTCGTTGCCGGCTGCGACGAGGCCGACCCTGCCGACATTGCTGCAGCATCCGTAGCCGCGGCGTTGCCCGTTGAGCCCTGCAACGGCCGCGTGGAGCTCTGCGACCTGCGGTTCGACCAGGTGGCCTACGCGACCAGCCACAACGCGATGAGCAACCGGGCGGCCCGTTGGATCGCGCCCAACCAGGAGGCGGGCATCACGGCCCAGCTCGAACTCGGCGTTCGGGCGCTCATGCTCGACAGCTACGACTTCAACGGAAAATCGATGCTCTGCCACGGCGCATGCAGCCTCGGCCGGCAGCCGCTTGTCGACGGGCTCGGCGAGGTGAAGGCCTTTCTCGATGCCCATCCGCGCGAGGTCGTCAGCATCATCTTCGAGAGCTACCTCGACGCTGCAAAGACCGAGGCGGCCTTCGACGCCGCTGGCCTGCTGCCGATGCTCTACACCCACGCTGCCGGCGAGCCATTTGCGACGCTCGGCGAGCTGGTCGAGGCCAAC
>JABMMX010000068.1 GCA_013205435.1 Deltaproteobacteria bacterium
AGAGGCCGTCGCCGTCGGAGTCGGGGTTGGCCCGCTCGCTCGAGTTGGCGGCGCAGCCACGCTCGTCGCGGTCGCGGATGCCGTCCGAGTCGGACTCGACATCTTCGTGGTCGGGCGCGTTGTCGTTGTCGGTGTCGGGCGCGATGAGGACGTTGCCGAGGCCGAGCGGGTCGATTTCCTGGCCATCGAGCCAGCCGTCGTTGTCGGAGTCGGGGTCGGCCCAGGCGGGGAGCCCGTCGCTGTCGGTATCGAGCGCGCCCTCAGCGCGGCTCAAGGCTCCGTCGTTGTCGTCGTCCGCATCGTAGGGGTCGGGGGTGCCGTCAAAATCGGTGTCTTTGGCGCCCTCGATCTGGTCGGGGCGGCCGTCGCCGTCGCTGTCGAGGTCGCGAAAGTTCTCCAGGCCATCGCCATCGGTGTCGGTCGCGCCCTCGGTGCTATCGCCGAAGCCGTCGCCGTCTGCATCTTGGTCGAGGAAGTCACGGACGGTGTCGCCGTCGGTGTCGGTGGTACCCTCTGCGGCGTCGGAGAGGCCGTCGTTGTCGCTGTCCACGTCGGACCAGTTCGGGATGCCGTCTAGGTCGGGGTCGAGGTTGCCTTCGACCGCGTCAGGGATCCCATCTTCGTCGCGGTCGAGGGCCTCGACCTCTACATCGGGCGCGGTATCGGCGGCGGTGTCGGGCGCCGTATCGGCAGCTGTATCGTTCGTCGAGGTGTCTGCGACACCTGTATCGGCAACGGCAGTATCGCCCTGACCATCGACCGGGGTGGCCTCGGTCGCACAGGCGGCGAGCGAGAGCAGGAGGAGCGAAACGGAGAGACGCGTCTTGACCATGGTTGAACTCTCTGCGCACGAAGGTGGGGGCGGTCTAACCCTTTCGGCCATACGGGTAAAGTGTGACCGCCCTGCCCTCGCCGCATGAGTCGTCCCATGGAGCATCCGAACCTCGTCTGGAGCCAGCCTCTCATCGGTGCAACCGAGCGCTCGCGACTTCTCGGCCAGCGCGGTGGTTTGGTCTGGTTCACAGGCCTTCCCGGAGCAGGCAAGTCGACCGTCGCGTCGTCGCTGGAGGTCGCTCTGTATCGCATGGGGCGGGCCACCTATCTGCTCGACGGCGACAATCTCCGCCACGGCCTCTGTTCCGATCTCGGTTTCAGCGCTGAGGACCGTCGCGAGAACCTCCGGCGCGTAGCAGAGGTGGCCGCGCTGATGGTCGATGCCGGCCTCTTCGTGCTGGCTGCCTTCGTCTCGCCGAGCGCCGAAGACCGAGCTCGCGTTGCAGGCAGGCTAGGAGCGGACCACTGGCTCGAGGTTCATGTGGCGACGCCGCTCGAGGTGTGTGAGGCGCGCGACCACAAGGGCCACTATGCGAAGGCCCGAAGAGGCGACCTCTCCTCCTTCACGGGTATCTCGGCGCCCTACGAACCACCCGCAACGCCCGACCTCCGCATCGACACGGTCGGCATCACGCCGGCGCAGGCGGCGGCCTCGGTGGTGGCTGTAATGGCAGCGCGCGGCTGGCTCAAACTCGACAGCGAGCCCGGCCCGGACTGACCCGTCAGGGGGTGACGGGGGTCGGCAGCGCGAAGACGAGGTTGCGGTAGATGGTGGCGGAGGCCCGCCAGCCCTCTTGGCGGAAGACGCGACGGGTGAAGTCGTCGAAGTCGAAGAGGTCGACATCGATGGCGCGCAGGTAGAGGTTGAAGGCGACCGAAGGCGCGGCAGGGCCGGCGATATCGCCGAGCGCGGCGCTGAAGGAGGGGAAGTCGGCGAGCGTGAAGGAGGTCTGGTCGCCGGGCACAAAGATGTTCCAGCGTGAGAACTCGACGTTCCCGGCGCTGGCTGAGATGCTGTAGAAGTCGGGGCGCCGTTCGGTGGCGCCGAGCGCCCACTCTACATAGCCGCCCGTAAGTTCGGTCGCGGTGTCGGCGGGGACCACGAACCGAGGGACGCCAAGCAGGTCTGGCATAATGACCATGCTGTCGTAGTCGGCGATGCCGGTTGCATAGGCGACCGATGAGGGCACGGTCCCCGTCGCCGGATAGGCGCCGGCGCGGATGTCGATGCGAACGTTTTCGAGCGTTCCGTCGAGGGCCGGCAGGCCGGAAGCGACGATGACGGGCTGGGTGGTGCGGGCATCGGGCAGCCCCTCGAAGTAGCCTTCCGGGCCAAAGGAGAAGGCGAGATGGGCAGCGAACTGGGCGGGGAAGGTGCCGGGGATGAAGCCTTCGATGATGCCGGGGGCCGAGGAGAGCTTGATGAGCAGGCTTCGGTCGAGCGGGATGTTGCAATCGATGGTGGCGCGGACGGGGTCGCCGCCGGGGCGAGCGGAGAGACTGCGGGTAACGCCGAGGCGGAGCGGGATGAAGATGGAGCGGTCGAGGTTGCCGTAGCCGCAGACCGCGATGGCGGCGTAGTCGCCAACGCGTGTCGTGATGGTAAAGGGGCCCTCGGCGGTGCGGAAGGCTTCGATGCCGGGGTCGGGGTTGACCCAGCCGGCAAAGAGCCGCGTGGTGCTGACGATGGCGACGGGCTGAAGGCCGACGGGCGGCACGCCAAGTTTGCCGAGTCCCGTGAGGAAGCCGATGAGGGTGCCAAGCGGCTCGGCGGCCGGCGGGGCGCAGGCTGGGTCGGTCGGGTCGGAACAGGGTGGTGGCGGCAGCGGGTTGAGCATGAGCGTGACGTCGCGGGCGTCGACGCGGACGAGGCTTTCTGTGCTTCGACCGGCAGCGAAGGCGGTCACGGTCTGCGGTCCGCGGAGCCTGCTGTCGACGAAGGTGAGGCGTCCCGTGGCGTCTGTGACGGCGATGAGGGCTTCGCCCTCGCGCACCCCAATCTGGACGGTCGCGCCCTCGATGGGGTCGTTGGAGCCGAGTTCCAAGACGGAGACCCGCATCTCGCCTTGGAGCGCGCCGCCCGACGTGCCGCCCGGGATGACGGCCGGTTCTTGGTAGCTGAAGAAGCCGGGGAGTTCGGTGCGGTCGCCGCAGCCTCGGACTTCGATGCGGACCTTGCCGGGTGCGTGCGCCGGCGCGAGGGCTGCGAGGAGGCCGGTGCCGCGGAGCTGCGTCGGCGCGGCAACGCCGTCAAAGAAGAGGGTGCAGGTGGCGGTGAAGCCGTCGCCGGGGAGGTAGACGAGCGAGCCGCCGCCGGCACTCCCGGTCTGGGGGAAGAAGGGGTCGAAGCGGCGGGCGCGGAGCCACGAGACGGTGAGGCCTGTGTCGAGGGTGAGGCTGCCGATGCGGGCGCGGAGCGGCGCCGAGCCCGGCGTGCCCGGAGCCATCGTGAGGGCGACGATTGTGCCGCTGTTGGAGGCGATTGCGACCTCGGTGCCACCGACGAAGAGCGAGGAGAGCGGCGCAAGGCCGCTGCCCGTCAGCGTTGAAACGAAGCCCGTTTCGGCGCTTCCGGAGCTGGGCGAGAGGCGGGCGAAGTCGGGGAGTTCGACGAAGGTGACGAAGGCGCTGCCGAGGTAGCCACCGGAGCTTCCAAAGGCGCGGATCTCGGCGTCGCCGGCTGGCGTGGGCGGCGAGACAAAGCGAAGGAGGCCCGGCGCGGTCGCAATGATGACCGCTTCGGTCTCACCAATCCGGACCGAGGTGACGGCGTCGAGGCCTGCGCCGACGAGGTTGACGACCTCACCGCCGCCCGTGAGCAGCGTATCCGGGATGGCCCGATCAACGACCGTGCCCGTCGCGCCATCTTCGTAGACGAAGGCGTCGGGGAGCCAATCGGAGCCATCTGCGCCACAGTCGATGGCGAGGTCGACGGGGCCGGCGACTCCCGGTGGGACCATCGCGCTCCAGCGCCCCGCGGCGTTCTGGCGCAGCGTGACGGGCTCGGCTCCCACATAGAGGAGGCAGCGCTCGGTGAACCCTGAACCGACGAGTTCGGCCTCCAGACCACCTGCGGTGGGTGAGCGGGAGGGGAGCAGCGCCATGAGCTGTGCGGGGTTCCGATAGGTGAACCCGTCGGCAAGGCGACCGAGGCGCTCATCGAAGGCAAGTACCTCGACGGCACCTGCGCTCCCGCCCGGAGGCGCCTCGAGCAGCACCTCCTGCGTCGAAATCCGCCGCACCACCTGCGCCTCGCGGCTGCCGAGGAAGAAGCGGGTCGCATCGCCGAAGCCCGCGCCGGAAACGAGCAGGTCGTAGCCTCCGGCGAGCTGCCCGCCGGCTGGCTCGACGGCGTCGACGACGAGATTTTCGAGGAAGGTGAAGGGCTGTTCGAAGGTGGTCGAGCCGCCCGCTGTTACCAGTTTGAGCAGCGCAGGGCCGGCGGGGCTGGGCTCTGTGAGAAAGCCAAGCGTGTAGTCGTCGATACGGTCAACGCGGGGCACCAGGCGGCCGCCGAGAAAGACCTCGATGCCCTCTGCGAAGCCTGCGCCTTCAACCAAGACGGAGGTGCCGCCGGAGGTGCTGCCACGCAGGGGAGTCACGCTCACAATCTCCGGCGGAGCGAGCGGCGCCGCCGTGTCTGCGACGGTCGTGTCGTCGCTTCCCTCCGCGCTGTCGGCCCGCTCGACGTCGCCGACCGGCTCGGTATCAGCGGCGGCATCGGGGGCTGCGCCGGTGTCTCGCTCTCCGCCACCGTCGGAACCCTCTTCGGCATCGGGATCGAGCCACCAGTCTGGCGGCGTCGTGTCTCCGGCTACGCTCGGGGGGACAGTCGGTAGCTCGCACGCAGCGATACCGAAGGCCAAGAACAACGGGAAGATGAGCCGGAGATGGTGCAGCATGTGGCCCAAAGTAGTCATTTTTAGGGGCAGCGCCAGATGCTTCGAGACGGTCCGACGACGGTCAGATCAGATGGGCGAATCGGAGGGCGGTGACGGCCGCCGCCAGCGCAATTGCCAACTTGAAGGCGCGCACAGGCAGCCGGTTCGCGTAGGTCGCGCCGAGATGACCGCCGACCAGGCTGCCGAGCGCGAGCGGCAGGCCTACGCCAAAGTCGACGAGGCCGCGGGCAACAAAGACTGTGAGCGCGCCGACGGAGAAGACCAGTGTGAGCAGCGACTTGAGGGCGTTGGCCTGGGCGGGCGTCAGTGCGCCAAGCCGGTAGGCTGTATAGCCGTAGAGGAGGCCGACGCCGGCCTGAATGGCGCCTCCGTAGAGGCCGATGACCCCGAAAACCGCATAGGTCGCAGGCCGCGAGGAGCTGTCTGAATCGGAGGCGGCCGGCGGCGCAATCAGGCCGAAGGCGTCGGCCGCGGTGAGCAGCGCGAGCGCGGCGAAGATGATGGCCAGCACCCTGCCCGCCAGTTCGGTCTGCATGAGTGCGGCGGCCTCGGCGCCGGCGAGCGTCGCGACGAGCGAGACGGGAAGGAGCCGGAGCGCGAGCTTCCATGGAATCGCGCCCTTGCGATGCCAGACCACCGTGGCGCTGAGGCTCTGCGAGAGGACGCCGAGCCGGCTCGTAGCGTTGGCTGCCATGGGCGGGAGCCCTGACAGGGCAAGGACGGGAAGACTGAGCAGCGTGCCGCCGCCTGCAACGACATTGACCCAACCTGCAACCAGCCCCGTCACGAAGCCGAGGGCTGCGAGGGCTTCGGGGCTCACGGCCGGTTGAGCGCGACCGCGGCGTCTGGCGCGGCGAGCCCCTGCCGGAAGGCGACCGAGATGGGGGTGAGGCCGGGCCTCCCGAAGAGGTGCAGCGGGTAGGCCGGCTGCAGCTTGGCGCCGGCAGCGTTGAGCGAGCCGAGGGAGGGCGCGCCGTCGGTGTTCTCGAGCCAGACGGCGCCGGCACGGACGACGAGCCGCTTGCTGCCGTCGGCCGAAAGCGACGGGTCAACGCGGAGCAGTGAAGGGTCGACGGTGTGGGAGGAGAGGGAGGGTGTGCGCCCGTCGAGCGCCTCCACGCGAAGCTCGCCGCCGCGCATCACAGACTCGATGACGGTCTGATCTCCGGGCAACCAGCGGAGCCGCGCTGCGGCCTCATCGGCCTTCCAGCGGACCGCGGTGCCGACGGTCACACGGCCATCGAAGAGCCGGACCTTGACGAGCTGCGTCGCGCCGGCGCTGTTCTTTGCCAGCACGGCAAGCTCGGTCGCACGGACAGAAGCATGCACATGTGCCTGATTCTCAAAGAGGACATAGTCGTAGCCGGCGCAGACTGCGAGGCGGGAGAGCCGGCCGTAGTAGGCACGGCGCGCCTCGCCGTTGGCGGCCGGAACGGGCGAGAGGGTTAGATCGTTGGCCCGTCCCTGGTAGTGGGTGGAGCGGGCGCTGTGCTCGTGCATCGAGTCGAAGCCCTCGGTTACGCGGACACGGAAGGCGGCTCCTCCCGTCAGCGGGTCTTGCCACTCGCGGGCGACCAGGTCTGCGAGCCTGACGAGCGCCGCGGCGGCCGCTGGGTCCATGAGGTAGTCTTCGTCCTGATGGTCGCGGCGGTCCACGGCGGCTTTGGGTGCAGGGGGCCGCACCTCCTCATTTTTGAACTCCACACGGTGGATCGAGCTGCTCCGGCGGAGGTCGCTCAAGGCGGCGAAGGCTCGGTCGCGCTCGAGGCGTTCATCCAAGGCGACGTCGCCGACCACGTCGGCCTCGGTGCGCTGCGGTACGGAGCCACGGGGCGCCAGATTGCCGCCCTTGCAGGAGGAGAGCTCGCGCTCCACGGCGACGGGCTGCGCACGGACGACCAGGTCGCCCAGCTGACGGACCCAGAAGTTGGCACGCTTGCCGTCGCGGGTGGCCTCACCGATGCCGACGACGAGATAGGAGTCCATGGAGGGGTGCCAGCCGAGCAGCTCCACCGCGGCGCCGGGCTCAACGGGCGTTGCGAGGGGGAGTTCGAGGCGCACCGTCTTCTGCAGGCCGGGGTCCCAGGGGGTGATGCGGAAGCGTCCGAGCGTCTTGCCTGGCGGGAGCGCCTGGGTCTGCTTGGCAGTCAGGGTGGGGGAGACCGAAACCTTGAAGACGACCGAACCTTCAACAGCACCCGGCGGGACTGTCATGGTAAGGCCGCCCGAAACCACCGTCGCCGCAGCCGCGCCGACCGTAGCGGTTACCTGCGAAGGCGGCAGGTCCTCCCGCGCCACAGCGGGGGGCTGCACGACCGGCTCAGGAAGCGCCGGGGCCATGACCGCGGGCAGCGCGGGCTGCTCCATCTCGGCCGTGGCGCAGCCTCCCCACGCGAGCGCGAGCAGCAGCGACCAGAGCCCGAGGAGCCTATGGTGCGACGATTGCATCCCGCGCCCCTTACCACCTTGGGGGCCGAGCGACAACGGTGGCCGACCCTGGCGGTTCGCTACGGCTTGTAGGCCTCGACCACCCAGTAGGCGGTGACGAAGCCAAGTTCGAGCACCTCGTAGCCGCGCACACGCTCGCACCGGACGATTTCGAGGCCGGGAGGCATGGAGAGTTCGACCTCTTCGCGGGTCCTGCGCCAGAGCGAAACCTCACCGTAGCGGTGTTCGTAGGCCTCGCGCTCGACGTCACCCCAGTCGACTCGGTCTTCGACGGTGAAGAGGGCGCGGCCGCTGATGCGAAGGACCCGGTGGAGCTCGTCGAGCGCAACATCGAGGTTCTCTACGAACTCGAACATGGCCAGCGCGATGACGACGTCGGTGCTCTCATCGGCAATAGGCCAGCTCTCGCCGGCATTGGCACAGTGCAGTTCGATGCCCTTGATGGGGCGACGGTTGCGGGCCTTGTCGAGCATGACGGGCGAGATGTCGAGGCCGGTCAGTTCGCGTCCGGCGCCTGCAAGCGTCTCGAGAAGGGCCCCCGTGCCGCAGCCGGCATCGAGAACATCCTTGAGCGGAGGCACGATGAAGGGCCACGAGGCGAGCAGCTGGATGGGGTCCCAGCCCAAGAGGCGAAGGTCGGCATCGTAGCGGGGAGCCATGCCGTCGAAGAAGGTCCGTGTCTCTGCAGCTGCGGTTACCATGAGGCGAGCTTCTTCCACTCGGCACGCAGGCTCGGGTAGCGTGGAAGGAAGATGCCGGGAGCCGGCGGAGCAGCGAGGCTGCGCTCTGCGCCGGAGGGCAGCAGCGAGAGCAGCCCAAGGCCCCGCTCTTTGCAGAGTTCGGGCAGCCAGATGGGGGCGCTATCGGCAGCAAGCCAGCGCCAGTTCGCCGCGACCGAGTGGAGGGCGTCGGCAAGCCGGCCCGCCTCCTCGAGTGAGAGGCCCGAAGCGGAGGCGACAGCGTGGAGACGGTCTCCCCGACCTTGCACGTGGACCCAGATCGCTTCGGTGCCGGGGAGGCTCTCGCCACCCGTCTCGTCGTACCGGACGGTCAGCAGCTCGTGGGCCGGCAGGGCCTGCGCGAGCGACTCCGACAGGGGTGTGTTTGTGGAGCTCTGCGTTGCTGTTTGCATCCGTTACCTGGGCTTCGTGGAAGGAGTGAGTGTTGCGTCGGCGGGCCGCGCCTTGACGCCGAAGGCCGACTCGCTTTCGTCGAGCAGCTGCAGCCCCGAACCTTCGCTCGGAGCTGTCGGCGAAGCCGACCCTTCTGCGGGGGCTGCGGAGCCGTCCATGTCGGGGAAGCCCATGTAGTTCTGCCCTTGGAACGGGGCCGTGTCGATGGGCTGGAGCGCGACCGTTGCCATGCCGCCAAGGGCGGGCGGCAGGGAGGCGAGCGCGGTTACCTCGGCGATGCAGGGTGGCGCGCCGTCCACCGTCTGCATCACGCGGAACCAGAGGTAGCCGGGGTCGGCATCGAAAGGCAGGGTCAAGAGGTAACGACCGCCCTGCCCCTTGAGTTCCGCGAAGCCGACGCGCTGCGACGACTCGATGAAGCGGGTGAAGTTGGAGCGGTCGAGTGTGCTCCGCGTGCTGTTTAAGAAGAGGCTGAGGTCGCTCGGCCGGCAACCGGCACCGAGCGGTGTTTCGATGACGACGGCGGCTGTCGCTGCGCGGCTGCCCCGAAAGCGGAAGATGAAGGTCCAGGGTGCCCGGGTACCCGCAGCGGTTGTGAAGACGCGGGCGCCCTTCTCCCCATCGGTGAGCCGATCCGCGACGCCGATCGTGCCGCCCTCGCCGGGCGTAGGCCATGCATCAGCCTGCAGCGCGATGCGCTCCCAGTCGGCCGTGTCGTCGGCGAACTGCTCGACGGCGCCAAGGTCCATCGCAGGGCGCTGCGTTGCAGTGCCGCAACCTGCGACGAGCAGAAGCGGCAGAATTCTGTGGGCAGCGAGGCTAGGCAAACGCATCCTCGTCGTTCGCATCCCAGGCCGAGATGAGTTCGGCATCGTGGAGGATGCGGGAGGCGAAGCGACCCCAGACAGGGCTGATGAGCACAGCCTCGCCGGCTGCCAGGCGCTTCGTAAGGTAGATTGCGGCGAAGCCACCGGAGGCGTCGTCGGAGACCAGGTCGAGCGGCTGGCGGGTGACGGGCGTGAGCAGCTCGCAGCGGCTGCCCACAGCGAGCCCCTCCATACCGAGCTTGCTGCGGTCGCCGTGGATGGGCGAGAGGTGCACCAGCTCTTCGCGGCCTTCCGAACGGACCAGCAGCGTCACCGCGGGATGACCGTCAAACATGACGGGGCCGGGCAGGATGAGCGACGAGCCGTCTGGGCCGAAGGCCTGCGTGACCACGATCGAGACTTCGCCGGTGACGCTGAGCGCCTCGAAGGCGCCCGAGGCGACCTTGGCTGCTGCTTCGTCTGGCATACGGAGGCTGGAGGTCGAGGTCATGCGGGCCATCGCGGAGGTTGAAACGGAGCAGCGAAGTGGCCTCCTAGGTTGCGGCGCTCGACGTGGTCAAGTTCGGAGGCGGGAGCCTGACCCGCCGCGGCGCAAAAGCGGCGTAAAAGCGGGTGGGGCCCCGTTGAAAGTTGCCCCTCCTGCCGACTAGAAGCGGAGGCCCTCTCTTCTCCCGCTGCCATTGGCGCGGCACGCTGCGTGCCCGAACTTCAGGACGGTTCCTCGTGCTCCAGCAGCCCACCGAAGCCTCCCACAAGACCTGGTTGACGCTGGCCTTGTTTGCGCTGGTCTCAGCTGCAGCGGCGGCCACGCCGAGCCCGTGGTGGGAGGGGAAGTTGCTCGACATCGAGCCGGTGCTGCCTTGGGCTGCGGCCGCGCAGCCGGCGGAGGCGCCGGAGGATGAGCTGCTTGCGGCACCGCCCGAGCTGGCGCTACCCGAGGCGGCTGCACCGCTGGAGGCCTCCGGCTCCGCCGATGTGCTAGCAGGCTCCGCGGAGTTGAACGGTGCGGAGGCCGGCTCAGGTTCGGGCGCTACGGCGCGTGCGGCCGCAGAAGGCTCGGCAGGCGCAGCACCGGCGAACGGTGAGGCTGCTCCCCCGGTCGTGAACGACCCGGTCATCTCCGATGCGCCACCGACCGCCGCCGAACTCCGGCAGGTGCGACCCGCGATTGCAGCGCTGGTTGCGGAGCTCGACCCCCCGAAGTCGCCCATGGAGCGGCCCTGCACCGATGCGGCCTGCCAGGGCCACGCGCTCGACCGCTTCTTCGCCAAGCTGACCCGCACCGCGCTCAAGACAACTGCACGCCCGGTCCGAATCTCGCAGTTCGGCGACTCGCTCGTGATGGGCGACGACTTCGCGGGGACGGTCCGCGGCCGGCTGCAGAAGGCCTTCGGCGAAGGAGGTCACGGCTTCTTCTACATCGCCCATCCCGAGCGCCCCTACGCCGCGCGCGGCTACAACGTGGGGCTTTCGAGTAACTGGAAGACGCGCACCGTCGTGACGGCGGGCTCGTCCAACCGCAACTTCGGGCTCGCGGGCGCCAGCTTCGCCGTGGATGGCGCCCCCTCCTTCTCCGCGCGGCAGACCGACGGGCTCCTGCCCACCACCCGTGTCGGCATCCTCTACCATGCCAAGGCCTCGCGCGGCGGCTTCGACCTTGCGGCAGGCGAACAGCGCACAATCCGCGACCTCGAGGTTCCGCGCGGCAGCGACGGGATGGAGTGGGTCGACCTGACGACGCCGTCTGAACGCTTCCGCATCTCCCGCTTTCGCGGCGACTGGCTCTGGTTTGGCGCGGTCGCCGAGCGGAGCGGCCCCGGCGTGGTCGTCGACAACATGGGCATGGTATCGGGCCGCGTGGCGCAGATGTCGAAGATTGACCCGGCCCACTGGGCGCGCCAGATGGCAGCGCGCGGTACCGACCTCGCCTCCTTCTTCTATGGGGTGAACGACGCCGCCGCGGGTAACGGTTTTGCGACCCGAACCGAGGAGTTCGAGCGGGCCTACCGCGAGCTCCTCCGCCGGTCGCGCGCCGCCCTGCCCCACGGCGACTGCCTTGCGATGGGCATCCTGACCCGCGGTCACCGCGAGGGAGGCTCCGTGGCTACCTATCCATCGGTCGGGCAGATGACCTCAGTGCAGCGAGCCGTGGCGTTAACCGAGGGGTGCGCCTTCTGGAGCCCCTACGAGAGCATCGGTGGCGACAAGGGAGCGGCAGCCTGGAACAACGGCTCGCCGCGCCTCCTCGGCGCCGACCTGGCCCACCCCACCCGCTCGGGTTACGTGAAGTTGGGCACGATGCTGACCGCAGCGCTGCTCCACAGCTACCTCGCCTGGATCGACGAATCGCTCGGGGCGCAGCCGTGAGGCCGATTCTCCTCCTCATCGCCCTGCTCGGCATCGCCGGCTGCAACGGCTGCTCGCAGCCGCGACCCATGCCCGCGACGGGCCTGGCGCTATCGGGCGACCCGAACGACCTCGCGGCAGCTCGGCGCGCAACCGCTCTGCCCCGCGACAACGGCCACCCGCTCGCCCGGTTCTACCAGCGGCTCGCGGAGATCGACGGCGGCAGCAAGACGGCGCAGGCGAGCGTGCTCCACTTTGGAGACTCCCACAGCGCCAGCGACAGCTTCACGGGCCCGCTGCGTGAGGCGCTCGTGACCCGGTTTGGCGACGGCGGCCGCGGCTTTCTCCTCCCGGGCCTGCCGTGGAAGGGCTACGCACAGCGCTGCGCCGACTACGAAATGAGCGGCGGCTGGCAGCGGGTACGGGCGGCCTCGGCGGACAGCACCCCGCCCTTTGGCATGGGCGCCTTCCGCCTCGAAACCGGCACGGCCGGCGATACGGTTTCGCGCGGCCCGAGCCGCCGTTGCAGCCTCGGGACCGATGTCGACCGGGTGCGGTTCCACGCGCTCGCACAGCCTGGGGGCGGCAGCGTCGACCTCTATCGCGGCGACGAGCTCATCGGCCGGCGCAGCACAGCCGCAGACGAGCTTGGCCTGCTCACCCTGACCGTTGAACTGCCCGCAGGCGGCAGTGCGCAGCTCTCCGCCGTCGGCGACGGGCCCATCGCCCTGCTCGGCTCCATGGGCGAGCGCGACGCCGCCGGTATCTCGTATAGTGTGGCGGCCTTCAACGGAGCGCAGGCCTCGCAGTTCCTGCGCGGAAACAGCGCCCTCGTCACCGCCGAGGTCGCGGCGGCGGAGCCCTCGTTGCTCGTCTACGCCTTCGGTACAAACGAGGCCTGGGGCGTCGCGGGACAGACAGATGGCCTGCCTCCAGGGCGGCGCGGAGCCGGCATCGAGCGGGGCGCGGCCGGCGTCACCTCCAGCCTGCAGAAGTGGCTCAAACTCACCCGGTCTGCGGCGCCGAGCTCCGACTGCCTCGTCCTCTTGCCGCCCGACGCCACGCGAAACCCCAAGCAGGTGCGCGCCTGCCTCGAAGCGGCCGCAACGCCCGCCGAGGTGGAGTTGTGCAATGTCTCGGAGCCCGCGGTTGCTGCGGTCTCAGCAGCCTTCAGGGCGATGGCGGAGTCCGAAGGATGCGCCACCTGGGACATGGCCGCGGCGATGGGCGGAGAGGGCTCGATGTGGGAGTGGATGGCCTCGGTGCCGACGCGCGGACAGGCCGATGGGGTCCATCTCACAAGCACGGGCTACGGCCTCATCGGCGCGCGGCTGGCGGGTGACCTCCTCGAGAACTTCGAGCTTTGGAAGCGCGGTGAGTCCTATGCGCTGCCGACCGGGCGCATCGAACCTTCTGCCCAGACGGTGAGCGGCTGCATGCCCGCCATGCGGCTCATGTTCGAGGCCTACGACAACACCGCCCTCGCAGACGCCGCAAACTCCGCGGCTCACCTCTGCCTCGCACGGATCCGGAACTGACCATGTTCTTTGATTCCGCGCTCTTCGGCTGGTTCTTCCTCATCGTCTTCGCCCTCTACTGGGCGTTGAAGCGGACAGATGCGCCCCGACTCTGGTGGCTGCTGGTCTGCAGCTACCTCTTCTACGGCGTCTGGAACTGGAAGATGCTGGGGCTCATCGCCTTCTCCACGTTGATGGACTGGCTCGTCGCGCGGCGCATCGAGTCGAGCAGCGAGCCGCGCGTGCGGCGGGGCTGGCTGCTGCTCAGCCTCGTGACCAACCTCGGCATCCTCGCCTACTTCAAGTATGCCAACTTCTTCCTCGCCTCGCTGCAGTCGCTCGCCGACGCGACCGGAGTGGCGGTCGCACTCCCCATCCTCCAGATTGTGCTGCCGGCCGGCATCTCCTTCTTCACCTTCCAGAGCCTCAGCTACACCATCGACGTCTATCGCGGCTCGCTGGTAACCGAGCCCAGCCTCCTCCGCTTCGCCACCTTCATCTCCTTTTTTCCGCAGCTCGTCGCAGGCCCCATCGTGCGCGCCAGCGACCTGCTCCCGCAGCTCCGCCTGCCTGCCAAGTGGGACGCCCGCACCCACGGCCTCGGCCTCGCGCTCATCGCCATGGGCCTCTTCAAGAAGGTGGCCATCGCCAACCCGCTCGCCCTCAACCTGGTCGACAGGGTCTTCGACGCCCCCGAACTCTACTCCAGCGTGGAGACCCTCGCCGCCGTCTACGGCTACGCCATCCAGATCTACTGCGACTTCTCAGGCTACACCGACGTCGCCATCGGCGCCGCGCTCCTCCTCGGCTTCACGCTGACGCCCAACTTCAACCGCCCCTACCAGTCTGCCAACTTGCAGGAGTTCTGGCACCGCTGGCACATCTCCCTCTCCTCGTGGCTGCGCGACTACCTCTACATCCCCCTCGGCGGAAACCGCGGCGGCGGCTGGGCGACCTACCGCAACCTCTTCATCACCATGCTACTCGGCGGTCTCTGGCATGGCGCGAGCTGGAACTTCGTTATCTGGGGCGCCCTGCACGGCGCAGCGCTCGGTGTCACGCGGCTTTTCCAGCGGAGCTCTATTGGCGCGGCTGTCGCCAAGCGCAGCTGGACCCGCCCCTTCGCCCTCTTCTTCACCTTCCACTTCGTCTGCTTCGCCTGGATTTTCTTCCGCGCACCAGGCTTCGAAGATGCGACCGAGATCCTCGAGAACCTCGCGGCCGGCACCACCTTCATCCCCAACCTCACGCCGCTGCTCCTCTGGACCATTGGCGGAGCCCTCGCCTGGCACCTATCGCCCATCCGGTGGCGCGACCGTGGCGTCGACCTCTTCTGCCGCATCCCTGCGCCCGCTCAGGCACTGCTCCTTGTCGCCGTTGCGATCGCCCTCTGGCGCATTAAGGGCACCGACTCCGTTCCCTTCATCTACTTCCAGTTCTAAGCAGGTTTGTGTTTGACGCGTCTGCTCGCATCACGCAATCTGACCCCCTTCCGCTCTCGACCTCCAAAGAGACCATGGCTGCCAGCGACCTTAACGAACCCAATGCCTTCCGCCCGGTCCCTCGCACCGGCGTCATCTATGTCATGACCGAGGCGGCCCGACTCGGCTTCTCCTACGGTCATCCCGACTGGGCCAATCTCGGCCAGGGCGCTCCGGAGACCGGCCCCATCCCGGGCGCGCCAGACCGCATCGCCGATGTCAGCGTCGACCCCCGCACCTCGGAGTATGCGCCCGTCCCGGGCATGCTCGAACTCCGCGTGGCCGTCGCCGAACTCTACAACAAGCGGTACCGCCGCGGCATGAAGAGCCAGTATGGGCCGGAGAATGTGGCCATTGCAGGCGGTGGACGGCTCAGCCTCTCGCGCCTCGCTGCAGCGCTCGGCCGCACCCATGTGGGCCATCTCATCCCCGACTACACCGCCTATGAGGAGCTCCTCGAGCTCTTCGAGATGTTCACCCCCATCCCCATCCCGCTCGACCCGGAGCGGGGCTACCAGGCCACCGCAGCCGACCTCCGCACCGAGATCCTCCACCGCGGGCTCGGCGCCGTCCTCTTCTCGAACCCGTCGAACCCGACGGGGCGCCTCGTTGCAGGCCCGCAGCTGGCAGCCTACGTCGAGGCAGCGCGGGAGCTCGACTGCTACCTGCTCATGGACGAGTACTATTCGCACTACATCTGGGACTCCGCCGCCTCCACCTCCGGCTCGGTGAGCGCCGGAGTTTGTTGAAGATGTGAACCGCGACCCGGTCGTCATCCTCGACGGCCTGACCAAGAACTGGCGCTACCCCGGCTGGCGCATTGGCTGGACCATCGGGCCTGCCCACATCATCGAGGCGGTCTCCAGCGTTGGCTCCTTCCTCGACGGCGGCGCAGCGCACGCACTCCAACGGGCCGCCATCCCGCTGCTCGACTTCGACCACGCCGAAGCCGAGGCCAAGGCCATCCGCGCCCACTTCGGCCCCAAGCGGGAGATGGTGCTGCGGCGCCTCAACGCGATGGGCATCAAGGCCGACGCGCCTCCGTCAGGCGCCTTCTACGTCTGGGGCTCCGTCGCCCGCCTCCCCGCACCGCTCAACGATGCCGCAACCTTCTTCCGCACCGCGCTGGAGAACAAGGTGATCACGGTGCCCGGCGAGTTCTTCGACGTGAATCCGGGCAAGCGGCGGCGGGCAGCGGCCTCGCGCTTTAACAACTACCTGCGCTTCTCGTTCGGTCCGGAGACGGCCCAGGTGGAGGCTGGCCTCGACCGGCTCGAAGCCATGATCAAGGCAGCCCAGGGCTAGGCGGTAGCGAGCTCCGCCGGCTCGTCCGGCAGCGGGCGGCGCAGCACCACGCGGATACGCCAGATGACGAGCCCCGAGATGAGGACGAGCCCCGCCGTCAGTCCCCACCAGAGGGCGACGGCGTCGTAGCCCTGCGAGAAGACGAGCCAGTAGGAGAGCGGGATCCCCACTATCCAGTAGCCCAGAATGTTGAAGAGGAAGGGGATGCGCGTGTCGCCAAGCCCGCGCAGCACGCCGAAGCCGGCACACTGGGTCATATCGAAGAACTGGAAGCAGGCGGCGCAGAAGAGGAAGGAGGTGGCCCAGCGCGCCACCTCGATGTCCTGGGTGTAGAGACCGATGATCCCGTCGTCCCAGATGAGCATCGCGGCGCCGAAGACCAGCGCCACGACCCAGGCAAGGAGCACCGTCGAGGCCGCATAGATGCTCGCTGTCTTCGGTTCTCGCCGGCCCATCGCGACCGCCACCTGGGTCGCCCCTGCAGACGAGACGCCCATCACCACCGTGAAGGAGACCGAGGCGATGTTGAGCGCAATCTGGCTGCCCGAAAGGATCTCCTCGCCCAGAAGCCCCATCCAGAGGGTGACTGCGTGGAAGGCCGAGACCTCGAGCAGCGCCTGTAGGCCAATCGGCGACCCCATCACGCCGATGGCACGGACGGCGACCCAGGTCGGCAGCCGAGCAAACAGCGCGCTCTGACCCTCACCGCGGTACCGGTGAGCAGCAGCGAAGAGGACGAGGAAGCCCACCACGCTGCCGGAGATGCGAGCGATGGCGATGCCCTCCACGCCGAGTTCGGGAAAGCCGAAGCGACCTGTCACCAGACAGAGGTTCACCAGTAGGTGGAGGCCCACGTTGAGCCCCATCGCAACCACCACCATCAGGTTCTTCTCAAGCAACGTGAGCTGAACAACCAGCGCCTGGATGGCCAGCGCGAAGATCGCATCCCAGGCCGCCAACTTGAGGAAGCGGGCGCCGATGTCGACCAGATGGGCTGGCTCTCCGATCAAACGAAGGAGCTCCGGGGCCACAAGCCAGGAGAAGAGCGCCGTCAGCAGACCAAGCACCGCGCCGAACCAGAAGCCGGCATCGATGACCCGCATGAGCCCCGGCGCCCCCTCCTTCGCATAGGCCTCGCCAGCGAGGGGCTCAACGCCGGCGGTCAGGCCCAGGCCGAAGACCAGCGCGGTGAAGAAGACCGCGTTGGCCAGCGCGAGTGCCGCCAGCTCCGAACTTCCCAGGCTCGCGGCCATCGCCGTGTCGACGAAGGCCATCACCATGTAGCCCACCTTTGCCAGCGACAGCGGCGCGGCGAGCCGGCTCAAATGGACACTCGAGCGGAGCAAAGAGGGCGGTCGGACTTCGAGCGTAGCTTCCATGCCGCGCCATTAGGCAGGCCAGCGCACAACCCGCAAGCACCTTGACCCGCCGCGACGCGCTCAATAGACCCGCGAGCCCTACCCCGAACCCCGCCGGCATCGCATGGAAAAGCGCTTTATCTACACCATGAAGTCTCTCTCGAAGGTCTACCCTCCGAACAAAGAGGTCCTCAAGAACATCTGGTTGCAGTTCTACTATGGCGCCAAGATCGGCGTCATCGGCGTCAACGGCTCCGGTAAGTCCACGCTTCTCCGCATCATGGCCGGCCTCGACCAGGACTTCCACGGCGAGGCAGGCCTCGGCGATGGCTTCACCGTCGGCTACCTGCCCCAGGAGCCCAAGCTCGACGAGACCAAGACTGTCCGCGAGAATGTGGAAGATGGCGTGCGCGAGATCCGCGACCTGCTGAAGCGTTTCGAAGAGGTCTCCAACGCCTTCGGCGAGCCCGACGCAGACTACGAGAAGCTCGGCGAGGAGCAGGGCCGGCTGCAGGACCGCATCGACACGGTCAACGGCTGGGAGCTCGACCGTACGCTCAAGATCGCCATGGACGCGCTGAACTGCCCGCCCGGCGACTCCATGGTCACCCACCTCTCCGGTGGTGAGCGGCGCCGCGTGGCCCTCTGCAAGATTCTCCTCGAGTCGCCCGACCTGCTCCTGCTCGACGAGCCTACCAACCATCTCGATGCCGAGTCGGTCGCCTGGCTCGAGCGGACGCTCCAGAACTACAAGGGCTCGGTCGTCCTCATCACCCACGATCGCTACTTCCTCGACAACGTCGTCGGCTGGATCCTCGAGCTCGATCGCGGCCAGGGCATCCCCTACGATGGCAACTACACCAGCTGGCTCGAGCAGAAGGCCAAGCGGATGGACCAGGAGGGCAAGGAGTCGTCCAACCGACAGCGCGCCCTCGAGCGCGAGCTCGAGTGGGTCAAGCAGTCGCCCAAGGCCCGTCAGACCAAGCAGAAGGCCCGTCTGCAGCGCTACGAGGAGCTCCTCAACGCCGACATCAGCGAGAAGATCACCACCGCCGATATCGTCATCCCGCCCGGGCCCAGGCTTGGCAACGAGGTCATCCGGCTCGAGAAGGTCACCAAGGGCTTCGAGGACCGCATCCTCATCGATGAGCTCTCCTTCAAAATCCCGCCCTGCGGCATCATCGGCATCATCGGCCCCAACGGAGCCGGCAAGTCGACCCTCTTCCGCATGGTTGTGGGCCAGGAGACCCCCGACTCTGGCGCCATCTCGCTCGGCGACACCGTCAAGCTGGCCTATGTCGACCAGTCACGCGACACGCTCGAGGACGAGAAGTCGGTCTTCGACGAGATCTCCGGCGGCCGCGACATCATCGAACTCGGCAAGAAGTCCATCAACGCTCGCGCATACTGCGCCTGGTTCAACTTCCGCGGCGCCGACCAGCAGAAGAAGGTTGGCAAGCTCTCCGGCGGTGAGCGCAACCGGGTCCACCTCGCCAAGCTCCTCAAGAGCGGCGGCAACGTCATCCTGCTCGACGAGCCGACCAACGACCTCGACGTCGAGACGCTCCGCGCGCTCGAAGAGGGCCTCGTCGACTTCGCCGGCTGCGCCGTCATCATCTCTCACGATCGCTGGTTCCTCGACCGGGTCGCCACCCACATCCTCGCCTTCGAGGGCGATGGCCATGTGGAGTGGTTCGAAGGCAACTTCCAGGAGTACGAGAAGGACCGCCACCGCCGGCTCGGCCTGCAGCCCGGCGAGACCAAGCCCTTCCAGTACAAGCCGCTGGTCCGCTGATAGCGCGGCCTTCGGGCTGCGGCCTCCAACGAGAGAGACCCCAACGAGAAACGCCACCGTGCAGCGATGCAGGGTGGCGTTCTTGCGAGCGGGCCCGGTGTCGCGGCCCAGAGTCGAGACTAGAGCTGCGAGGCCTTGATGGCGAAGGAGACCACGTCGAGATTCAGCGTCGTGGGAATGCTGAACGGGACTCCAGGAATCAGCGGTGCTCCCGGAATCTCTGTCGTTCCTATCGCGCCGCCCGTCGAGCACTCCGCGGTCACGCTGTCGTCGTAGCGCGAGACGCTGAGACGGGTGGAGTACGCGGCTGCTGCGTTGGAGGTGATCCCCGCCGAGCTCGTTCCAGAGGCCACGTTACAGGAGAGCGACCAGGCGAGGGGCGCCGTGAAGGCCCATTCGCCGAGGCGGTAGGCTGCGAGCGGGTCGGCGACGGTCAATTCCTGGGCCGTGTTTGCCGAGATGGTGCAGCCGATGAAGGAGACGGCGGTGGGGGTGGCCGGACCGGGGAGCAGCCCCGCGACGGTGATCTCGGTGTCTGTGTCTTGAAGATTGGCAGAGATGTTCTGCAGCGTGGCGCGGCCGGTGTCGTCGAAGACCACAGTGGCGAGCGCGGAGGCGACGGGCAGAATGACCTCGGTCGGTGTGGCCGGTGGTGCAAACGGGAACCCGGCCTCTGGAGTCGCGGAGAGGATGAGGGCCGTGGGCTCGCCGCCTATGTCGGTCAGGACGGTGTAGGTCTGGGGCGCATCGCAGAGGTTGCCGAAGCCGTCGCCGTCGATGTCGAGCTGGCTAATGTTGTCTATTGCGGAGCAGTTGTCGACC
>JABMMX010000069.1 GCA_013205435.1 Deltaproteobacteria bacterium
CCTCTGGCCTCTACAGCACCACCTGCACCGCCTCGACGGTCTTCGCCCTCATCGGCGCGGGCGCCAACCTCGACTGCAACAACAGCAACGCCGCCATCCACCCCGGAAGCTGCGCCTCGCTTGCAACGGGCGATGGAACGGCCTGCGCTGCCAACACCGAGACCATCGGCAACGACACCGACGAAGACTGCTCGGGCCAGATGCTCTGCTACGTCGACAACGACAACGACGGCTTCGGCACGGCGGCCACCTCCAGCATCTCCACGCTCGGCGGCGTCACCTGCACCAGCAACGCCCTCGCCTCCACCGTAGGCGGTGGCGCGACCGGCGCGGGCAACACCACCTTCGACTGCGACGACACCGTAAGCAGCATCAAGCCGGGCGCCACGGAGTCGGTCGACATCTACGACAACAACTGCGACGGCGCCTACGCCTGCTTCCCGGATTCCGACGGCGACAACTACGGAACCGGCTCCTCGGCCACCACCTTCACGCAGCGCTGCGACACCGGCCCCGGCTCCCTCACCAGCAACGACTGTGTCGACTCGGGCATCGTGGACGGCATTGCGGCAGCCAGCATCAACCCCGGCGCAGCAGAGACCTTCCCCGCCGGCGTCAACGATGCCGACGAGAACTGCGACGGCGCCTACCTCTGCTACGCCGACGCCGACAACGATGGCTACGGCACCACGGCGCAGGCGACGAACGGCGCGCAGACCTGCACCGCAAACACGGCCGCGAGCAAGGTGGGCGGCGGCGCGCAGCAGGCGGGCAACACCACCTTCGACTGCAACGACGGCAGCAACAGCATCAATCCCGCTGCGACTGAGACCAACAGCAACGACGTCGACGAGAACTGCGACAATAGCTGGCTCTGCTGGACCGACGCCGACAACGACGGCTACGGCACCGCAACCTCGGTCGCGGTCAGCGCGGCGACCTGCACCGCCAGCATCACGGCCTCGAGCACGGGTGGCGGCACCTACAGCGTGGGAACGGCGACCAGCGGCAGCTTCGACTGCCGCGACACCGACGCCGCCATCAACCCCGGCGCCACCGAAGCGGTGGGCGGAACCGCGGCGGCCTTCCCCTGGGCCAGCGTGAATGCTCCGGCGATCGACGAGAACTGCAACGGCTACTTCTCTTGCTACGCAGACCCCGACAACGACAACTACTACGCGTCGGGTGCGACGACCGCAGACAGCTTCAGCACCACCTGCGCGCTCGCGACCAACGCTGCAGAGGTTTCTGGCGACTGCGCCGGCACCGACGCAGCCATCAACCCCGGCGCCACCGACAGCCCGACCGACGACATCGACCAGAACTGCGATGGCGCCTACGCCTGCTACGTTGACAACGACAACGACGGCTTCGGCACCACCAGCACGGGCAATGCACCCGCGGGCCAGACCTGCACCGCCGCGATGTACTTCGCAACCACCGCCACCGAGACCAACGACAACACCCAGTACATCGGCCCCGGCGCGGGCGAGATCTGCGACGGCGTCAACAACCTCACGGGCGCCACGGGCGATCCGGCCGGCACCTGCCCCGCAGGCTGCGCAGGACAGTTCAACAGCACCAGCAACCGCGGCTACATGTTCTGCAAGATCACCGACACGACGACCGGTGCTCGCACCCAGACCGTTCACCGCCGCAAGTGCCAGGCGCAGACGGGCATGGACCTCGCCAGCGTCGACAGCGAGACCGAGAACACCTGGCTCACCGACAACGGCTCCACCAACGCTGCGACGAGCAACTTCGGAACAGGCTGGATCGGCGGCATCCAGATGCAGGGAACCGAGAACTGGAAGTGGCGCTGGGCCGGCAACGGCCGGCTGACGCTCAACGCCTACACCCGGTCGACCACCTCGGAGGGCGACGGCCGGTACGGCTACGCAAACTGGAACACCAGCGAGCCGAACAACTCGGGCATGTGCATGACGCTCTATGGCAGCGGCGCCGGGGCGGGCAAGTACCGTTGGGACGACACGAGCTGCACGACCGAGCTGAACGAGAGCTTCTGCGAGTGGTCAGCCGAGAACAACAGCCGGCCCGCACTCCGGCTGGGGCTCAACACCTACAGCACATCGCGCGGCGGCACCGGCGGTGGCTACGGCGAGACCTGGTGCCCCGAAGGTCAGGTGGCGGTCGGCCTCTTCACGCGGGGGAGCGGTACGGTCAGCCGGCTCGGCCTCCGCTGCGCCGCCATCTCGGCCACCACCAACACCGCGACCTACCCCTACACCTATGGCCTCTCCTTTGGCGCCGTCGCGTCTGAGCAGCTCACAGGTGGCTCCGACTCAGGCACCATCTACCGCGACGACTGCGCGGCCGGCTCGGCGCTGGTTGGCATCAACCTGCGCTCCGGCGGTCTCCTCGACGGAGCCGCGGCCGTCTGCGCCCCCTACTCGGTGAGCGGAACCACGGTCTCCGTGGGCGGGACCACCACCTTCCCGAACCGGGTCGGCGGGGGCGGCACGGGCTACACCGACCGCTGCAACGGCACTGCCATCGTCAACGGCCTCCGCTACCGGGCAGGCACCCTCATCGACGCCGCCTCCTTTGCCTGCGTCGACCCGATCCTGCAGGCCAACACCACGCAGGTCTCGCAGAACGCCGGCAGCTACCTGCCGCTGCGGGGCGGCACGGGCGGCACGCTCTTCACCCTCTCCTGCAACGAGCGCGAGACCCTCATGGGGCTGCGCATCAACGCCTCAGGCAGCGGCAACGGCCTCGACCGGGTCAGCCCCCGCTGCCGCCCCACCTTCCAGGTCACCAACGCGGCTTCGGAGCCCTACTCCGTGAGCCTGGCCACCGGAAACCTCACCTATGACGAGACGGGCTGCTGCGGTGGCACAGGCGGCAGCTTCATCATCCGCGACTGCAATGCCGGCGAGCACCTGGTGGGCATCAACACCAAGGCGGACGGGCAGGTGCGGGCGATCGAACCCCTTTGTGCCACGCTCTCCGTGAGCGGCTCGACCGTGAACCGGAGCGCCTCGCGCAGCATCGGCGTCTCGGGCTACCAGCAGGGCACCTTCTACTCCGACATCTGCCCCGGCAACGAGGTTGCCTCGCAGCTCCGCATCCAGAGCGGCGGCGCGGTCGACGCGCTAGGCGTCACCTGCGCCAAGCCCACCGTCGGTGCCATCGGTCGTACAGTACCGCTCGATGTGCAGCTCAACAGCAGCACGGCCATTGGCGGAAACGGCGTCTCGGGCGCCCAGAACACCGGAAGCCAGGGCAACGACTACAGCATGAGCTGCACCGACTTCGGCGGCCGCAACGACATCGCCTACGACTGGACCGCTCCCTCGACCGGTACCTTCGTCGCCTCGACGGCCAACCAGGCCGGCTACAACGCGGACAACAACTACGGCACCGACACTTCCATCGCCATCTACAGGGTCACCGCGGCCGGCACCGTTGGGGGCGAGATTGGCTGCAACGACGACAACCCCTACGCCAGCCAGAGCGCATTGGGGTCTGCAAAGTACTCCTCCATTCTCACCTTCGCTGCGGTGTCGGGGACGCGGTATCGCATTGTTGTGGGCGCCTGGGACGGCGACGTGAGCTACAACCTCGATGTCTTCAAGCAGGCCACCTTCACCGGCAACCAGAACAACGGGGGCACGGCATTCTGGATCGGCGCGAGCGATTCGCGGAACACGGGCACCTCCGGCACGAACTACATCGCACGCTCCGTCACCGCCTCGGGCAACACCAGCTATTGGAACACCCAAGGCGCCGACAACGCAGTCGGCCCCGACACCACCTATCTTTGGCAGGCACCCTTCGCTGCCACGAGGACCTTCCAGACGCGGGGGAGCAGCTTTGACACCCTGCTTGGTTTGCGCACTGCGACCTTCAATGCGGCCACGGGTGCCCTCACCTGCACCACCACGCCGCTTGCCGCCAATGACGACATCACCAGCAGCATCCTACAATCATCGTTCACCTATGCTGTGACCGCCGGCACGCTCTACTGCATCACGGTCGATGGATATTCCTCCACCAGTTATGGGACGGGGCTCCTCGACGTCCGCTAGCCGAACGGCTCTGCATTCGCCCGACCCGCCAAAACTAACGCGGCGCGTTGTGACAAAGTTGGCAGCGCTACCACTTCTGCTGCCCGAGATTGTCACAACGCAAGGGCGCCAACAGGGTGACGCGCCGCGTCAGTACCGCGATTGAGCTAGCAGAGCTCCCATCATCGATTGTGGTTTACACCGGACGCAAACTTTTGCAGGATGCGAGGCTACCGAGGATCGATCTGTGCCAGAACGGCACACTCTTTGCACCGTGTTGTCCGCCATTGCCCTATTTTTTTCCTCCTGCTTGGAGTTCTCGCGTGAAGAAATCAGCCCTCTCGATTCGCCTTCTCGGTTGTACCAGCGCCTTGGCGCTGCTCGCAGCCTGCTCCAGCGACGCCGACAAGCCTACCGCACAGAGTCCGGCTGCCGAGGCGCTCGCGAAGCCCGATGCCGGTCTCGCGGTTCCTGACGCGGGCGTAGGCGCTGGCCTGCCGGCCAACCCCGACAACGGCCTCTGGCTCACCTATGAGTTCACGGGCTCCGCCAATCCTGCCGATGGCACGATGACGCTCGGTCCCGCGAAGCTCGATACGACCAACCTCACGCCCGACGTCCGGCGCCGTGTGGAGCAGGGCCTCTGCCTCGCAGACATTCTGCAGGACGGCGTCCCCGGCTCCGGTCCTCCGGACACGGTCGAGCTTGTCACGAACAACATCCGGCTCAACGACCTCTGCGATTTGACCGCCGGCGTTGCCCAGTTCTGCGCCGACGTGACGATTCAGTCGTTCTACCAGACCGTCACGCTGGCCCGCACCTACGCGCAGTTCACCAGCATCACGCCGCTGCTCGGTCACTCCATCCGGAACTCCGACATCGGCGTGCCTGCCGAAGGGCTGGCCTCGGGTCTTGGCATCATCAGCTACGGCGATATCGGCCCGGCCGGCTCCACGACGCCCGCCGACTTCTCGGAGAAGACCTGGATCTTCAACAGCGACGGCACCAACTTCACCTTCAC
>JABMMX010000070.1 GCA_013205435.1 Deltaproteobacteria bacterium
AACGGCAAGGGCGGCGGCAGCTCCTACGGCCTCTACATCATCGATGGCTCACCGGCGGTTCGGCGCTGCAGCATCTCCGGTACGACGGGTGGACGCGGCGGTGACGGCGGCGCAGGCGGCAGAGCAGGCAGCGGCGGGAGCCCTGGCGGCGGCGGTAGCTCGGGCGGCAATGGCGGAACGGGCGGTCGTGGCGGCACGGGCGGCGAGGGTGGCGCCGGCGGATCGGGCGGCGGTGGCGCGGGCGGCAACAGCGCAGCGGTCGTTATCATTCGTGGCGGCGACGCCAACTTTGCAGACAACCTGCTGCTGCCGGGCGTGAGCGGTGCGGGCGGCTTTGGTCCCGCGGGCAACTCTGGCCAGGACGGTCAGAGCCTCGAGGTCAAGCGGTTCTAGCAGCCCAGCGGGGCCTCCGAGGGAGGCCGCGACTCAGGCCGGAAGCGGGATCCGGTAGAGCGCGTGGGCGTTCTTCCAGATCTGCTCCGTCATCGCGCCGGGCTCTTCGCCAAGCGCCTTTTCGACCCAGCTGGCGACCTCTCGGACGCGGGCGGGCTCGTTGCGCTGGCCTCGGTAGGGGAGCGGCGCGAGGAAGGGGCTGTCTGTCTCGACGACGATGCGGTCGCGCGGCGTCTTGGCGAGGACCTCGCGCACATTCTCGCCGTTCTTGAAGCTCACAATGCCGGTGAAGCCCAGGTAGAAGCCGAGATCGAGCGCGAGCGAGGCCAACTCCCAGGAGGAGGTGAAGCAGTGCACAACGCCTCCGACCTCATGCGCCCGCGCGCTCTTGAGGATGCGCATGCAGTCTTCGTCGGAGGTCCGGTTGTGGATGACGATGGGCTTCTTGAGCGAGCGCGCGAGGTCGAGTTGGGCCTCGAAGATGCGGGCCTGCTGCTCGCGCGGGCTGTAGTCGTAGTGGTAGTCGAGGCCTGCTTCGCCGATGGCGACGACGCGGGGATGGCTGGCCAACGAGGCGAGTTCGGCGAGCGTCTCGTCTGTTACGAGCGAGGCCTCGTGCGGGTGGAAGCCGACGGAGGCGAAGATGAAGTCATACTGCTCCGCGAGCCGGATGGCGTGCCTGGCAGTGTCGAGGTCACCCGCCGCGCCGATGGCGGTCATGCGTGCAACGCCGGCCTCTTTGGCGCGGAGGATGACCTGGTCGAGTTCGCCGGGGTAGCGGTGCTCGTCGAGGTGACAGTGGGTGTCGAAGAGGGGCGCCACGCGCGGCTAGCCTTCGCTGCCGCCACCGGAGGCCTGAGGAGCACCGCCCTCGCCACCGCCACCGCCACCGCCGCGACGCCTGCGCCTGCGCTTGCGACGAGCCGCCATCTCTTCGGAGCCCGCGGCGCCTGCATTCAGCAGATCATCTGAGGCGTCGTCACCGGGCTCATCGCCCTCGGCATGCTGGTTGGGGAAGATGGACTCGGGACGCGGCGGCCGGACTCCGCCTTCCGGGAGCGGAGAACGGGAGCCGCCTTCGGGGCGCGGGGGCCGGGCCGCGCCCTCCGGCAACGGCGGACGCGGCGGACGCGGCTGACCTGGCTGCCCCTGCGGACGACTATCGCGGCGCTCGCCAGGCTGACTAGGCTGGCCCTGCGGACGACCATCGCGACGCTCTCCAGGCTGACCGCCCTGCCCCTGCGGACGACCATCGCGACGCTCTCCGGGCTGACCAGGCTGCCCCTGCGGACGACCATCGCGGCGTTCGCCGGGCTGTGCCGGAGCACGACCGTCACGACGTTCTCCACCCTGCTGCCTGCCCGGCGCCTGACTCTGCGAACGACCCTCGCGGCGCTGCACACCCTCGCCTCGCGGGGCGCGGTCTTGCTGGTTCGCCTTGGAGAGCATCTCCTCGGCGCCGGCGTTCGTGGTGTCGGACCAGAGGTAGCCCTCTACGTCTGCTGCGCGGCTGCGCTCGCCGCTTGCGCCATCGCTGCTGCCTGAGCCGAGCCCGCGGCTGGCGCGGCGACGGTTGAGGACCTGCATCTCGCGCGAGGTGCCGGCGGCAATTTCTTCGGCGGTGAGCTGGCGGCCGAGCAGAACGAGGTCTGCGACAGCGAACCAGGCGGAGCCTTCGCCTGCGAGCCGGACGCGGCCGCGCTGCGAGATGAGGTCGAACTCCTTGAGTTCGCCGGGGCCCTGCGGCGTGAGGACGCCTGTGCCGTTCTTGGGCGCGTAGCGCTTGAGCTCTTTGTAGGCGTCGGCTTCGTAGATGAGGCAGCACTTGAGGCGGCCGCACATGCCGGTGATGCGCTGCTGGTGAATCGCTAAGCCCTGCTGCTTGGCGTACTTCATGCTGATGGATTCGAAGCTGCGCAGGAAGCTGCTGCAGCAGAGTTCGTTGCCGCAGGGGCCGATGCCGCCGACCATACCCGCGCCTTCGCGGAGGCCAACCTGGCGGAGCTCCACGCGGGAGTTCAGCGTGTTGGCGAGGTCGCGGGCGAAGTGGCGCAGGTCGATACGCTCGTCGTTGGCGTAGTAGACGTAGACGCGGCTGCGATCGTGGGTGTAGTCGAGCGTGACGAATTTGATGTCGACCCGCTTGCTGCGGGCGAGCAGAACGGCGCGGCGGAGGCCTTCGCGGGTCAGTCCGGGCTGTTCGGCGTGGTTGGCGCGGTCTTCGTCGGTGGCGATGCGGAGCGCGCGGCGGCTGTCTTGCGCTGGGATGAGGCGGCGCTCGGCGTAGCCTTCCGCCTGGGCTGCGAAGAGGCCTCGCTCGTTCTCTATGATGAGCAATTCGCCGGGGCGAACGCGCAGGTCGCCGGCCTCCACCGAGGAGCGATAGTGGGTGCCGGGCATCCGTACATCGACGATGTTTGCGAGGCGCCGCTTGCCGGCGAAGGGTCGGCCCAACGGTTGGTCGAGTTCCGAGAGTGATTCAATGGCTTCCATCGCTTCCATGTTTTGGAAGTTAGACCGAATCGCGACGGAGTGCCAGCATTAGGTTTTCTACGACCATGCGCGGGTTGACGTTGCCGAGCAGCTCGCGCTCCGCCTGTTCTATCTGGTCGATGACGTGGAGCCAGGCCTGCAGCGGACGGCCCGCCGACCATGGGTCGATCAGCGGCGCGAGGTCGAGGTGGAGGCGCCGTTCTGGGAGCCCCGCGCGGAGCACCATGGCGTCGCGGACGAGGGCGCGGACGAGGTCGAGCATGGGCCTCACCGCCTCTTTGTCCTTGGTCCAGGCTTCGGCGAGCGCGATGAGTTCGGCCATGCTGGCTTCGTCGAGCGTGGTGATGGCGCGGGCGATCTCGTCGCGGTTTGCGTAGGCCGAGGTCTCGCGCACGGCGTTTGCGCGGGTGATGCTGCCACCCGAGAGCCGGGCCGCGCCGGCCGCTGCGGTTGCTTCGACGCCGGCGGCGACAAGAACACGGGCGACCACGGCGTCTGCGAGCGGTGCGAAGGCGACGCGCAGACAGCGCGAGCGGATGGTGCTGAGCAGGCGGTGCGGCTGCGCCGTGAGGAGGATGAAGTGGGTCTCGCCCGTGGGCTCCTCGAGCGTTTTGAGGAGGGCGTTGGCGGCCTCGTCGCGGAGGAGGTCGACGGCATCGAGGATGATGAAGCGGGCACCGGCCTCTGCAGGCCGATACTTGGTGACGGAAATGGTCTCGCGCACCTGCTCAATCTTGTAGTTGCGGCCGTCGGGCGCCTGCTGAACGAAGTCCGGGTGGGTGCCTGCGAGCATGCGCCGGCAGGGGCCGCAGATTCCGCAGGCTTCGCGGAGCGAGGGGTCGAGTTGGAGCGGCTGCGGCGAGGAGCAGAAGGTGGAGGCGGCGAGGGCGCGGGCGACCTGACGCTTGCCGACGCCGTCGGGGCCGACGAAGAGCAGGCCGTGGTGGAGCTTCTTGCGGGCCGAGGCGCCGACGAGCGCGAGGATGGCGCGGTCTTGGCCCTCGATGCGGCTGAAAGAGAGTGGGTTCAAGCGGCAGGTTCCGGCAGAGTCAGAGCGTGTAGGCAACGAAAACTGTCGCCTCGCCACGCTGAAGACGCAGCCTCACAAGGCTACCACGGGCCGTGCCGGCTGTCGCGCTCTCAAACTCGGCCGGCGTGTTCACCTCGGTGCGGC
>JABMMX010000071.1 GCA_013205435.1 Deltaproteobacteria bacterium
AAGATCACCGTGATCACGCGCAAGGCCTACGGCGGCGCCTACGACGTCATGGCCTCCAAGCACCTGAGGGCCGACCTCAACTTCGCCTACCCGACGGCGGAGGTCGCGGTCATGGGTCCCGACGGCGCGGTCAACATCGTCTACCGCAAGCAGATTGCCGAGGCGGCCGACCCGGTCGCCGCGCGCAAAGAGTACATCGAGAAGTACAAGGAGCTCTTCGCCAACCCCTTCAAGGTTGCCGAGCTCGGCTACATCGATGCCATCATCACGCCGTCGGACACGCGGAAGCGGCTCATCGAGGCGCTCGAACTGCTCGCCAACAAGCGCGACGAGAACCCGCCCAAGAAGCACGGCAACATCCCGCTCTAAGCGGCTCGTCTAGCTGTTCTCGCGGGTGTCTTTGCGGCCCGAGAGAAGCTCGAAGATGTCGGCGTAGGCGTAGTGGTTGGGGCCGAGGTCGATGCCTTCGCAGCGGCCCTTCTCCGACTCCCAGTCTTCACGGCTGTGGAGCAGTTCGGGCCAGAAGGGGTAGGTGCGGCACTGTGCCGGTTTGACCGCCTGGATGGTGCAGCCTTCGGGGCCGAGCAGCGGGCAGGCCTGATCTGCGGGCACGTCGATGACCTCGTCGGCACCCGCTGCTCGCCAGATGGAGTCGGCCTTGTGGGCAAGCGGCGTGCCACTGATGGCTGCGAGCGCCTGCGCCTTCTCCTGCTGGGTGAACCAGACCTCACCGGGCCCGCGACAGCAGCGGCCGCAGCGGGTGCAGGTGAAGTCGAGGCCGCCTCCGCGGGTCCAGCGGCCGGGCGCGGTCACGGTTTGCGGCTCCCGCCGAGCCGGATGCTGCCCTTGGTGCCGCCGAGCGGTGCAGGCCCGACGCTGCGGATGGTTGCGAGAGCGGGGGCGTCGGCGTCGGTGATGGGCAGGATGGCGTCGGGCAGTTCGCGGTGGGCAAGGCGGGCGGTCTGGAGGTCGCGGCTGGCGCCGCCGATCGCGGTCTCGACCGTGACCTCGCGCTCATCGCGGAGCGTGTAGGGGGGCCTGTTGGTGTCGATGGTTGCGGCGACCCGGTAGCTGCCGGCGGGCACCTGGGTGCCGCCGTCGGTGCAGAGGTTGATGCGGGGGGTAGCGTCAAGAGCAGGGTCGCCGGCGCAGAGCTGTGGGTTTCCGCCCATCGAGGGCAACGCAAATCCGGTGGGGAGCGCGAGGACCGCGTTGGCCTTGACGGTGACCGCGGCAGGAAGGCCGTTGAAGACCACTTCGGTTGGTCCGACGGGGAGCTGCAGCGCGCCGAACGCTTCGTGCTCCGTGTGGCTGTTGGACTGGGCCATCTTGGCAACGCCATTTGCGTCGCGCTCAAAGACCGTGAGGTCGGCGAACCAGGGCTGGCAGTTGAGGCGGGGCTGTTCGTCGGGTTCCACCGCGGTCACGCCGACCCAACCGGTGGGGATGACGCTGGTCTTGCCGAGCTCGACGCGGAACTTGGAGACGCGGAGCCCCGTGCGGGTGCGGGCGACCTCGGCGAAGTAGGTGCCGGGCGGCAGCGCAACCTCCACGCCCGGCTCGTAGGAACCGGCCGCTGCACCGTTGCTGAAGGGGGTTCCGTCGTCGCGGTAGACGAAGAGCCGGGCCGTGGAGCCGCCCTTGGGCAGGAGGCCGTTTGCCGGTGCGAGGATGGCTGCAAAGCCGGTAGCGGCGGGGGCGTCGGGCTCATCATCAAATCGGCTGCCCGCCTCTGCCGAGAGCGGAAGAAGGAGCAGGAGGGCCAGCGCGGTTCTCTTCATGGTACCCTCGTCGAGGATCGAATGCCCCAACCCTCTAGGCGAGCGGCCGACGAGCGCAACTCCGGCTCACTCCCACTCGATGGTGGCGGGCGGCTTGCTGGAGATGTCGTAGGTGACGCGGTTGATACCGCGGACCTCGTTGATGATGCGGCTGGAGACCTTCTTGAGCAGCGCGTAGGGGAGCTCTGCCCAGTCTGCGGTCATGAAGTCGCTGGTCTCCACGGCGCGGAGCGCGACCACATAGTCGTAGGTGCGGCCGTCGCCCATCACGCCCACGCTCTTGACCGGCAGGAAGACAGCGAAGGCCTGGCTGGTGAGGTCATACCAAGAGCGGCCGGTCACGGGGTCGATGGTGGCGCGGAGCTCCGAGATAAAGATGTCGTCGGCGCGGCGGAGCAGGTCTGCGAAGTCGCGACGGACCTCTCCGAGGATGCGGACGCCCAGGCCGGGCCCTGGGAAGGGGTGGCGGTAGACCATCTCGCGCGGGAGTCCGAGCGTGACGCCGAGCTCGCGGACCTCGTCCTTGAAGAGTTCGCGGAGGGGCTCAAGGAGCTTGAGGCCGAGCGTCTCGGGCAGGCCGCCAACGTTGTGGTGGCTTTTGATGGTCGCCTTCTTGGACTTGGAGCCGCCGCTCTCGACCACGTCGGGGTAGATGGTGCCCTGGGCCAGCC
>JABMMX010000072.1 GCA_013205435.1 Deltaproteobacteria bacterium
GAGTAGAGCACGCCGGCGACCGCCTCGTCGAGGTCGGCGTCGTCATCGACGATGATGGCGTTCTTGCCGCCCATCTCGCAGACCACCCGCTTCACGCCCGGCTGACCGACGCCTGTGTTGTAGGCCGTGCGGAGGATGGAGAGCCCCACCTCGCGCGAGCCGGTGAAGGCCACAAACCGAACCTGCGGATGTGCCACCAGGTGGGCGCCCACAACTTCGCCAAGGCCCGGCAGGAAGGAGACCACACCCGCCGGAATCCCAGCCTCGATGCAGAGCTGCACAAACTGCGCGGCGATGACCGGCGACTGCTCGGCCGGCTTCACCACCACGCAGTTCCCCGTCGCCAGCGCCCCCACGGTCATGCCGCAGAGGATGGCGAGCGGGAAGTTCCACGGCGCGATGACCGCGCCAACGCCCATCGGGTGATAGAAGAGCTGGTTGAGTTCGCCCGGCAGGTGACCCAGCCGCGTCGGAGCCGCCATCATCGAGGTGGCGCCCTGCGCATAGAAGTCGCAGAAGTCGATGGCCTCGGCCACGTCGGCGTCGGCTTCGCTCCAGCTCTTGCCAACCTCCAGCACCATCCAGGCCGACAGGTCGTGGCGGCGCGCCCGCATCAGCGCTGCAAGCTTCCGCAGATGTGCGGCGCGGACACTCACGCCGCCATCGCGCCAGGCGGGGAAGGCCGCACGCGCTGCTTCGACCGCGGCGTTGGCGTTGGCGACGCTCGCCGATCCAACCGCTCCGATGACCTCGGATGGGTCGGCAGGGTTGAGCGAGACGATGCGCTCCGAGGTCGCCACCTTCTTGCCGCCGATGATGAGCGGATAGGCACCTCCGAGGCTCCCGCGCACCCGCGTTAGCGCCTGCTGCATCGCCGCCCGCTCCCCGTTCTCGGCCCAGTCCACCAGCGGCTCGTTCGCAAAGAGCGGCGCGGCGGGTCGGGGCAGCGGAGGCAGCGCGCGCACCACCTCGTCCGGGTTGCGCAGCAGCGTCGCGCTGTCCACATCATCGGAAAACTTGGCCCGCAAGAAGCCCTCGTTCGAGGTGTTCTCCAGCAGCCGTCGCACGAGGTAGGCCATGCCGGGAACCAGGTCGCCGACCGGCGTATAGTCGCGCACCCGGTAGCCCATGCTCCGCACCGACTGCTTGAGCGGCTCCGCCATGCCGTAGAGCATCTGAATCTCGATGTCCGACTTCGCCAGACCGGCCGCCTCGGCGAGCGCCATCGCGTTGGCGATCGAGCGCACGTTGTGGCTCCCGAAGGCAGGCCGCACCGCATCGAAGTTCTGCACCATCAGCCGCGTGCAGGCCTCGTAGTTTGCATCCGTCTCCGCCTTCCGCGCATAGACGGGGCTCTCCCAGCCCGAGGCCTCCGCGTGCGCCGTCTCGTAGTCCCAGTAGGCGCCCTTCACGAGCCGCACGGTGATGCGGCGGCGGTTCGCCCGCGCCCAGTCGATCAGCGACTGCAGGTCGGCGTGGCTGTCGCGGAGGTAGGCCTGGATCACGATGCCAGCGCTGTCGTAGCCATCGAGCTCCGGTTGAAGCAGCAGGTTGCGGAAGAGCGCCAGCGTCAGCCCCTTCAGCGAGGTGCTCTCCATATCGAGGTTCAGGAAGACCCCGCGCTCCTTGGCCGCCACGAACAGCGGCAGCAGCCGCGCGGTAAGTCGCGCGACCGAGCCGTCGGTGTCGATGGCGTTCACCTGGCTGTCGAGCGCCGAGACCTTGATGGAGATGTTCACCCGCGGGATAGCTCCCTGGCTATCGGCATCGAGCAGCGGGTCGGCCTTCCAGCCCGGTGCAGCCTGCGCCAGCGTCTTGATCAGGTCGAGGTACCGCGATGCGTAGGCCTCCGCCTCGCCGTCGGACAGCGCCGCCTCGCCCAGCAGGTCGACCGTGAAGGTGATGCCCGACTTCCGCATCGAGATGAGCTTCGGCAGCACAGCCTGCGGCGTCTCGCCCGCCACAAAGGTCTCCGCCATGCCGCGCAGGCTCCGCTCAATCTGGCTGACCGCGGTGCGGGCAATCAGCCCCGTGCCGTCGCCCATGGTCTTGAGCCCGAGCTGCATCCAAGCCGGCGCCTCGTTGCCGGGCTGCGCAAAGTACTCCTGTAGGTGCCGCGCAATCTGCTCGGCATTCTGCAGCACCGGGAAGACATCCACAAACCGGAACATCTGGATCTTGAAGGCCTCGTCCTTCATCGACCACTCCATCATCTTCCCAGACCAGAAGTCCTTGTTGAAGACGGAGGGCGACTGCTTCTCCATGCCGGTGAAGATCTGGCGGCCGAGGCTTTCGATGCGGGCTTCGAGTGCGTCGCTCATGGACTCTCTGGAGTGGGACGGAGGCGCCTCGTGAAAAGGCGCACACACCGTCGTCGGTCGGGGCGGGAAAGTGGCCCCGAATCGCGCGGAGGGATACACAGCCCGCGGATCCCCTTCAAGCCGCCCCTCTGACGCACCATGTCGAGCCCTGAACCCCTCATCGAGGTCGAAGCAGCGACCAAGCGGTTCGGCGCCATCGAGGTCCTGCGCGGCGTCACCCTCTCCATCCCCGAGGGGAAGACCACGGTTGTGCTAGGCCGCACAGGCTCGGGCAAGTCGGTCTTCATCAAACTGCTCAACGCGCTCTATCTGCCCGACGAGGGCGCCGTCCGGCTCATGGGACACGACACCCGCTCTGCCACACCCGAGGAGCTCGCCGACCTCCGCGGTCGCGTCGGCACCATGTTCCAGAGTTACGCGCTCTTCGATGCCATGAGTGTCGCAGACAACATCGCCTTTCCGCTCCGCGAAGAGCGCCGCCTCGAGCCCGCCGCCATCGCCGCCCGCGTCGACGAACTCCTCTCCGAGCTCGGCCTCACCGATGCCCGCAACCTCCTCCCCGCCGAACTCTCGGGCGGCATGAGAAAGCGGGTCAGCCTCGCACGCGCTCTCGTCCGCAAGCCCTCCATCCTGCTTTGCGACGAACCGACGACCGGCCTCGACCCCATCCTCATCGAAGCCGTCGACGACATGCTCATCGAGGCCCGCCAGAAGTTCGGCGTCACCCAGGTCATCATCAGCCACGACATGGCCAGCGTCTTCCGTCTGGCAGACCAGGTCGCGCTCCTCTCCGAGGGCCGCATCGCCTTCGCAGGGACGCCCGACGAGCTCCGGGCCAGCGACAACCCCGATGTCCGCGCCTTCCTCGCACTCTCCACCAGCCGACTCAGCGAGACAGCCCCGGCGCTCCCTGCCGCCGCGGAGCCAGAGAACCAAGGCCCGGCGGCCGTCGAGGTCCGCAACCTGGTTAAGTCCTTCGGCGCCCGCACCGTCCTGCGCAACGTGAACTTCTCGGCGGAGGAGGGCAGAATCACAACCCTCATCGGCGGCTCCGGCTCCGGCAAGAGCGTGCTGATGAAGCACCTGCTCGGACTTCTGCGACCCGACTCCGGCGCCGTCTCCGTGCTCGGCAGCGACCTCCTCACGCTGCCCGACACAGAGCTCCGGGCCGTCCGCCGCCGCATCGGCATGCTGTTTCAGGGCGCCGCCCTCTTCGACTCCCTCTCCGTCTTCGACAACTGCGCCTTCCCGCTGCGGGAGGCCGGCGACCGGCTCTCGCTCCGCGACGCAACGCCCGTCGTCGCCGAGGTGCTCGACCGCCTCTCGCTCGGCGAACTCGCAGCCCGCATGCCTGCCGAACTCTCAGCTGGCCAGCGCAAGCGGGTCGCGCTCGCCCGTGCCCTCGTGACCCGCCCCGAGATGCTCATCTACGACGAGCCCACCACCGGCCTCGACCCTGTCCTCACCGCCTCCGTCAACGAGATGATTGTCGAGGCCCAGGAGAGCTTCGGCGTGACCTCCGTCGTCGTCAGCCACGACATGGCAAGCACCTTTCGCATCAGCCACTCCGTTGCGATGCTCTACCAGGGCGAGTTGCTCCTCCAAGGCAGCCCCGCAGATTTCATGCAGTCGCAAGACGAGCGCATCCGCGCCTTCGTCTTCGCCGGCAGCGCAGAAGAGGCATAACATGGCGACCATCAGCGACTACAACTCCAACGGCAAAGGCCAGCCCATCGGCCCCGCCGAGATCCGCACCGAGGGTGGCACCCGCATCTACCTGCTCCCCGTGCAGAGCTTCCCCGGCCACCTCAACAACCTCTATCTCGTTGACGACCCCGACCACCCCTTCCTCTTCGACTGCGGCACCCACCTCTCGCACGACCAGCTCGACACCTGCATGGACTTTGTCCGCACCGAGTTCGGCGTGAAGACCCGTCTGCAGGACCTCAGCGAGGTCATCGTCAGCCACGCCCACATCGACCACTTCGGCGGGGCAGGGCGCTTCCGCGATATGGGGCTGCCCATCGCCATTCACGAGCTCGACGCACGTGTCCTGGAGGGCTTCCGCGAGCGCCTCATCATCGCCTCCCGCGACGTCGCCGTCTTCCTCCGCCGCGCAGGCATGGAGCCCGCCGCGGTCGCCGACCTGGTCGACATCTACCAGACCGAGAAGGACTACTTCCAAGACCTCGAACCGGACCGCCGCCTCCGCAACGGCGACCGCATCGCAGGCCGCTGGCCCATCCTCCATGTGCCTGGCCACTGCCCCGGCATGATCTGCATCGCCATCGACGATGTCGTCCTCACCGCCGACCACCTCCTCAGCCGCATCACGCCCGCGCAGCGGCCACAGTCCATCACCCCCTTCACCGGCCTCGAGAACTACCTCCGCTCGCTCGACAAGCTCAAAGGCTGGGGAACCTTCGCCCTCGGGCTCGGCGCCCACGAGGCCCCCATCCGGCAGATCGAGCAGCGCATCTTCGAGACCCAGACCCACCACGCCAACCGGCTCCGTCTCGTGCTCGCGGCCTGCCGCGAACGGCCCCGCAACCTCACCGAGATCACCCTCCACCTCTTCCCCCAAATCGCCGGCTTCAGCCTGCTGCTGGCCCAGAGCGAAGTGGGCGCCCATGTCGAGTATCTCCACGAGCTCCGCTACCTCGCCATCGGCAACATCGATGTCGTCGCGGCCGACTACTACGCTGCAGCCACCTACCGAACCATCGACCGCACCACGGACCCGCTCGGACTCGCGTGAGACACCTCTCCCCACAGACCTTCCTCCTCCTCGTTGCGGCGCTCGCGCTGCTGCTCGGCGGCGGTCTCTGGTGGGCGAGCCGACAGTTCAGGAAGAGGCCGGCGCGCACCCTGCAGCCCGTCCGCAGCGTGCGACAGCAACCTGCGCCTCTGCACCGCGCCGCACCTGCTGCAGCTCCTGTGACGCCCCTCCCGCTCGCCGCGATGGAGGTCGCAGTGATGGAGGTCGCTGCGCCCGCGCGCCCGGACGAGCAACCCGAAGGCGCCAAAATCCTCCGCCGCAACCGCGGCTTCTCCTCCGCGAGCCAGCCTGCGCTGCGTTCGGGCAGCCACGCCAGCCTCTATGTCGAAGCCCGGCGCCAGAGGCCGATCGCCTAGCGCTTCACGGGCGAGATCGCGGTCAGGTTCTCCACGCCGACGGTGTGGTCGTCGCCATCCATCACCTGCATCCGGCGCACGCAGATCCAGCCCTCCGCGGAGAGCGACCAGACGCTGTCTGTGGCGTAGCTCGTCTCGCCGTCAGACTGCTCGAGTACCAGCGCCGATCGCATCGAACGCCAGAGGCCGCCCTTGAGCGGTAGGTCGCCCACCTGGTCCGCATCGGCGGCATCCCAGGCAAAGCGGTAGCGGCCCATCTTGAGACGGCCTGCACGCCAGTCGCCCTCATACTCGCCGTAGCCCGCAGCCCGAGGCGCAATCAGCACGGGCGGCTCGAACGACACCGCCTGGCCGCGCTCCGTGTGGCTCTCCAGCGCGAGCCCCTTCGGCGTGCAGGCAAAACGGCTCGAACTGCCGTCGCTCCGCCTCTCGGTCAGCCGACCCTCCTCCACCGTCCAGGTGAGGCCCGTCTCCACCGCCGACTCGGGGTGGGTCATCGTCGCCGTCCGGCCCTGCAGCGCGGGGAGCATGGCCTTGCAGGCCTCCGGAGGCAGCGCCACCGGCGCAACTTTGCCGCAACTTGCCAGCAGCCATACAATCAGCGCAAAGGGCAGGGCAAAACGCAACGCCGCGCCACACCGAAAGCGC
>JABMMX010000005.1 GCA_013205435.1 Deltaproteobacteria bacterium
GCGGACGGGGGGGCAGTGGCGGGGCTTCCTGCGGCCCGACTCGCGGGTCCACTTTGTCTTTGTGACCGACGACGACGAGCGGGGCACGACGATGGCCTCGCAGTTCGCCAACTTCGCCGACACAACCGCCGGTCTCGAAGGCCGCTGGACCTCGCACGCCATCGTCGATTTTGTGGGTTACATCGACGGCTGCGGCATCTTTGGCGACACCTGTTCCTGCGGCGACGGGCGTGGCGAGCAGTATCTGCAGCTCGCGACGCTCCACGACGGCCTGCAGCTCTCCATCTGCGAGCCCGACTGGTCGCCCCTCTTCGCCTCGTTGCGCGAGCGTATCTCGCTGAGCGACCCGGTGCCCTGCACCTTCCGGCTGCCGTCGCCCGGCGACCAGTATGAGGTGGACTACACGGCCATCTCGGTCCGCTCCATCACCGGCGCCGCCTCGACAGAGGTCCCCTCCGTCTTCGATGCCGCAGCCTGCGGCCCCGACGGCGGCTGGTATCTCAACGACCGCGCCAACCCAACCGAGATGCTCCTCTGCCCCACCACCTGCGCCGCCGATGCCGACGCGGTGGAGGTGGAGCTCAGCTGCGTGCGGTTGAAGGGTTAGGGGGAGGAGGGCCTCGCGGACTCTGCGTTGCGCTGCTGCATGACCGCGGTACCGCCGGCAGCCGATTGAAGTGAGAGTATAGACCAAGGAAAATGGTGCACAATTTCTGGCGGCGCCTCTTTCACGCGCTCGTCGACCAGAATCCAGCTGGCGAAGGTGCGTGCAGCATCGGGCTTCTCCCATTTCCGAGGCTTGGTGAATCCAGCGTGGCCGCCCGTTCCCGCGTTGAGAACGAGGAACGCGGCGCCAGCGGCGTCGGTTGGCGCTGGCCCGTCGACCTGACAGAACTTCCAGGCGCCGGAGTGCTGAAAGAGTATCACCCCACCCTCCGGTGGCACCGTCGGCAGGCTTTGCCATTGAGCCATCAGTGCGGGCCGCTCTGCCGTGAGAAGGCGCGGGAGCAGAACCAGGAAGGCGCTCGTCTGTTCAAAGGTCAGCCACGTCGCTCCGCGGTTACCAAGGACCTCGTCGCGGAGGAAGGCGAGTGCGTTGGTGGCCGCCTGTGAGATGATGGTCTCGCTTGCGTGGTCGCTGCCCATCGCGTCGAGCGCCGCTTCCAGCGTGGCGGCCTTGATGGGCTGTTTGGCCTTAAAAGCGCCATGCGTGCTCCGATTCCGCTGCTCCGCGAGCAATCGGAAGAAACAGGGTGCAGCCACACCGCTCATTGCCTTGCCGCGAAGAGCAATGTGCTCGAAGCCCTCGCGGAATCCGACCGAGAAGCCATCGAGTTGCCGTGTCGGCAGCAGAGCGAGCGTTGCGAGGTTTACCACATGCTCCCGTAGAACGCGGAGTGCGTCTGCATGGCGCCCTGCTACCCGTAGCCGCTCCACCAGCGCCAGTTCGAGGTCCAGAAAGGCGTTGTTGTCGTGTGCGGAGCTCGTCGTGGCTGAGCTCGCCGGCGGAGGGAAGTAGCCTTGGAATCTTCGGAGTGCCCAGTCTACCACCGCCTGTCCAGGCGTTGTGCCGAATCCCGGCGCCTGGAGGGAGGCCTGCAATGCGCGGGTGTCGCTGCTGTCCAGACTTTGGCGAATGGAGGACAACTTGCCACCCGTGGCAGGGTCGAGGGTCTCCGGTCGCAGATGGTGTAACAGGTCGCGAACCGCCATCGTCTGGTTCAGACCTGCCAAGATGTCTTGAATCTCTTCAATGACGAAGATGCTCCCTCCGGCGTCCTTGACCGTACTTGCATAGTAGAGGGGAGCCGTTTCAATGCGCATGAGTGATGAGACGAGTGCGGTCCCAACCGTCATCGCCATCTGTATCGGTCGTGGTCCTTGCGTTGGCTCCAGGAAGAGCGCGTCGCCGTCCCTGACCTGTTCTAACATGCGGGGGATGATCGACCTCGCCTCGGTGGCGACGTCGGCGAGGGGAATGACCATCCTGTTTGACCAAATCTCCTGCGCGAGCGCAGCGGCGTCCAGTCCGAGAGCGTCTGCCAGTTCATGCGCGAGCACCGTCACCGCAGCTTCTGTCGTGTCGTTGGTAACAAAGAGGTGGAATCGCGGGCGGGCTGGTTGCACCGGCAAGAGGCGAAATGCTGCCAGCGCGCTCAGCATGAAAGTCGCCGACGCGCTCGCATCGCCGAACTGGTAGCGTGCGCTTTGGGGCGCATGGTGGTTCATAGAAAAGAAAATGTGTTGAACGCGCGCAGCAGCTTCCACTGTTTCCTCCCGTTGACCCGTCGACGCAGCGCTGCGAGGATGGTCAAATGACGATGAAAAATGCAAGGGCCAACGACGAGACCTCGCACGGCGGACGCCTGGGGATTCTGGTGCTGGAGGCGGTCATCGCAGTGGAAGGCGACCTCACCTTCGACGCCTTTCCCGGCAGTGCGGTTCGGGGTGCGGTGGGTCGGGCGTTGCGGGCGTCAGCCTGTTTGACGGGGGCACCGCGGTGCACCACCGATGGCCAACCTTGCCCAGTGATGGCCACCTGCGCCTACGGGTACATCTGGGAGATGTCCCGACACAAGGTGGCAGATTCGGGTTGGTTTCCTCAGCCGATGGCTCCCTATCTCTTCTCGACACCCTGGCGCTGGAACGGCCTGCGGCTTCGAAACGGCGAGGAGATGCGGGTTGAGATCAAACTCATCGGTGCCGCGCGTGCCTTTGCGCCAGCTGTTGCCCTGGCGCTCAGAGACGCGTTCGAAGGCTGGGTTGGGTCGCCGCTACACCGCGGCCGCCATCGCCTGCTCAGCGTGAACCGGCGAGAACGCGACGGGCGGAGCAGGCCCATCACACTTGACGGACAGGTCGACGACCTTTCAGCGCAGCCGACGCACTGGCTCAGGGCACCGGTGCCAGACCCGTTTGACGCCGCTCACGGTTGGCTTCGATTCAAGACGCCGCTCTGGCTTCGCAACCAGGAGCGAGAGACGCTTACGCAGTTTGATGCGGAGCGGTTTTCGGCCGACCTCTGCCGCCGTGTCATTCATCTGTCGGAGTTTCACGAGCGCGACCCCATTGAACTCGATTGGGCCAGGCTGCGCGCCCAGGCCCGAGAGGTGCAGATTGTGGACCGTAGCTGGGTACAGTCGTTACGCGAGACGCGCATGCGCGGGGGGACTGGCGAAGTCATCCCCGTTGCAGGTATCTGGGGAAGCGTACAAGTCGCGAATGTTGGGCCAGAGCTGTCTGCGCTTTGGAAGTATGCTCGGTGGGTTCACGTGGGTCATGAGTCGGTCCTTGGGCTGGGTCAGGCCACGTGGGAGCCTGCCCAAGAGAACCGCTCGGAGAAACGGAGTATGGGATGAAAGCCTCAAGTTGGACGCTCTGGATGGATGAGTCGGGCGACGGGAAGTCGGGACCGCTGGTGGTGGCCGGCCTGGTTGCCAACGAGGAGGCAGACGAGCTCTTCGCTGGCTTTCGTACCGATGTGGCGTTGGCATTGCCTTGGATTCCATGGCCGTTGCATGCTGCAGAACTACATCGGCCGGGGATGCACATCATCTGGGCAATGAAGTCTGAAGGACTCTTTCTGGAAGCCTTTCCTGAAGGGGGAGCAGCCATCGAAAGGGCCAAATCGGAACTGAGTTCCACCGCGGGAAAGAAGCTCGTTCGGGCGCTGAAGGGTCAGGGGGCGTTATCGGGCCGCGCGCCTGCCGGCTGGTATGAGAATGCAAGACGGCTCGAGTTCCTGCTCTCGCGACCGCTCCTCGCCCTTTGGGGGGCAATCCAGCGAGAGGTGGGCTTGAGGCTTCAGGTGCGCGTTGAGGCGCTCGGTCGTGCGCTCACCCAACGGCAGTTTGCCTGCGCAGCCTTCGCAGCTCATGGCGAAGCATCGTTCGAGACCGATGCCACCTTCCGGAGACGGGTCGGTCTGCAGAGCGCAGACGGCAGGTATGGTCCGTGGACCCGGGCTGCCAGCGAACTGGTGGCGCGGGTCGTCGAAGTGCTCGAAAGGCCGGGAGAGTCGGTACACCTAACGCCTCGCCCGTTGGAGCTGGCGGGCCCGGATGTTTCCAACATTGGGGCCCTTCTGCCAGTCCACCTCTGTGGTGCGGTAGCTACGGGCCAGGGGGCCAGACCCGTTGCATTGCAATCCGATACCGGTGGACGGGTCGAGGTGCGACCAGCGTCAGCTTCATCCTTCAGCCGGCTTACGGGTTCGCAGCATGTACTTGCAGACATGGTTGCCAACGCTGCCTTCCAGGTCCTGCTCAACCATGGAGGAAAATCGCTCTCCATGGCAGCGTTTGAGGAGGAGATTCGCCAGCGGTTTCAGCTGGATATCCGGCTTCGGGGTGGACCTCCGGCGCTGGCAGCAGCCGGTGACCTGTCGCGGCTGCTTCGTGCTGAGCGGTTCGGGCAGCCTCAGGGCACGGTCGTCCCGCAGACCGTGTGGGCGCTTGAGCAGGCCTCGGCGTTACGTGCGAGCGGACTTCGTAAGTGGAGGGTGTCATGAGTTCGGCAAACGAGCGAAACGAGGCAGTCCATGAGGCGCACGTTGCGCTTTGGCAGGGGTGGCAGGCGGCAGATGCGCGTGCGCGTGCGGTCTGGCCCGGCCCCGAACTGGCTGCGTCGCGGGAGGTGATTGCCGCCGCGGTGCTGCACTGCCTGTCGACCACGAAGCTCGGCTTCCGGTTGGAAAGATCAGCGCCGGGCGACGCTGCGGAGGTGGCGCGTAGAGCCCTCATTGCAGCTGCCGTTCTTCGGCTATCTTCGCGCGGAAAACCGCCGGAAATGGGAAGCAATGCAGTCGGATATCTCTACCGTGTGGTCTCGAACCTGATCGCCGACCAGGGCCGTGCGCAGCGTCCCTCGAAACGCGTCAGCTCCGAGGGGCCCAGCGGCCTGGAGGAGGTGATCCACGAGGAGCAGGAGCCAGCGTTTACGGAGGAGCAACTCCAGCAGGCTCGGGAGGGACTCCGGAGGTTCCTCGTGCAGTTTGTGGTCGCACAAGCCCGTTCCGACAACCAGCTCGTTCAGAGCTTTGACCGGCTCTGGCAGATCCAGACAGGCCTGGTCCGGCTTGAGGAGTTGGTGCGAGAGGTCGCAGAGTCGGAGCGAGAGCAGGGAGCCGCGGCGGACATCCGGAAGGTAACCAACCGCTTTCACCGCGGCCACACCGATGTACGGGCGAAGCTGCTCCGGGAGCTGGTCGGACAGTTGGACCGTCTCACCCGTGCCGACGGCGCGACCGCCACGTCGGAGCAGCGAAAGCGGGTGGAGGACTATGCCTTCTGGCTTCAGCTGGTTGCCGGCATACTTCGCGATCGCTCAGCAAGCCGTCGCCCCGCCCGTCTTAGCACTGCATCGACCAACCCGGTGACACAAGGAAGCATGGAGCAACATCCGATGGAGGACCCGACAGTGCGTTCGAACAACGCTTCCGCCATGGACAACGTGGTTGTGGCGCTCACCCGTGCGGGCGCCTTTCTCGACCGGCCCTACCGCCGTGCCGGTGAGCCCGTCGCGGTTGGCCTTGGCCATCCGAAGCATGGCACAGGCCGCGGCTATGCGACGGCCGAGCTGTGGGAAGAGGAGGAGGCCACGACCATTGACGCCGGCGCCGCTGCGGCGACTGGCTGGCTGGATGTCGCTGACCTGAGCGGCCTGTATAGCCAACCCTTCTTGCTGACGCGGGAGGATGGAGTGTGGCGGGTCATCCCGCGGCGGCGGCAGGCTGGGCAGGCGACCATTCATGTTGTTTCGCTCACCCCAGGCGCGGAGCGTACCCTGCAACGCGCCCATGTGCCGGAGGAAGGGATCGCCATCGAGCGGCCGAACGATGAGCCCGTGGCCTGTATTGCGAGATACCACGATGGTGGTGCTGGGATTCTCATCAGGTTGGACGGCGAGTCGTCGATGGTGCAGCTCGTCTTACCCCCGGCCGAGCATCTCTCCTGCCAGCCGCCGGAGGTGGCGCTCGCTGCTCCGTTGGAGGAGCTGCTGGAGGACCCGCTGCTGCTTGATGGCATCAGCCTGCTGCACGAGAGCGGTCCCTTCGGTCGCGCCCGTGCCGCTGCAGCGCTTCTCCGCATTGTGGGGCCGTCTGCGCTTGTCGCTGGCCCCGGCCCTTCCGACGCGGAATGGTTCGTGGGTTCGATGTTGCAAGGTACGGATGCGCTTCGCCGCGGTCTCGCGGAGTTGGTAGAAACCATCGATCCCGAGGACGAGCAGTGGGTCTGTCTGGCGACGCAACTGCTTGAAGTCCGAGAAGAGGTGGAAGGGTTGCTGGAACTCGCAGGCTGGCATGCGCTCGAGATCTCGCCGGCAGCCCTTCACGCGTGGGATAACGAGGCACGGTATGTCTACGCAGCGCTCCCAACCTGGACACCCGGTCCGGAGGCGGACTGGGTCTTGGCCGTGCGAGGTGCATCGGCTCTTGGGGCAAGCGGGGACGAGGCCTGTTGGTGGCTCGACTTCGTGTGGGATCTCTGATGTCGCTCGGTATCTCCCGCCTGACCGAGGAGGCGGCTCTCACGCGCAACGTCAGGCTCGCCAGCCACTTGGAGCGACTGCTGGAGACCTTCCCGGGGGTGGGGTCTTCGCCGAATCGTTCCTCGAAGGCTACGCTGCTCGTTGCGACGGAACATCGCGGCGATGCGGTTTCGGTCACGCTCCTTGGCTATCCTGCGCCGGAGGGAGCCCCCGGGCTGCCCTTCCTCTCCGAGGCCACCCAGGCGTTCGCGACGGCGGGTGAGCTGGCCTATGCGCTGCAGTTCGGGAGGTCTGGGGAAGCATTGCATCGTCGCCCGACCTCCGCGCTGATGCTCGAGCATGCGGCGCCACATCCGCCGCCACAACGGCTCGACGGTGCATCGTTCGGAGGCGCCTTCTTCCTCACGGAGTTTGCGCGCCTCGCAGGGCTAGAGATTCCGGGCAGCGTGGTCGTGCTCGCACAGGTGGAGCAGGCCGGTCAGCTTGCGCCCGTCTCTGACTTTTCGGAGAAGGTGGGGATGCTGCTTCGGCACGCCCTTAGCGTGCGGAACATCTATGTCGCATTGCATCAGGCGATTGAACCCGAACTTCGCGCCGCAGCAGAAATCATGAATGTTCGTTTCATTGCCCTGCGGACCGTGGCCGATCTGGCTGCGACCGTCTTTCAGGCGTCGATTGTGAGCGGCCTGAATCAGGCGCAGCGGGTTGCGCTCATCGATCGCCTCTTCTTCGCCTCGGTCGGGCCGGTTTCTCATCAGGTGGTATGGGCCGCCAAGCGCACGCTCGCGGAGCAGCTTGCTGCAGCACCGCTGGAAGGCCAGACGAGCGCGAAGCTGACCTTCGTCCGAGCGGTAGCGAATCGGCGTGAGCGGGGTCACGGCGGCAGCCAGCTGGCGGGGGCTGAGTCGCTCCTGTCGGAGCTGCCGCGAGAGTTGGCGCTTCTGGTTGCCGCGCATGTGGTGCAAGAGGCCGCAAACTTTCCCGATATCGAAGGTGCAGACGAACTCTGCGGCGAAGCAGCAGCCCTGATTGCTGGTGCGCGCACCCTGCTTGACTGTTCGCCGTCCGAACTCAAACTGCGGGGCGCGCTCGCACGGCGGGAGCTGCTCTACGGCAGTCCGGCGGTCGCATTCGAGACCAACCTTGAGCTCGCGCAGGCCTGGTTTGCGATTCGTCCGGACGAGGCATCCTACCCAATCAGCCAACTCTTTCGCTGCGCGTCGATTGCACCAGAAGAGGCGCAGAGCGGTGGCTGGATGAGACAGGCCGAGGCGAGTGTGGTCGCATGGCGTTCCGCCGGCGGCTGGACCCGTTCGGGTGATGACTTCATTCGGTTGGAGTCGGTTCGTGCCGCGCTGCTGCTAGGCATGCCCGTGGACACGCGAGCGCTCATCGACCTGGTGAACGACACACATCGGATGCCCACGGTGCGGATTGCCGCGGCCTTCTTCGTCGCGGTGGCGCGGGGAATCGAGGGGGGCAGGAAGCAGGACCCGCTTGCCCACCTCAAACAGAGCAGCCTCTTGAGCGAGAGCGAGTTTGCGGAAAAAGCAGCCGCCAAACGGCTGTGGGTGAGCCTGTGCGCTGCGCGGCCGACGGTTGCGTCGGAGCCCGATGAGGTTGCGCTGAGCCCAGGGCTCCGGAGCTGGCTCGACGCCTTTCCGTCTCGATCGCTCCGCTGGCGGCTCGCAGCCGCGCCCCGGGGGTGGTGACAGTGGCAGCGCCTCGTCCGCTTATCGTCACCCACGCCGGGCCCTTCCATGCCGATGAACTCTTCGGCGTGACGGTGCTGCTCGACATCTTCCGTGCGCACCGTCCGCGCCTCGTGCGTGTGAGGCGGGACGAGCTCGCCATCAAGATGGAGCGCTGGCGCCGAGACGGTCGTGAGGTCCTTGCCTGTGTCGACATCGGCGACCGGGACGATGCCTCGGATGGAGCCTACGACCACCACCAGCGTGGCTTCGCTACGGCGCGTCCGAGCGGCCTGTTGTACGCGGCGTTCGGGCTTGTCTGGCGTGCTCATGGCGCGGCCTGGATCGCGCAGGCGTTGGGCGCGGGCGTGGATGCAGCAACGGTCGCTGAGACGGTCGATCGGATCCTCGTTCAGACGGTGGATGCCGGAGACACGGGGGCGACCTTCTTTGAGGTTACCCCCGCCGGCTGCCTTGAACCGGTCCTCCCTGCCACCCTTTTCGTGCTGGTCGGCTGGCGCGTCCCCACGAGCGGGACTGCTGCCGACTATGATGCTGCGTTCCGCAGGAGCATCCCCTGGGCGAGGCAGCTACTCCTCGGTGCTGCGGGCGCTGCCCACGAAGAGGCGCTGGCTGCAGAGGCCGTTGCCTCGGCCGATGACGGGTCGCCGGTATTGGTGCTCGGCCGTCCGATGAACTGGCTGCGGCATGCTCGTCCGCACCATCGGTTCGTTATTTTTCCGGGCGACGGTGAGACCCCTTGGTATCTCCAGACGGTGCCGAGCTCTCGCGGGCCGCAGTATCCACACGCCCCGTTGCCCAGCAGTTGGGGCGGGCTGCGCGGGTCGGCACTGGCGGAGGTCACGGGCGTGGCTGGTGCAGTGTTCTGCCATCTCGGCTGCTGGATCGCCGGCGCACAGAGCCGCGCCGATGCGGAGCAACTTGCGGCGATAGCACTCAGCAGTCGATGAGCCGTTCCGTCTAGGGAGCCGAGAGCGGTGCCGCAGAAGGCGCCACCCTCGCGTTCATTCACCTCGGCCTGTCGCGAGCGGCAGCCGCCCTGAACCCCTCGAGAGGCCCGATGTCCTACAACCCGACCCGCGCGCTAGAACTCCTCCGCATCGGCTCCGGCCGTCCAGACGCAACCTTTCATCCGGGCCAAGAAGAGGCCATCCGCGAGCTCCTTGAGGGCAACCCGCGGCAGCTCGTCATTCAGAAGACCGGCTGGGGAAAGAGCTTCGTCTACTTCATCGCCGCGCGACTGCTTCGTGAGGCGGGGTTGGGCCCCACCATCATCATCTCGCCGCTCCTCGCACTGATGCGAAACCAGATTGCGGCTGCGAAGCGCATGGGCCTGCGCGCCATCACCATCAACTCGAGCAACGTCGAGGAGTGGCAATCGGCGGAGCAGGCGGTGCGCGCCGGGCAGGCCGATGTGCTGCTCATCTCGCCGGAGCGGCTGGCAAATCAGCGCTTTCGCCAAGAGGTGCTCGCGCCGATCTCCAGCCGTATCGGCATGCTGGTCATCGACGAGGCTCACTGCATTTCCGACTGGGGCCACGACTTCCGGCCGCACTATCGGTTGATTCAGCGCGTGATCGCGAACCTGCCCGCAAATGTGCGTGTGCTCGCCACAACCGCAACGGCCAACAATCGGGTGCTCACTGACGTCAGTGAGATTCTCGGGCGCGATGTCGCCGTGCGCCGAGGGCCGCTGCATCGCGAATCGCTAACGCTGCAGTCGATACGGCTCGGTGGTGCTGCGGAGCGGCTCGCCTGGCTTGCTTCCACGTTGCAGCGTCTCGAGGGCAGCGGCATCGTCTATGCGCTCACGAAACGCGACGCATCCACGGTTGCGGCCTGGCTGCGGACCAACGGCCTGTCGGCCGAGTGTTACACGGGCGCAACCGGAGAGAGCCGCCCGCTCCTCGAGCAAAAGCTGCTGAACAATGAGGTGAAGGTGCTGGTCGCAACGAGCGCACTCGGCATGGGTTTTGACAAGCCCGACCTCGCCTTCGTGATTCACTATCAGACGCCCGGCTCGGTCATCGCCTGCTACCAGCAGGTTGGACGGGCGGGACGCGGGATCAAGGCGGCCTACGGCGTGCTCCTCACCGGCGAGGAGGACACGGAGATCAACAGCTGGTTCATCGACAACGCCTTCCCGACGCAGGAGGAGGTCGCGACGGTGCTCCGACTGCTTGCGACGAAGCCGACGGGTGCAAGCGTGGACGAGCTTCAGACCGAGCTCAACATGCGGCGCTCACGTCTCGTCAAGGCACTCGAACTGCTGGGCCTTGAGGCGCCTGCACCCGTGCTCAAAGATGGTACGAAGTGGAAGCGAACTGCGGCGCCTGTGCCGGCCTCGTTCTGGGAGCGGGTAGAGAGGCTCACTGCACTCCGGCGGTCAGAGCTCGCGCAGATGAAAGCCTACGGCGCACTCTCGTTCGGAGAGCACATGCCCTTTCTGCTGAAGGCGCTCGATGCGATCGACGGCGCGGTAGCACCGCCCGCGCTGCCTCCCCTGTCCGCGGCGGTAGACCCCGTACTTGTTCGCGGCGCCTCGGCCTTCTTGCGTCGAACGGATATCTCGCTGAAGCCGCGCGCGAAGTGGCCCAACCTGGGGCTACCGAAGAGCGGTCTTCGGGGCATGATCCCCTCCCAGCTTCGCGTCAGCGATGGACGGGCGCTCGCCTACTGGGGTGATGCCGGCTGGGGGGACGATGTACGGATTGGCAAGTACACCGACAAGCGGTTCAGCGATGAGTTGGTGGATGCGCTGGTCGCGGTCGCTCGTCGTTGGCAGCCTCAGCCCCAGCCAACCTGGGTGACATGTGTCCCGTCGCACCGAAACCCCAAGCTGGTCTACGACGCGGCAGCTCGGGTTGCGTCGCGCCTTGGTCTTCCCTTTCATCCGGTGCTTCACATCGGTGAGGAGCGTCCCGAGCAGAAGACCATGTCGAATGGGATTCAGCAGGCGCGGAATGTGGATGCGGCCTTCCGGATTGCGGGTCAGGTTCCGACTGGCCCGGTGCTTCTTGTCGATGATGTGATCGACTCTCGATGGACGACGACCATGTGTGGCTGGCTGCTGCGCAGGGCGGGCAGCGGCGAGGTCTTTCCGCTTGCCTTTGCCACGGCCAGCGGAGAGGATGCTGGTAACGACGAGGATGTTTGATGGCAGTGTCACCCAATACCAGCGCGACGCTGCTTCTGACGGCTCCTTTGCTTGTGGGGAGACGCTCTCCCGCCGCCCCGACGCTGAAGCCAGCCGAGTATCGGCAGTTGGCGATTCGCCTTCGAGGCATCAGCGCAAGTCCGGCTGATCTGCTTGGCGCTGGCAGCGGTGCGCTCCTGCTCGAGCTGGCTGCGTTGGTGGAGCCCGACCGCATGGAGGCGCTGCTGGCGCGGGGCTTTCAGCTCGCGCAGGCGCTCGAGGCGTGGGAGACGCGCGGCATCTGGGTGTTGGGGCGCGGCGATGCTGGCTATCCGAAGCTCTTGAAGGCGCGGCTGCGCGACGATGCGCCGCCGCTTCTTTATGGTGCCGGCAGCCTGTCGCTGCTCGAGCCTCCGGCGCTGGCGGTGGTGGGTTCGCGCAACCTGGATGAGGCAGGGCTTCGATTTGCCTACGACGCGGGAGCGCTGGCTGTTGCTGCGGGGGCTGTGGTTGTCTCGGGCGGCGCCCGCGGTGCAGACGCTGCGGCGATGACGGGGGCAATGGAATCAGGCGGAGGCGCCGTTGGCCTGCTTGCCGACAGCCTTGCGCGGGCGGTCTTGGAACCGGTCTTGCGCGATGCGCTCGCTGTTTCGCGGGCGCTGCTCCTCTCGCCCTATGACCCGGGCGCGGGGTTCCTGGTTGGCCACGCGATGGCGCGCAACAAACTCATCTATGGGCTGGCGCAGGCTGGGTTGGTGGTGAGCACCGATTTCGAGAAGGGCGGGACCTGGAGCGGTGCTGTGGAGCAGCTCGACCGGTATCGGTTTGTGCCGCTGTATGTGCGGCGCGACGGGCGGTCACGCGGGGCCGAGGCCTTGCTGGCGCGCGGTGCAAAGGTGTGGCCGGAGGGTCAGTCGGCAGACGAGCTGGGAGCGCTGCTGCGGCGTACGGAGAAGGAGCGCCCGACGGTGGAGCCGGTTGCGACGGAGAGCGTAGATGCTGTCTCGGAAGCCCCGCGGCAAACGAGCGGCGCGCCGAGCCTGTTCGATGCGGTCGGCGCGGAGCAAGCCAACGAGGCGGTAGCCGAGGAGGCTGCAGCGGAGACGGCGTCGCCCCCGAGCACCGGCGAAGTGGAGCTGGCGATGGAGCCGGTCGTGGTTCAGGAGGGCGCACAAAAGGAGGCGCTTCCCCCGGTGAGTGCGAAATCGCCGAACACAGCGCTTCGTGACCTGGTGCTTGAACTGTTGGCGGACGGGCCGCTCGAAATCGAGGCGCTGGTCTTACGCACGGGATGCAAGAAGACGCCGTTGCAGACGCTGTTACGGGCAATGAAGTCGGACGAGGGGCTGGTGACCGTCTCCAAGGAACGCTGGTCGCTGCGGCGCGAACTGCCGCTGCTGTAACCTGGTCGGCGACCTGTCGAAGGAAGCTTCGTCTGACGACAGCTGAAGCTCGTTTCTCGCTGTGTCAGACAGCCGGCATGACCAGCGTCCGCCGGACGACGTCGCGGGTCGCAAAGATGACCATGATGGCCTGGTCGCGGGAGGGAACGGGGATCTGCTCGAGCGTTCGAAGGAAGTCGGCCCGGTAGTTGGGGTTGATGTCGGCCTGCTGGCACTCTGCCTCGAGTTCGGCAACCGTCTGCGATACCTCGTTTCGCGGACCGCCGATGAGCGCTCCTACGGCCTGCCGCAGTGCTGCCTCGCTCCGGCCTGCCACGCGGCCCTGGTCGGTGAGGCGATACCCAATCCACATCCCGCCATCGGCACCAAAGAGCGGCATGGGGTCGCGCAGCAGGTCGATGAGGGTGAGTTGCTCGATGTGGGCGGTCACGAGCCCAACGCCCCCCTGCCGGAGCAGCGCGTTACTGCTGGGGTCGACGGTGGCGTCGGGAGGCGAGGCGGTACCAAGTTCGAAGAGGGCGGAGATGATTTCGAACCGGAGCGGGGGCATGCGGGCACCTTTGCTGAGGAGGTCGACGCGCCCGAGGCTTGGAGGCCGTCGGTCGCTAGTAGATGACGTTGGGGTCGAACTTCATCCGAGGATACTTGGCCTTGCCCTCGAAGGCGATCTCGCCGCCGAAGCGCAATGCAACGATGCGGGCGCAGACGGTGACGAAGTCGAAGGTCTCCGACACCCCACCGGGTGGGGTGTAGGGCAGATAGAGGAGGTGGTCGTTCTTGGCTTCGGCGTTGAAGTGTCCGACCAGGTCGGGGTCTCCCGTGATCTGGTAGGTCCCCTGGGTGGCATACTTGGGATATTGAAAGAGGAGCTCGGCCTGCTTGGTGCGGTCGTCGTTCGTGATGATGATTTTGGCGATTTTCATGGCACCCTTCATCGGCCCTCCGTGTGGGAAACAGCCACCCGTCTGCGATGGCGGGAGCTGGTTGGGGGTATCTCTGGTGTTGAGGGCTGTCAAAGGGTGGGTGCAGTCGGCGGCCGTCGCGGCGTTGGCTGCTGCTGCCTTCCTCACCCCTACACCCTGATGCGGGTAAACCTCCCCACGTTTCAAACCCCATCAGCGGGGAGGTGGGTGCTGCAGCTGGGTCAGTGGTTCGAGGCTGAGACTGCAATGTTCCAGGGTTTTAAACCCCATCAGCGGGAAGGTGGGAGCTGCAGAACAGCGAGTTCGACTACGAGACCTGCGAGAACGCGACGTTTCAAACCCCATCAGCGGGGAGGTGGGTGCTGCAGC
>JABMMX010000073.1 GCA_013205435.1 Deltaproteobacteria bacterium
GCGATGAGCTGCTGCAGCGCGGTGCGGAGCTGCGGATCTGCCGCGGCCGCGCTGCCCGCCAGCGGGTCGACCGCCGGTGCGGGGTTGGCCAGCGCCCCCTCCAGATCCCGCTCCCGCTTGAGGTTCTTGTCGGCCACCACCGGCGTCTTGGAGACCTCCAGATCGGGCAGGATGCCGTCGTTCTGGATCGAACGCCCCGACGGCCCGTAGTAGAGCGCCGTGGTGAACTTGATGCCGTAGTCGAAGGGCAGGTCGAGGATGCTCTGCACCGACCCCTTGCCGTAGGTTCGCTCGCCCACCACCACCGCGCGGTGGGTGTCTTGGAGCGCGGCCGTGACCACCTCCGAGGCGCTCGCGCTCCCGCCGTTCACCAGCACCACGAGCGGGCCGCGGAAGCGGGTGTCGTTGCGGTCTGCCATGAAGGTCTCCGGGCTCGCGCCATCCCGCTTTGCGGTCTTCACGATGAGCCCCTCGTCGAGGAAGGCGTCGGCCACCGAGACGGCCTCGCCGAGCAGCCCGCCGCCATTGTCGCGCAGGTCGAGCACCAGCCCCTTGAGCGGCCCCTTGTTCTTGGTCTCGAGCTCGTCGATGGCCGCGCGGAGCTCGGCGCCTGTATCTTTCTTGAAGCCGTCGAGCCGCACCGAGCCGTAGCCCGGCGTGAGCAGCGCGCCCTCCGCGGTGTTGGTGCGGACCACGTCGCGGGTGACCGAGAGCTGGAGCTTGGTAGCCTTGCCCTGAACTGTCCGGGTGAGGTCGAGCTTGAGCACAACACCCGCGGGGCCGCGGAGCAGCCCGACCGCCTCGTCACGCGTCTTGCCGGCCATGGAGGCGCCGTCGATGGCGTCGATCCGGTCGCCGTCGATCAGACCCGCGTCGATGGCTGGGCCGCCCTTGATGACCCGCTTCACCAGCACACCTTCGGGGACGATCTCCATCTCGATCCCAACGCCCACATACTGGCCGTTGTTGTCCTCCTTGAGGCTCTTGAACTGTTTGGGGTCGTAGAAGGAGCAGTGGGGGTCGAGCTCCTTGACCATGCCGCGGACGGCCGCGCCAATCAGCTTTTCGGCCGGGATCTCATGCACGTAGCGGCTGAGAATCATGGCGTAGGCGGAGGAGAAGACGTTGAGCTTGCCATACTCCTCGCCGCCCGGAGCAGCGCTCGCCGAGAAGGCGAGGGTGCCGCCTACGCCGAGCGTGAGGCCCGAGATGAGCCCTGCGGCGAGGTAGCCATGGCGCGGTTGGAGTTTCATGGGTTGGAGGCTCGGGCGGGAGGCGGCTGGCGCCAGGGAGGGATGAGTTTGGGTGCCGCGAGCCGGTTGGGGCGGAACCAGCGGAGCGGGTCGACGGGGATGCCGGCTTGGCGGAGCTCGAAGTAGAGTTCACGCTGACCGTAGACGGAGCGCTCCCCTGCCATGCCGAGCTGGTCGCCGGCTGCGACGGGCCGGCCGACAGCAACCGATACGCTACTGAGTCCTGCGTAGACGGAGAGCAACTGGTTGCCATGCTCGACGATGAGGAGGCGGCCGAGCCCTGGCACGCTGACCGACTGTGCGACAACGCCACGGGCGCAGGCCACGACGGGCTCGTCGCCCTTCACGGAGAAGGAGAGGCCGGTATGCCGCGCCTCGGTAGGGCTGCTGAAGCGGGGCCGGAGTCCGAAGCCGGCGTTGAGCGGCCGGTTTGCGACGGGCGGGAGGAGGTTGCCGCGGAGTGCGTCGCCGGCCTCGGGCGCAGCGGTGAAGCCCGCCATCTTCTGCAGGCCGGCGTGGAGCCGCCTCTCGGCCTCCGTCACCGCCTCTTCGCGCAGCGCCTGTACCTCTGGCGCCTGCTCTGCGGTGGCCCAGGCGGTGCGGGCCACCATCAGCGCTGCCCGTGAGGCCTCGGCGAAGGGGCCGCCGATGTTCCCCACCCAGCGGTCTTCGTCGGAGCTGTCGCCGGCGAGCGCGAGCAGCGCGGTCAGGATCGCGGCCGTGGCGCCGGTCATGGCTGGGCGCGGTGCTGCGCGGTGCTGCCGCCGAGCCCCTTGAGGAGGGCTACGGTGAGCGAGATCTCGTCTTCCGGGTCGGTGATCCCGCGGTAGGCGCGGACCGTGCCGAGCCGGACCGGTGGCTGGCCTCCAACGCCCCCGCCGCCCACCGCGACAGGCTGCTCCGTGAGCAATGCAGCGAGCGCCTCGAGCTCCGCGGCGGCGGCCTCATCGGGCTGGCCGCCGGAGACGGCCGCGAACTGGCCGGAGACCTCGGCCTCACGGGTGGCATGGACCACCAGCTTGCTGTCGTAGGCGCCCTCTTGGATGCGCTTGTAAAAGGCCTTGTGCATGGTCCGCATCTGCTTGCGGATGAGCTCCTGCTGCTCCTCGAGCACCTCGATGGCCTCGATAGAGGCCGCGTAGGCGAGGGTCTTGGACTCGAGGATCGCGCCCGAGAAGAAGAGCTGCGAGGTGATCTTCCGCGCCGCCATGCCGTGGTCTTCGGTCTGGATGTGGAGCGTCATGCCGAGGTAGTCGACATCGTTGTTGAAGCCCATCTGCATGGCGTCATCCGGAGCGGAGAGAGACAGAGCGAGACTCTACCCCTGCTCTGTGGCAGGGCGCAAAATCTCTGGGCCTTCAGTGCACGTCAACATGCTCTGCGACGGCGATGGGCTCGCCGAGGAAGCGCCCGCCCGAGGCCTGGAAGGAGGCGGGATGGTCGGTGGCGAGGTAGGTGACCTGCGCAGGGCTGCTGCCATCGTTGCGGAGCCCGGAGCCATCGAGGAGGCGGTCGAGCGTCGCGGCAGTGTGCGGCCCCGACTCATGGATGGGGAGCTCGGCGCCGAAGTCTGCCCGGAGGCTCTCTCGGATGGCGTCGATGAGGAGCGGGTAGTGGGTGCAGCCGAGGATGAGGGCGTCGGGCGGGCTGCCGGCGAAGAGGGGGGCGAGGTAGGTGCGGACCACCTCGCGGGTGACGGGGCCCTCTGTCCAGCCCTCCTCGGCAAGGGGGACGAAGAGGGGGCAGGCCTGCTGGGTGACCCGGATCTGCGGTGCTGCTGCACGCAGGGCCTCCACATAGGCGCCGCTCGCGACAGTGCCGCGCGTGCCGAGCACGGCGACATGGCCGGTGGGGTAGAGCGCTGCAACGGCCTGTGCGACAGGCTCGATGACATCAACGATGGGCAGTGCGATCTGCGCTCGAACCGCGCGGAGGCCGAAGGCGCTGGCGGTGTTGCAGGCAATGACGATCGCCTTGCAGCCCCGCTCCTGCAGCGTCCGAGCGATGGTCAGGCTGTAGCGCTCGATGGTCTCCGGCCCCTTGTTTCCATAGGGGACGCGGGCCGTGTCGCCGAGGTAGATGAGATGCTCATCGGGCAGGAGGCTCCTGACAGCCCGCAGCACGGTGAGCCCGCCGACGCCGGAGTCGAAGAGCCCGATGGGTCGGTTGTCTGCCACAGGCCGTTAGCGGGAGATGGGCAGGATATTGGGGACCTCGACGCCGATGGTGCAGGTGCCGTTGTCGGCGCCGAGCGAGTGGGTTGCGCCAAGCAGGCAGAGCGGGTCGGGCTCGTCGGTGGTGCTCACGAGCGGTGTCGTCTGGAAGTTGCTGAACTGGCGGTAATCACCACTGTCTCCCTCGGGCCGGTAGGCGGCAAACTCGGAGATGTAGGGCTGATAGACGTAGGAGGCGATGGGACCTGTGACAGGGTCTCCGAGCCGGACGGGGACGACCCGTCGGCCCCACTTGAAGCCGGCGCGCCGCGCGATGCCATCGACGACGGTGCCATAGGTGGGGGTGCCAAGGGTCAAGGCCGGGCAGGCGAGCGCGGCCAACTCGGTGGAGAGGGAGTCGTTGACCGGGTTGAGGAAGAGGTCGCGGGGGTAGAAGGCGAGCGTGACCGAGGAGGTCGGGTCGCCGTAGTTCAGGCCGCCGGAAAAGATGCCGTCGATGTCGTCGACGCTGGTGAAGGGGCTGAAGGTGTTGGAGTTGATGAGGTAGTAGCTGAAGGCCTCGGGATAGATGTTGGCGTTGCGCGGGTCGGCCGGGTCGGGCTCGCCGCCGTAGTCGGCGATGGAGCGGACGATGGGCGCGCCGGTGAGGACGACCTTCGCCTCGGTCCAGATGATGGTGTAGGCATCCCAGACGCCGTTCGGCGGGTCCCAGGTGCCGTTGCCGCCGACGCCGCCCAGGTTGGCATCGATGAAGCGCTCGCCGCTCGGCTCCTCGGGGTCGAAGGTGCCGTTGTCGTTGTTGTCGACGAAGGGCTCGGCGAGGTCGTAGAAGACTTCGCCGTCATCGTAGCGTCCGTTGCCGTTGCTGTCGTTGAAGCCCTCTTCGCCGATGGTCCAAGCAATGATGGAGACCACCATGTCGCGCGGGTTGCGGACCTCGTCGAGGGGCAGCGGCATGTAGTAGCGGGGCTCGGTGGGGAGCGGCTCCACATCGCGGGGGCGGGAGCCGTTGGGCAGGAAGGTGGTGGTCACCTTGCCCAGCTCGCCGGAGATAGCGGGCGACTCGACGATGCCCATCTCGCTGACGAAGTAGACGGGCCACTCTGTGGTGACGGGGTTGGTGTAGCGGTCGCGGAGCCGGACCTCGCAGTTGAGGGGGCAGGTGCCGGAGACGGCGCCGTCGTCGCTCTCAAAGAGGGCGCCCACATTCTCGCCGCCGCTGGAGGTCTGGCAGGTCATGGTCATGCCGCGCTCGCTGGGGCGGTAGCCGTTGATTTTGACGGCGCCGGAGGTGCAGGAGGAGGAGGAGGTACCGAAGGCGTAGCTGGCCTCGGCCTCGACGAAGCCTGCAACGGAGCCGGTGCTGAGCTGGATGGTGGCGCAGCCCTGTGCGTCGGTCGGGGCGGAGCTTCCCGAGAGGGAGCTGTCGGTGGTGGAGACGTTGAGCCGGAAGTTGACGATCTCGCCCTCGGGGAGCGGGATGCCGTCGGCCTGGGTGAAGCAGAAGGTGAGGTTGCCGGTCTCGTTGAACCCGGACTGGTCGACGCCGAGCGCCTCGGGCGAGACGCCCTTGAAGGTGCAGTCGGGCTTGGCGAGGAAGGTGAGGTCGCGTGAGAGCTGGCAGGTGGCCGTCTCGGGGGTGGCGGGGTCGCCATCGTTGCGGAAGGTGACGGTGGCGGTGAAGCCAGAGACGCCGGGGCTGTTGGGGGCCTGGACGCGGTATTCGAGCTGGCTCTGCTGCCCGACGACGGTGTTGAAGGTGGCGCCCGCGGGGGTGCCGGCAACGTCAACGAAGGTGCCGAGGGTGATGGCGCCGGTCACACGGGCGGCGGCGGTGTCGTCGCCGTCGTTGCCGACGACAATGAGCGTAAGGTTGGTGATGTCGGCGCCGTTGGCCTGGATGGTCGGATCCTGAAAGTTGGCGAAGCAGGAGCGGGAGGGCGCGTCGCCGATGAGGAGCGAGGTGCTCTTGGAGTCGCCGTAGGCGGCCAGCACGAAGGCTGCGTCGATGGTGATGGTGCGGCGGTCGCCGAGGGTCTCTGCGTCGGCGAGGGAGATGCTGAAGTCGACCTCGCCGTTGCCCTGGACGGTGTAGTTCTTGGTGTCGGTGATGCCGGCTCCGACAAGGTCGGCGTAGGGGCCGGAGTCGCTGTTGATGCTGATCTGAACCTGCGTGCCGTTCGGGATTGGGGTGGAGTCATCACCCTGCAGCCCGGTGAGGGTAAGCTGCACGGTCTCGTCGGCGTCGATGGGGCCATCGGGCTGGCTGATGCGCAGCGTCCAGTTGCCTTCGGGGGGCGTCTGGAGCTCCTTCTGCTGCGCGACGCAGTACTCGGTGGACTCGCCGATGAAGGCGAAGACATTGATGGGAGCGACCGCCACCCCCTCATCCACCGCAAGGGTGAAGGCGGCGACGCCGACTGCGTCGGTGGAGACGTCGGCGAAGCGGGCCTGACCGCTCACGTTCACGCCGACAGGCGTCGGCACGAAGACCCGGACCATGGTGCCGACCTCGGTGGGCGAGCCCGTGGCGTCGAGGATGGTGACCGTGCCACGCACGGGGCTTCCAAAGCCGGGCGTCAACGGCGCCGACGAGATGCTCATGAAGCAGGAGTACTCGGGCGCAGGGTCAGTCGCGCAGCCCGTGAGCGCCGTACCGCCCAGCGCGGTCAGGGCGAGCGCGAGTCCGAAGCCCGGCACGGAGAGGCGACGAAGCAGAGGCTGAAGACGAAACTCAGTCCACATGGGAGGCTGCTCGCAAGAGGGGGTGCTGGAGTGTCATAACTCCCACGCAATTCTACCTTTTGGCGCGCTCCCGATCAAGTTTTGGTCCAGCCAAACAGCGTTGTCATCTACAGGGTGCGAGGAAGTTTGAAATCCACAGCCTGCATCGGGTAGCATGACCCCTCCGTGAAGGGTTGGGTCTCTCTGCCGCCCGTGGTTCCGAGGAAGACACATGCGCCATTCGTTTCGCCGCTCCCTGATTCTGGTCTTGGGCGCACTGTTGCTGCCTGTCGCGGCCTCTGCACAGGTGCTGACCTTCGCCACCCGATTCACGGGCGAGGTCCCAGCGGCCGACGAAAAGCTCTTCCGTGAGGCGCTTGCCTCCGAGGCTGCGGCGATCTGGAAGGGGAACGCCAAGAACGAGGCGGCGACCTCCGCCCTGCTGGGTTCGGGCGCGAACTGTGCCGAGGCCAGCTGTGCTGCTGCAGCCGGCGCCGCTGTGCCCGCCTCCGCGGCCATCGCAGCCCGCATCAACGACGAGGCCGAGATCTTCGACTTCACCATCACCATCTTCTCGGCGGTCGACGGCAAGGCCCTCGTCACGGAGAACGGCGAGTGCACCTTCTGCAGCATGCAGGAGGCCTCCACGGCCTTCCGCGCCACTGCAAAGTCGGCGCTCGGCAAGGTGGGCACGCTGCCGACTGCCACGGCTGGCAAGGTTGTTGCGCCCGCGCCAGTGATCGTCGCTGCCCCTGTCGTGGCCCCGCCCGCGCCGACTCCGAAGCCTGCCGCACCCGTCGTTGCGGCCCCCGCTCCGAAGCCTGCCGCACCCGTCGTTGCCGTGCCCGCTCCGAAGCCTGCCGCACCCGCTGTCGTAGCCCCCGCTCCGAAGCCTGCCGCACCCGCTGTCGTAGCCCCCGCGCCGACTCCCGCGCCGACGCCCAAGCCAGCCGCGGCTGCCGAGCTCGAGCGGCTCGATGCCTGGATGAAGGGCGACAAAAAGATCACCATCGCCGCGACGCCTGCGGCCGCCTCGGTGCAGGTGAACGGCCAGATGATCGGCACCGGCACGGCCTCCATCCAGGCCGCGCCGCAGAAGCTCGAGGTCACCGTCGCCGCGCCCGGCTACACTAGCTACACGGAGCGGCTCGAGCTCCTCTCCGCCACGCCCGGCCTCGACCTCCGCATCGCGCTCGCCTCCGAGTCGGCGGGCGGCGTCGATCTTGAGAGCCGTCAGTTCCGCCGTTCGGCCGGTTGGGTCTCCGCCAGCCTCGGCCTCATCGGCGCCATCACCGGCGCCGTGCTGCTCTCCCGCGACGGCGAGCCCAACTGCGCCGGCGCAGTCTCGCAGTGCGCAGAGATCTACGATCTCGGCGCCGCTGGCGGCATGCTCACCGCCATCGGCGGCATCGCCTTCGGCACGGGCGCGACCCTCCTCTTCACGACCCCGTCCGAGCCCTAGTTCGCGGCTGCTGGCTGGTAGGCAGCACCGAGCTTCCAGATGTGGAGCTGGGCGCCGAGCCGGACGAAGTAGAGGTCGTCTTGCGCGAACCGAGCCGCAACCTCCTGGTTGCCGGCACCCTGCTCCAGCGTGCTGTCGAGCAGCGCGTAGGTGAGCGTGGGCTTATTGCTGTCGAGCAGCTTCGCCTGCACCGACTTCCGGCTCGGATCGTGAAGTAGCAGCCGGGCCGCCACCTCGGAGATCTCGGCGTTTTCGGAGTCGATGAAGGCCTCAAGCCGCGGCCCCATCGCCTGCACGAGCACCATGACCGTATCGGGTTCGGCCGCCACGAGGATGCTGCGGAGGAGCCGCTCCGGGTGAGCCGTCACCGCGAGCGCGTCGACGAGGGCGCGGGTCGAGACAGCGCTATCGAGCGTCTGCATCTGACGGATCGCGGCCTGCACGAGCGTGACCTCGGCGTCGTCCAGAAAGACAATCCAGTCGGAGAGCGGCGCGCCTGCGGCGATCATGGCGTCGAAGGAGGCGCGCCGCACCTCGAGGCTCTCGTTCTTGCGGAAGAGAGGGCGCTGCTCTGCGACCTCCGTGCTGCTCAGACCGGCGGCGGCGTGGAGCGTCCGGGCAACCTCAGCGGGGCCTACTGCGAGTGTCAGCTTGCGGATGCGCTCCGCCACGGTCTCGTCGCCCATCGCTGCAAGGGCGCGGAGGGCGTCGCCCTGTTCGGCCTCTGTCCCGAAGAGGGCGTAGGAGCGGAGCAGCGGCCAGATGCTGCCCGAGGGGGCGTAGACGGCGAGGCGGAGGCCCTGCGTGTGGCGCGCGGCCTCTTCGCTCCGGAGCAGGGCGATGAGGGCCCGCGATGCGGCCTCGGGGAAGCGCTCGCCGAGCAGCTGCATCGCCGCGTCTGCCAGCGTTGGATCGGGGTCCGAGATCAACTTGAGCAGCGTGCGCTCCTCGACCTTCACCCTGTGCAGGCGGGCCTGGCCGATTGCCGCGAGGCGAAGCTCGGTTGCGATGTCGCCCAGCGCCCGAGAGACAGCCTCTTCGCGGAAGGGCTCGCGGGTGGAGGTCATGGCGATGACGAGCGTCTGCTTGCGGAGCGCCTCGGGGGCGGAGACGAGGTGGGCGATTGCGGCCGCCTCGGCCTCCGTCCTGCCCATGCGGAGCAGCGCCTCGGTGGCGGCTGCCTGCGGGCCCGGGTCGGGGTCTTCGAGGCCCGCGATGAGGCGATCGACGAGCGCAGGGTCTCCCAACTTTCCGACGAGCCGAATCGTCTCTGCGCGGACGGCGGGCTCCTCGCTCGCGAGTCCCAGATCGATGGTGGCGAGCACCTGTTCGCGCCGCGCCGCGAGCTCTTTGTCAGCGGCGTTGCAGCCGCCTGTCACGAGCATCGCAGTGAGGCCCAGACCTGCGGCAAACCGCTGTCGCTTCGCTGCAACCACGGGGCCGCTCAGCCTTCCGTCTTCTCGATGAAACAGGCTGCGAAACGGGCCGCGTGGGTCGCGCCGTCGGGCTCGAACCAGAGCTCGTGGTAGGCGCCGGCGATCTCCTCGTAGGTGCAGTTCGGCGCGGCGGCAGCGAAGGCCCGAGAGGCCTCGGCGCTCACCAGCTTGTCGTCGCCGGCCTGGACGAGCAGCGTGGGGAGGGTCAGGTTGCCGGCCGCAGCGTTGGCCCGCTCCATGGCAGCGGTCGCCTCGGTGAACCAGCGGGTGTTGACCACATGATGGTTGAGCGGGTCGGTGCCATAGGCGGCGACGACGGCGGGGTCGTGGCTGACCCATTCGGCCTTGATCTCGGTGGGGAGCGAGAGCTTGGGCGCGATGCGGCTGAGGAGGCGGCCGGCGCCGGCCTTCCAGGCGGGCGGGATGATCGCGATCCGCAGCAGCGGCGACGAGAGGCCGAGCGCGGCGAAGCGGCCGGGGTGCCGGAGCGCATAGTGGATGGAGATGAGGCCGCCGTGCGAGTGGCCGAAGAGCACGGTCTTGGCAGCCGGCGTAGCCAGGCCTTCGAGGATGCGTTCGAGGTCGTCGAGGTAGGTCTCGAAGGCCATCACATGGCCGCGTCCGCCGTCGCTGCGGCCGTGGCCACGGACATCGGGGACGACGACGCGAAAGCCGGCGGCGAGGAAGGGGGCTAGGCGCGACTCGTAGCGACCGCCATGCTCTCCGTAGCCGTGAATGAGGACGAGGGTCTTGGGCGCATCGGCCGGGCCATATTCACGCACGAAGAGGCGGCTGCCATCGGCAGCAGCCACATACCGGACATGGTCGGGGTGGCCGGCGGGCATCACTCGCCGCCCGCCGCGCCGGAGCAGTAGCGGAGCTCGTAGGCAGCCGAGGAGGTCGGATGGCCGCTCTCGTCGATGACGATCCGGCTGGTGGAGCAGCTGCTGTCTGCGCCGCTGTCGAGCCAGAAGCCAAGCGTCTCGATGGGGTCGCTGCCAGCCTGCAGGCCGCCTGCGACGGCGGTGAGCGGGTAGATGCTCTGGAGCGTTACGACGGGCGCGAACCGAAGACAGGTGCTGTCGGGCGCCGGCGCGATCGCCTCGTTGAAGGCACGGTCGAACGTCTCGTCGAAGTTCGAGGCGCAGATGTTGGCAGACAAGCTGCGGCCTGCGACGGCGGCGGCCTCAGCGACGGCGGCGAGGCGGTTGCCGGCAAAGGCTGGGGCCGAACCGGTGCAGGCGGGCGTGGGCTCGGTGTCGGCCGCGACCGTGGCGCCGTCTGCGGGGCCCGAGAGCGAGATGATGGAGACGGGGTTGCCGGCGAACCGCTTGGCCTGGCGGAAGGTGGCCACATAGTCGGCAGCGGGGATGAGCTGGTCGGCAGCCCAGACGCAGCTGTTGGGGTCGGCCGTCAGTACGCCCGAGGGGGCAGAGCAGTCGTCGTGGAGGCCGACGAAGAGGATGACCAGCCGGGCGTCGGCACGGACGAGGCCGCTCTCGGCGTTCGCCGGCGCGACGAGCGTGAGCCGCGCAGCCTCGAGCGGGCGGCTGAAGGGCGAGCCATCTGTGCCAACCTGCGCAAGGCAGGCGGCCGTGGCGCCGGCGTCGGCGGTGGTTGCGGTGATGAGGGTCGGGAGTGTGTCGGGGCAACCTTCGACGCCTGTGCGGCCCGCGTAGAGTGCGCCGCCGTCGGTGGTGTCTGCGCTCGTTACACCGAGCTGCCAGTCGAGCGAAGCGTCGGCCTTCAGGCGATCAACGAGACCGACGAGCGAGGCGCCGAGCGCAGCTTGCGTGGCGCCCATGTCGGCCGTCTTCTCGACGACCACGAGGATGTCCACCTTGTTGGCCGCAGCGAACTCCACCCGCTCCGCCAGGTACCGCTCGCCCGAAGCGCAGGGCGGCGTGGGCTCGATGTAGTCCGGGTTGGGCTCAGTGCAGCCTGCCAGCGAGGTGGCAATCGGAAGCGCCAGCAGCAGGCTGGTCGGGAGGATTCGGCTGAAGTGACCCATCGTACGCTTCCTCTCAGAACGTCGCCGAGCAAGGAGCTCCGCGAAGGGTCTTTGATACCACGAAGGCCGCGATACCTGCAACCAATCGGAAGATCAGCGGCAGAGCGCCTCATCGGGGGCGATGGCCGCGCCGGGCGTCGGCGTTGTGACCACGAAGTCCGAGGCATTGTCGCCCGACTCCACCAGCAGGTTGCATCGGGAGAGCGAACTCCCGTCCGCGGCATCGGGCGCTGGGGTACCCTCGCCCAACGGCGGAGCGGCGAGCTCCTTCCAGGCCAGCGCGTCGACCACGCTGCCGTCGCAGCCGATGAGCTGCACCGCCTCTTCATCGTTCTGAATACAGCCGCTGGTGCAGGCGATGTCTTGCGTCGGCGCCAGGCTACGGCCGCCGAGGACGAAGAGGCCGTTTGCCGGGAAGGTGCCGACGAGCGGCCGCTCCAGCACGGGGAGCCCGGTCGAGCCGTTGTAGGCCACCACGGTAAAGAACTCCGCAGAGGCGCCGGGCGGCCCGGCGATCTCTACAAACTCGCGCGACCCTGAGCCGTCGGAGTCGGTGCCAGCAGGGTCGTAGAGCACCTCAGAGAGGCGCACATCGTCAAAAAGTGCAGGGTCGCAGGGGCCGACGCGGCAGGGGCTTCCGGCAGCGAAGTCGGTGCGCGAGGCAGGCAGGCCCGGCGTGGGGGTGGCGGCCTCGAAGTCGGCAAAGTTGTCGTTCGTGTCGGCACGCTCCGCGCAGCGCGAGAAGGCCACTCCGTCGCCGGGCGCCGCGATGGGCGAGCCCTCCGTCCGGAGGCCTTGAACGATGGTGTCGGCATAGATCAGCGAGTCGGCGTAGGCGCCGCCGCAGGCGGTGAGCAGGTAGTAGCCGTTGGTGTTGGGCAGCGCGTCGGTGAGGGCCACGCGGCTGCCCGGCACCCCCGCGCCGCCGATCAGCATGAGGCCATTTGCGTCGAAGACACCGCGGAGTGAGACCACAAAGTTCTGCTCTCCGTCGCTCGCGCGAAAGACCGTGATGAGGATGCCGAGCGCCGAGCTGTTGGGCGGCCCGGAGATCTCGATGAACTCGCGGTCGCCATCGGTGCCATCGGGGTTGGGATAGATCTCGTTGATGGCCAGGCCGGCGGCGGAGCAGGGTGGCACACCTGTGTCTGCAGAGGTGTCGCCGCCGGTCGCCGAGTCGGTGGTCGCGGTGTCGGACGCCCCCGTGTCGGCCGGCCCTCCGCTATCCGTAGTGGCAGTGTCGCCGCCGGTTGCTGTGTCGTCACCGAGCGCGTCGGCGCCGTCCAGCGGGATGCAGGTGCCGCTGCGGGTCCGCTCTGTTCCTTCCGGGCAGTCGATGGGTGGCAGCGCGCTGTCAGCGCCGCAGGCGGCGAGGCAGAGGGTGGCAAGGAGGAGCTGGAGCTGTTTCATGCGTCCTGTCGTGGTCGGAGGTAGGTGTGCATCGCGCACTGGGTGTGCGCGGGGCCTGTCACCATTATCGTCAGGCGGGGGCCAACTGTTGCAGCATCGCTAAAACAACGAGCGCGCTACTGTCCGCTGCCCGCGCCGGAGCCGGCTGCGGAGCCCTCATTCACCTCGTTGCAGGCAACGGGCGGCATGGCTGCAATCCACGACTCGATGAGCGCCAAGCCCTGCTGGTCTGCGATGAGGTTGGGAATCTCCGGCATCTTGATCTCGGGATCGACCGACGACATCCGGAAGGGCATGATACTCCGCTCGGGGAAGCCGGGGAGAATGTCGTAGTGGAGCGAGCCGGTACCTGCGCCCGCAGCGACGGGGCCTTTGCAGATGCCGAGGCGGTAGTCGTCGGTGACCGAGGCCAGGAGCCAGAGCCCGGTCACGCCGGCATCGCCGCCCGTGCGGTGGCAGTGGCTGCAGTTACCGTGGAGGTAGGCGCGTGCCTGGCCGTTGAGCGACCCCGAGACAAAGGGCTTGTCGTAGGCTGGCAGCAGCGCCCTATCGCCGAGGTCGCCTGCGATCATGCCGGCGCTCTGCCAGAGCTCGAGCTGGTTGCGGCCCGGCTCCTCGAGGCTCTCGCGGTTGAGCTGCGCCGTGGTCAGGCCGAGCATGTGGATCTCATCGCTCCGGCTGTGGCAGTTGGCGCACTGGTTCTTGTTCGGGACCACATACTCCTGGTTCACCGAGGCGCCGTCGGCACCGATGACCTGCATGTTGATGCGGGTGCCCGCGACAAACCGTACCGCCTCCGTCTGCTCCTCGTTCCAGAGGTAGGTCTCGGCGACGATGCCACGAGCGGTCACGAAGAGGAGGCGGGTCTCGTTGATCCGGTAGGGGCCTTCGTCGGGCGTCGTCCGGTCGAGGTCGAAGTAGAAGGTCTTGATGACGATGGAGCCGACGGGCAGCTGCCAGTCTTCGTCGCCGTCTGTGACCGGCGTGAGCTGGCCGCCCTCGGGCATCGCGATGTAGCGGCCCTTGTAGGCGTTGTCGGACCAGAGTGGCGCGTTGACGGAGTAGCCGATGACGCCGTTGTTCGGGCGCATGTCGCGGAGGGGGCCGACGAAGAAGGCATACTCCGACAGCTTGCGGAGCGGCGTGGGTGAGTCGAGTCGCGGCCGGTCGGGCTGGGGCGGCAGAACGCTCGTGTCGGAGCCGCTGCCGGCGCTGGTCGTGTCGCCTGCATCGGACGTCTCACCGGCGTCGTCGGCGCTGCCCTCTCCGCTTGCACTGTCGGTCGCGGTATCGGTCGCCGCACCGTCGCTGCTCTCCTTAGGCGAGCTGCTGGAACAGGCGGCGCCCGCAACGGCGAGCGTGAGGAGGAGTGCGCGGAGCGAACGGTGCATCGTGGTTACGTCTGACGGCTAGGGACGAACCGGGAGCGGCTCGTAGGTGCAGTCGTGCGGCGTAACTGCGGTGGTCGGATTTGCAAAGGAGCCGCAGAAATCCACGTTCAGGAAGGTGGCGCTGCCATTGTTGCGGATGCAGTGGGGGCGCGCCGGATCGACGGCCGGGTCGGAGCAGCCGTCCCAGAGGATGTCGGGGATCGGGCTGGGCAGGTTGGGGAGCACTGCTGGAAGCGCGCCTCTGGGCGCCGTCCCGTTGCCCGAGAAGATGTTGTCGTGGATGTTGTTGCCGGAGGCATACTTGTTGAAGTTCGGGTCGTTCTGCGCGCCGAAGATGCCGGGCTGGTAGGTGAAGAGCAGCAGGCCGACGGTGTCGTTGCCCGTGATGGTATTGTTGTGGAACTCGTTGTCGTCGTTGGCCAGCACGAGGATGCCGGTGCCGGGCGGAACGACCGCTACGACCGTGCCCTCGACGCCGAAGTTGGTCCGGTTGTTGTTCTCGACCAGGTTGTCGTGGACGTTGGCACCAGCGCCGTAGCGGGTGAGGCCGGGCAGGTTGAAGATGAGGATTCCGCCCGTGTTGTCGTAGGTGTGGTTGTTCCGCACCTCGGCGTTGTCGCAGTTCTCAATCTCGATGCCCGCCACATTGCCCCAGGCGGTGGAGCGCTCCACGAGGATATTCTGCGACTGGCCAACGTAGATGCCTGCATCTCGGGCGCCGATGACCTCACACTCTTCGATGAGCACGCCGTTGCAGCCCACGGGGTAGAGACCGTAGGCGCCATTGCGCACCGAACCATCTTCGGGCCAGAGCACCCGCAGGCGGCTGAAGATGATGTTGTCCGTGGCGTCGGCGCGGATGGCGTCGCCCGGCGTGTCGAGCACCTGGAAGTCCTCGAGCGTCACATTGTCGCTCGTGATCTTGAGGCCGTTGCTGCCCACCGTCTGGGTCAAGAAGCTGAAGATGGTGTGGTCCATGCCCGAGCCGCGCAGCGTGACGCCGTTCACCGCGAGCGACAGCTCGGTGCTGGCCTCGTAGGTGCCGGGTGCAAAGCAGAGCGTGCTGTTCTCGGCGATCTCGATGAGCGCGGTCTGAAGCGAGATGGTGTCGTCGCCCTCAACAGGGAAGACCGTCACATCGCAGCCCTCGGGGAGCGGAACCTCGACCGTCCCGGAACCCTCGCCGGAGCCTTCTCCCGACCCTAAACCGGAGCCGTCAACAGCGGTGTCGGTGGTGTCGGCGGTCTTTTCCGCTGCCTCGTCCGAGCAGGCAGTGAGCGAGCCTGCAAAAAGCAGAAGCGCGGCAAGCGAGAGGTTGCGAAGGATCATCGGTCGCTCCAAGGCGAGGCAAGGGAAGCGAGGAGGATACTACGGGCGCTGGTAGCCGTCCATCGAACGGTAACGACGCAGCAGGTCATGCTGCCGCGAGGTGGTCGGGAGGCGCTCTCCACGGACCATGAGGTGCTGCACGGTGGTGGAGGTTTCGAAGGGGTCGCCCGACCAGACCACCAGGTTTGCGACCCGTCCGACGGAGACATCGCCGTAGTCCTTGTCGAGACCTGCGAGCATGGCGGGGTGGAGCGTGACGGAGGCGAGCGCCCGCTGCCACGGCATGCCGGCCCGCACCGCGTTGCCCGCGACGAAGCGGAGGTTGCGCGCATTGTGCGTCTCGGTGGTGGTGAGGATGACCTTCACGCCGGCCTTGTCGAGCAGCGCGGCGTTTTCTTCGCGGCTGCCAAGCTCGTCGAAGCTCCCGGGCAGGTTGGAGAAGCTCGAAACGATAACGAAGGAGCCTGCAGCCGACAGCGCCGGCGCCACCTTCCATGCCTCTTCCGCACCCGTGAAGGCAAAGTTCAGCCGCTTCTCGGCGGCGAGCCGGAGCAGCGCCTCGATGTCGCTCTGGCGGTGCACATCGACCACCCAGGTGCCGCCGGTCACGGCAAAGGGGATCATCGCGTCGAGGTCGGTGCGTGAGAGGGTGAGCTCCCGCATCCGGTTCTGCAGGTAGTCGGTCCGGTTGCCGGCGTAGCTGCGCACATCGTCGAGCAGCTCGCGGTAGCGGAGCATCGCGTCGCCGCGTGAGCCGCCGACGGTGTGGCCGGCGCCGCTGCCATAGGAGGCGCGGAGCAGGCCGCGCTGCGCGGGGAGCAGTTCGGCAGAGCTGCCGCGGCCCAGGTCGAACCACTCCGCGACGCCCGAGATGAGGCCCCCCGAGTGGCCCGAGATGACCGAGGTCAGGCCGCCACTGCGGCAGACCGCGATGACCGCAGAGTCCGGGTTGTAGTCGAAGTCGGCACGCAGGCCGGCGCGCACGGGATCGCCGCCGCCTTCGGTGTCGTTGGCGTCGTGCTCCTGCTCGATGTCGATGAGCCCCACCTGGGTGCCCACGTCGGTGAGACCGGCCGTGAGCCAGCTCCCCTTGGCGTCGATTGTCTCACCGGCATCGGGAGCTGCTGCCGCTGCATCAAAGATGCCGCTGATGCGGCCGGCCGTGATGCAGACCGTGGCTGCGCGGGGCGCCTCGGTCGCGGAGTAGATGGTTGCGCCCGTTACACAGCGGTCGTGCGTAGCGGCAGAGGCGGACGAGGCCGCGAGAAGGATTGTCGCGAAGGCGACGGCAAAGATGCGGCTCATCGGCCACCTCGCACATGGTTGTTGGTGCCGGCCTCGAAATCGCTCCACGGGTCTGCAGGCGCGTTCGGATCGAGCTCCGCGATGCCATCTACAAAGACCCAGACCGCGCTCGCGTAGGTGCTTAGCGGCTGGTGGTTCCAGACGACAATGTCGGCCATCTTTCCAACCTCCAGCGTGCCCGCGAACTGGTCGATGCCAAGCGCCCAGGCAGCGTTGGCGGTCACCCAGCGGATCGCGTCGTTCTCGTCTACCTTGACCCCCGCGCTACGGGCTGCCGCGAGCGCCTTGCCGGCCTCCTGGCCGAGCCGCTGGTTGGTGATGGGCGAGTCGGACTTGAGCACGGCGCGGGCGCCTGCCTCGGTGAGCAATCCCGGGCCTTCGTTGATGGTGTCGTAGGCTTCGATCTTGAAGCCCCACCAGTCGGGCCAGGTCGAAACCGAGATCTGCTTCGCTGCCAGCACGTCACGGATCTTGTAGGCCTCCACCGCGTGGTGGAAGCTCCGGATCGCGAAGCCCATCTCATCGGCGATTTGCACCTGGTTGAGCATGTCGTCGGCCTGGTAGCAGTGAATCTGCGGCAAAATGTGGCCACGCAACACCTCGGCGAGCGTCTCCTGGCCCAGGTCGCGCGACGGCGCCTCGGGCGGCTCCCCGGAGCGGTCGTCCTCGCCGCACCAGTCGTCCAGCTTGGCGTTGTAGTCATCCCAGCGCTTGCGGTAGTCGGCCGCTTCCAACCACATCTGGCGCACCGTCGCGATGTTGCCCATGCGGGTGGAGGGCATGCGGCCCTGCCCGCCGTAGACCCGCTTGGGGTTCTCGCCGCAGGCCATCTTCAGCGTCTCGGGCGCGCCGGGAAAGTGGAGCTGCTCGGCAATCCGTGCCCCCCGCTTGTTCTTCATCACAAAGCCGCGGCCGCCGACAAGGTTGGCCGAGCCGGGCAGGATCTGCATCGCTGTCACACCGCCGCGCAGGGCACGCTCAAAGCCGGGGTCCTGCACCCAGACGGAGTCTTGCGACGAGACCTCCGGCGTGGTCGGCCCAGTCGCCTCGTTGCCGTCGTCGTGACCGCTGGTGTTGGGCGACGGATAGACGCCGAGGTGGCTGTGGGTGTCGATGATGCCCGCGGTCACCCACTTGCCGGTCGCATCGATGATCTTCGCACCGCCGCCGCCGTCGGTATTGACCTTGGGTGCGCCGCCGCTGCCGATCGCCGTGATGCGACCCTTGGAGAAGCGGATCCAGCTATCGGTGAGCGGAGCGCCCGTACCGGTCCAGATGGTCGCATGGGTGAGGATGATGTCTTCAGACTGTGCGCGGAGCAGCGGTGCGATCGCGGGCTGCCCGGTGGAGCGGTTGCTGCAGATCGCGGCTGGAGCGCCGGCCTGCTTTGCGCCGCTCTCGGCTGCGCCGCCACATGCAGTCAGGAGGAGCAGCAGCGCTGCCTTGCGGAGATGCCTCATTGAACGACCTCGTAGTCTGCGATGGCCGCTTCGATGGCCTTCTGTTGCTTCTCAAAGAGGTCGCGCTTGCCGCCGGCCTCGACCACATGGACGAACCGCTTCGTGCGGAAGAGGGTGACCCAATAGACATGGGGCGTGCCGTTGTCGTCGCGTCCGAAGCGGAGCTGCTTGCCCTTCTCGCCCGTCTTGGCGGTCACGTCGGCTTCTTCGGTGAGCGCATACCCCGACTGGGTGCGGAGGCGGAGCCGGATGGCCTCGGTCCAGAAGTCGAGCGTGGCCGAGGGGTTCTTGCCCTCCTCTTTGGACTGCTCGATGACCTTCACTGCGAGGATGACGCCATCGGGCGTGGTCGAGCGCCACTGGTAGTTGCTGTATTCGGGCTCGTTCAGCACCACCATGCTGTCGGGCGCCGTCATCTTGAAGGTGGTGCAGCCGGTGAGCGCGGAGGCGCAGAGCAGCGCGAGGAGGAGTGCGTTGCGCATGGGGTTCCTTAGAGCTGCATCAGGAATTCGAGGCCCAGCTGGTTGAGCCAGGCGAAGGGCAGACGGTAGTCGCTCTTCGGCACCTGGGTGACCGCGATGGGGCTGAACTGGATGGAGATGGTGGAGTAGGCGAGCCGGTCCTGCAGGCTCCGGAGTTGGCCGTTGATGCGCTCAATCTCCAGCGTGATCCGCTCGAGCTGCTGCTCGACCGCGAGGGCATCTTCGATCTCCTTTGCGCCGCCCAGCATCTCCAGCAGTCGCTCGCGCATGTCGATGTTGTTCTTCAGCCGGATTTGTAGGTCGCGGTACTCTTCACCCACATCCTGCGCGGCCCAGTCGAGGCGGAGTACGTCGCCCAGCTTCTTGAGGGCGTCGAGCGCCTCGCGGAACCTCTCCGCCTGCACACGGAAGACCATCTGCTGCGCGTTGCGCTGCGACGAGTAGCCACCAAACGACTCGATGGTTGCCAGCGCACGGTCTTGCGTCGCGGTCACGTCGAAGACCGCCAGCACCACCTGGCCCGTGTAGATGAGCAGCGGCGAGTTCCGCGGCTTCTCCGAGGCCGCGCCGCCCTTCTCACCGCCTGGGTTGTTCGCCGGGCCGGCCACCATGCGGGGGCCCGCGTCGGCCACAAAGCTCTGCTCCATAGGCTGCGGGATGCTTCCGGCGGCCATCGGAGCAGGGGCCATCGCTGCCCGCGCAGCAGGCGCTCGGGCCGCGCGCGGTGCGTCGGACGAAAACCAACCCCCGGTCGAGTCTGAAACGGCCACACTCTCCAGCTGATAGCCATCGGAGGAGGGCGCAGCCTCCTCATACCCGCCCGCAGGCTGGTAGTAGCGGCTCGTGGAGCAGGCAGCGCCGAACAGGACGAGCAGACAGGCCATCAGGGCCAGCCGGCCGCACGAGCGGGGTCCGGGAGCGAAGAGCGACTCCAATTTCATGGGGCATCCGAGAGGGGAGGGCGGAGGCCCGAAGGCCCGAACTCCGTTTTGCCACATCGCCCGCTCTGTGCAAGAAAGCCCCGCTCACACGCTGCTGCAGGCCCCCCATGCTCCGCTCCATCTCGCCCTTCGACGGCTCGCTCGTCGCCGAGCACCCGACCCTCTCCGATGCAGAACTTGAAGCGGCGGTCGCCTTGGCTGCCGATCAATGGCGCATCGTCCGCCGCTTCGGCTCCGACGACCTCTCCGGCCGCCGCCGCGCCCTGGAGCGGCTCAGCGACGAGCTGGCCGCCGACCTCCCCGAACTCGCCACGATGGCCGCCCGCGAGATGGGCCGCCCCTACGCGCAGGCCGCTGAAGAGATGAAGAAGTGTGTGCAGGCCTGCCGGCTCGTCGCCTCTCGCCTCGAGGGCTGGCTTGCCCCCGAGCTGGTCACCTCCGCAGGCCCCTACGCCAGCATCGCCTCGGCCACCGTTACGCCGCGACCGCTCGGCCTCGTCCTCTCCATCCTGCCCTGGAACTTCCCCTACTGGCAGCCCATCCGCGCCCTGCTCGGTGCACTCGCGGCCGGCAACTGCGTCTTGCTCAAGCACGACGAGCACCTGCCCGGTTGCGCCCGCCTGCTCGCCGAACGCATCGCCCGCGCAGGTCTCGACTGCCTCGTCACCTGGCTCCCCATCGACCGCGCGCAGTCCGAGCGGCTCATCAGCGACCCCCGCATCGCGGCGGTCACCTTCACCGGCTCCACCCGCGCCGGCCGCATCGTTGCCGCTGCTGCCGGCGCTGCGCTCAAGCCTTCGCTCCTCGAACTTGGCGGCTCCGACCCCTTCCTCGTCCTCGAGGGCGCAGACCTCCAGGCCGCCGCGAAGGCCGCCGTCCGCTCACGGCTCATCAACAACGGCCAGTCCTGCGTCGCAGCCAAGCGCTTCATCGTGCTCGATGCGCTCCACGACCCCTTCGTCGAACTCCTGTGCGAAGAGCTCGCAAAGGTCCGCGTCGGCGACCCGCTCGACCCTGCAACCGAGCTCGGTCCGCTGGCCCGTCCCGACCTCGCCGAAACACTCCGAGACCAGGTTGCCCGCACCGTTGCAGTAGGCGCCTCTGTCGCCTTCGAACTCCCTGTCCCGCAAGGCCCCTGCTGGGCGCCGGCAACCATCCTCACCAACACCCGACCCGGCCACCCCGCCTTCCTCGAAGAGACCTTCGGCCCGCTCTTTGCCGTCGCCCGCGCAGCCGACACCCGCCGCGCTGTGCGGCTGGCAAACGCCTCCCCCTTCGCGCTCGGCGCCGCCGTCTGGGGCCAGCTTGAACCGTTTGAGATCAGCGACCTGCTCGCCGAACTCCGCGTTGGCACCGTCGCGCTCAACGACATCGTCCGGAGCTACCCAGAACTCCCCTTTGGCGGTCGCGGCGACTCGGGCTGGGGCAGCGAACTGGGCAGAGAGGGCATCCGCGCACTCACCTTCCCGCAGGTGGTCACCGGTCGCGCCGACTAGGACTTAGCGCGCGGGGTGCCACTTGATGTTGCAGCCAAGGCTGGGCCACTGGTCGGCAGGCGCGGCAGCACCGGCAACCAGGCTGTCGATCGCGCCCGAGAGGTCGGAGCCCGTGACCGGCAGCGGGCTGCCCGGCCGCGCATCGTCGAACTGGCCACGGTAGAAGAGCCCCTCCGGCCCGAAGAGGAAGAGGTCGGGCGTGCAGGCGGCCCCGAAGGCATGGGCCACCTCCTGATGCTCGTCGAAGAGGAAGGGGAAGCGCCAGCCCTCGCGCCCTGCCAGCGCAGCCATCGCCTCCGGGCCATCCTCCGGGTGGGTCACGATGCTGTTGCTGTTGATCGCGACCACCGCGATGCCCGCATCGACGGCCCGGTGCGCAACGACCAGCAGCTGCTCGCGGATATGCACCACGTAGGGGCAGTGGTTGCAGAGGAACATCACGAGCGCAGGGTGGCCCGGCTCCGGCAGCGCACGCCGCCGCCCCGTCAGCGGCTCCATCAGCTCAAAGCGGGGGATCGGGCGGCCCAGCGGCAGCATGCGGGAGGCAGTTCGAGCCATAACGGAACCTCGGTGGAGAGCGTGCCACATCGGTAGTGGCGCCGCCACCCGCCGTCGAGGGTGGCAGCGCGCGCAAAGTGTGCTAACCCCCCGCCAAACCTCGGAGCTGCGTTCGCGCGTGTCACACCTCACCGACACTCAATCTGTCTATCTCGGCAGCGACCCGCGTCGGGTCGACTGGCTGGTAGAGCTCCCCGTGGTCTCGGGCTGCCACTGCCGCCTCTTCCTCCGCGACGGCGACATCTGGATCGAGGACCTCGGCAGCACCAACGGCACCTTTGTGCACGGCCGTCGACTCGACCCCAACGTGCCGGTCGAGGTCGCCCTCGGTGAGCTCATCTTTCTCGGCAGCCGCGAGAGCCTCCGCATCGAGCGGCAGCTCCTCTGCAAGCTCGACGAACCCGCCTCCTGGACCGCTCCCCAGCGCCTCACGACCACCCGGGTTGACGACCCCGACATCGCCCTCGCAAGGACGCTCACCTCGAGCAAACCTGCAGGCTCGGCCCGCTCGGCGCGCGCCACCCAGATGCTCAACTTTGCAGAGGCGACGGTGCACCTCGCCGAGGCGCTGCCCGAGCCGGTCGGTGCGCCCCGCGTGACCGCCGCCGTCAAAGCCGTTCCGACGGGCGCAAGCGGTGGCTCCTTCCTCTCCGGTGACCTCGTCGCAGGCCGCGTCATCCGCGTCGGCCGCGATGCCGAAAACGACATCGTCCTCGATGCGGCCATGGTCTCCGCCTTCCACTGCACCATCACGCTCGTCAGCCGTGAGCAGGTCGTTGTTCAGGACCTCGGCAGCACCAACGGCACCTTCCTCAACGATCGCACGAGTCGTATCTCCGAGGCCTCTGCCTCGCCCGGCGATGTGCTCTATCTCGGCAGCTACCGTCTGCCGCTGGCCCGCGTCGTCAAGCTGCTCTCCGGCGGCGGTCGGCGCGCCAACGAGCTGCCGCTGCCGGCCCGCTCACCCTTCACGATTGGTCGCGAGGCGACCGCGGTCGACCTCGTCCTCGACAAGCCCCAGATCTCGCGCCGCCACCTCGAGGTCCGCCGCGTCGGTGACGCCTTCGAGGTCACCGACCTCGGCAGCGCCAACGGAACCTTCCTCAACGGCACCCGCATCATCGGCGCCGTCCGCGTCACGGCTGCCGATCGCCTCTCCGTCGGCAGCCTCCAGTTCCGCCTCGACCCCGCCGCCGGCGTGCTCCGAAAGGAGTATCTGGGCGACATCATCCTGCAGGCCGAAGGTGTCTCGGTCGATGTGCCAGATGCCAAGTCGCCCGGCGGCCGCAAGCGCATCCTCGACAACGTCTCCTTCTCACCGTATTCCCCACCGAGTTTGTCGGCCTCATGGGCCCCTCCGGCGCAGGCAAGACAACGCTGATGATGGCCCTCAACGGCTACGCGGTCCCCAGCGAAGGCCAGAGCTTTCTCAACGGAACCGACC
>JABMMX010000006.1 GCA_013205435.1 Deltaproteobacteria bacterium
ACCCAGCCCCAGAGCATGCGCGGCCGCGCATCGACCATCCCAAACCCTTGGAACATCTACGACACGCTCGGAAACGTCGCGGAGTTCACGACGCAAACGTTGGTCTGCAACGACAAGGACAATGTCATCGTTGCAAAGTCAGCGTCGAACCTGCAGTCCATTTACCTCGGGCTACCTGCGGTACGAGGAGGCTCCGTTTCGCACGAAAGCGCGCTCGCCCGCTTTGACGAACGCATGCCGATGGTGAGCGTCGAGGGTTACGGCCCCGTTGACCGCGCCCCCTGGATCGGCATCCGCCTCGTCCGCAACATCCCAACGCCACTGCCCGACGACGCAACGCTCGGCTGCACAGGCCCTACCACCCTCCTCCCCTAGTCTCGGACGTCGGAACGCTCATGCCTCTCGCCCCCCTACCAGACCGCCAACGCCTGATGCCCGACCCGAACGCCCCGTCGGGCTTTCGCTTCGTCGTGGAACAGGCGCTCAGCTCCGGGGGCTTTGCCATCACCTACCTCGCGCGCGACGCCCAGTTCAACGACCGCTGCGTCATCAAGGAGCTGGCCATCGACCAGCTCATGGTCCGCTCCGGCATCGCCATGGTCCCCCTCCCGGGCTGCGCCGACGAGATGGGCGTCTGGATTCAAAAGGTGCAGAACGAGGCGCTGACCCTCCACAAGCTCCGGAATGCAGGCGTCGTGCAGGTGCGTGCCACCTGGCGTGAACACGGCACCGCCTATTTCGCGATGGACTATGTGGAGGGCATCGAATTCCCCGCGGCTCCCATGCCCGGCGTCTCCTGGGCCACCTGGGAGCCTGTCGCCGCGAAGTTTCTCGTCGCACTGAGCGCCATCCATCAGGCTGGGCTCATCCATGGCGACATCAAGCCCCAGAACATCCTCATCCGCCGCGATGGAAACCCGGTCATCATCGACTTCGGCACCGCGCGCAGCGAAGGCGATGCCAAGAAGACCCGCCTCACCACCCTTGCGATGACCCCTGGCTACTGCCCGCCGGAGCTGGCCGTCAGAGACCGCGCACGCGAAATGGGACCGTGGAGCGACCTCTACAGCTGGGCGCTGACCGTCATGGGCCTGGTGATACGGCATCGCGGCATCGACGGCTCGCCGCTGGAGGCATCTGCCCGCGTCGCCCTGGAGCAGCACGGCGTGAAGCACGCAGGCATCGGTGCAGAGACCGAGTCGGCCCTGCTCGAAGCCGGCATGTCGGAAGGCTGGGTTCAGGCACTCATGGCCTGCGTCGCGATCAAGCCCGGCGATCGCCCCCGAAGCGCCAAAGACGTCACAGCGATGATCGACAAATGGGAGCCACGCGCGGGCGACGCACGGATGATGCCTTCGCCCAAGATTCCCGACGCCCCCGCCGCGGTTGCCGCGCGGGAGCCGCTCGAACCGGCCCGGCGCGCCAGGGTACCAGCGGCCTTCAGAGCTTCACAATCACTCGACGAGGATTTCGAACCACCGCTCCCTCCGAGCGACAACTTAGAACTCGCTGTCGGAATTGTGAAAATGCTCTTCGTAATTTTCGTCCTATGCTTCGTTCTCATATACATTTTCTCTTAACGATATCAAATTCCTCCCGCGCAGGCGCGGCCTGGCTCCCGTGGAGCGACACGCGACCATCCCGCCGTACGATTGTTCAAGTGCCGGACCCCCGGGAGCCTGAATTCAGGACAACGGTCAGCGCCTCGCTCCTCACATCTTCACATTGATTCAAGCAACCGCCCACATCTGAGCCCCCGATGCCTCTCGCACCGTTAAACGCCGAACAACCCCTCATGCCAGACCCGACACAAGAGTCGGGGTTCCGCTTCGTCATCGAACGGGCGCTGAGCTCAGGCGGCTTTGCCAACACCTACATCGCACTCGACCGCCAGTTCGAAGACCGCTGCGTGGTCAAGGAGCTCGCCATTGATGAGTTCATGAGCCGCAACGGCATCGCAATCGTGCCGGCTCCCGGCCGCGAAGCGGATGTGGCCATCTGGGTGCAGAAGACCCTGCGTGAAGCCCAGATCCTCAACAAGATACGCAGCGAAGGTGTCGTACCCGTCCGCTCCGTCTGGCGAGAGAACGGAACCGTCTACTTCGCCATGGACCTTATCGATGGCACAGAACTGCCCGCGCAACCCACGCCCAACACCGGCTGGGATGTCTGGGAACCCGTCGTCATCCGGCTCCTCTACGCGCTCGGCACCATCCACGATGCCGGCCTCGTCCACGGCGATCTCAAGCCACAGAACATCCTCCTCCGCCACGATGGCCAGCCCGTACTCATCGACTTCGGTACGGCCCGTCAGACAGACGAGACGCAGAAGACCCGACTCACCAGCCTTGCCATGACGCCGGGCTACTGCCCCCCCGAACTGGCCGTTCTCGACCAGGCGCGCCAAGTCGGCCCCTGGAGCGACCTCTACAGCTGGTCGCTCACGGTCATGGGTCTCATGATCGAGCACGGCGGACTCGGTCGAGCGCCCCTCGACAGCATGACCCGCACCGAACTCGCAAAGCACGGTATCCCGGGTGCTGGCATCGGTCCCAATGTCTCCGCCCAACTTGCAGCAGCGGGCATCCCAGAGCAGTGGTGCCAGATCCTCATGCAGTGCGTTGAGCTCGAACCCGCCAGCCGCCCGCGTTCAGCCCGCGCGATCCTCGATTCGCTTGGGTTTGCGCCTGCCAAGACGGGCATGCACACCCTCTCCGTGCCGGCCGCCGCAACGCCCGTCACCCACACGACGACGCACACGCCGCAGTCTAACGACAGCAGGCCGGCAACGAGGATTGAGGCTCCCATTGCCCCTGCCGTCGAGACGACAAGGGTAGAGAGCAGTGCATCGCTCCCAGCTGCCGTCGAAGCCAAGCCACAGTCGAAGGCCTCCCAGCTCATCGCCATGCTCGCGGTCGTGCTCCTGGTCGCGGCAGGCTACCTGTTCTGGCCCACCGACGCCTGCGGAAACGGCACGCTCGACGACGAAGAGAGCTGCGCAACCTGCCCGCAAGATGCCGCCTGCGGCACAGATGCAGACTGCGTGAATGCGACCTGCGTCTCACGCTGCGGCAACGGCAAGATCGACCAAGGCGAAACCTGCGCAACCTGCAGCGATGCCTACTGCAAGGCCGGCGAACTGTGTGAGGGTGGGAGCTGCCGCATCGCGGCGGCCGCCCCTGCCGCCACGCCGACGGCGGCAGGGGCAGGAGAAGCCCCGAAGGCAAGGCCTCCAGCTGTTACTCCGCCACCCAAGCCAGCCGCGCCGCCCAAGCCGAAGCGCCCCGAAGTAAGCAGTGGCTCCTGCAGCGCCAATGGCTCAAGTGTCTCGTGCCGAGTGAAGCTGAAAGCGACCACCAAAATGCCCGGCAAACTTGAAGTCTGCACCCAATTCACCAACGCAGGCTCGCCGCCCGGCCGCTGGGATTGCAACGGCATGATGGCGACCTCGCTCGAAGGAAACTTCTCCCGCGGGCGTCCCCGCGGCTCCCAGTCAGGCTACCTGCCTAGCAATCCGTCAAATGAAGGCAGCTGGAGCGTTCGTCTTCGGGTGACATGGAGCGGCGACGAACTCTTTAACGATTCCTTCTCCCTCTGAACTGGCTTCGTCACTGAAGCGCGTTCGGTCCGGCCCCCCGTGCGTGCGCCGCGCCAACGCCGTGGCAGATCGCGATAAAGCGCATCGTCGGGAATAGGAGCAAGATACCGCCGTCGCCTGTGCATCCCCAGCTTGGAAGAGGATGCACATGGCAAACTGGTTTCGAAACTCAATCATTCTCTGCATCGCCCTCTCCGCGACGGCCTGTGAATCCCTCGGCGACTTCGGCAGCCTGCTCCGGACCGAATACGGCGGCTGCCCGTCCAACAGCTCAGAAACCGAAGCCGGCGGCTGTTACCCCGACCCCGGCTACTGGTGGTGCGACGGCGCTGAGGATGCGGCCTGCCTCATCCTCGACACCCAGTTCCAACTCACCCTCCAGAGTGTCGCCCTCGGCCCCTTCGAAGACATGGCGACCCAAGAGACCTGGGACTGGAACGGCACCGTCCCGGGCTGGCTGGTGAGTGCTCTCAATGCCCTCGCTACCTTCGTCCCCGAGATGACCAACGCCTCGCGCGCCGTCTCGCTC
>JABMMX010000074.1 GCA_013205435.1 Deltaproteobacteria bacterium
CGGGACGGCGGTCGTGGCGGTCGTGACTCCGGTCGCGATGGCGGTCGTGACGGCGGCGGCGGCGGCGAGTGGTAAGCAGACGGCTGCGGGCCTGCCTGCAGCACTGTTGACCTAACAGTCACTGTTCGAGCGGAGGATGGCGCAAGCCATCCTCTTCTCGTTTTTGCTTTGCCGTTTGGCGACACTCCGCCGGCCCCGGTGACGCGGATCTCAAGGCGGCGGCATCGACCCGGTCGCACAGCCAGCTTCGACGCTGCGGGCAAACGGGACGGCGGCAATCAGAGGACTGGCGGGCCACCAGACTGCATGCCAGCTGTGCCGAGTCACCGGAACCGCCACAGGAGGCAGCCCACCGTTGGCTCTTCCCGCGGCGCGCGGGCACCAGGCTCCGCGTCAGCTACAAGGCACCGATACAGCATCGGAGGGTCGAGCCACCGATGCAGACAACCCGCGCTCCCCTCGGCGAAGGCACGGCATGGTCGAAGCAAGGGGGTGCGACCGCCGACGCTCTACCGAGCTCCGCGGTGCGACCGTGCGATCAGATGAGCAGGCCGGCGATGGCGGCGCAGACGAAGGTGGCGATGCTGCCGCCGACCATGGCCTTGAGGCCCAGGCGGGCAAGGTCGCCGCGGCGCTCCGGTGCAAGACCGGCGATGCCGCCGATCTGGATGGCGATGGAGCTGAAGTTGGCAAAGCCGCAGAGCGCGTAGGTGACGATGATCTTGGTGCGATCTGTGATGAGGTCGGGGGTGGTCTGCAGGATGCTGCTCAGATCGAGGTAGGCCACGAACTCGTTGAGGACCGTCTTGGTGCCCAGGAGCTCGCCGGCCTTGGCGCAGTCGGCGGGCTCGATGCCCATGAGCCAGGAGATGGGCCAGAAGAGGTAGCCGAAGAGGGTCTGGAGGTTGACGTCACCGTGGCCAAAGAGGCCGGCGATGGCGCCAACACCGGCGTTTACCATGGCGATGAGGGCGATGAAGGCGATGAGCATGGCGCCCACGTTGAGGGCGAGGCCGAGGCCTTCGCTGGCGCCGCGGGCGGCGGCGTCGATGAGGTTGGCGTCGATCTTCTCGACCTTCATGGTCAGCTCGCCGCTGGTCTGCGACTGTTCGGTCTCGGGGAACATCATCTTGGCGATGACGAGCGAGGCGGGGGCGCTCATGACGCTGACGGAGATGAGGTGGCCGGCGATGTCGGGGAAGTAGCCGTTGAGCATTCCGACATAGGCGGCGAGGACGCCGCCGGCCGTGTTGGCGAAGCCGCCGACCATGACGGCCATGAGCTCCGACTTGGTCATGGTGGCCACGTAGGGCTTCACGCAGAGGGGAGCCTCGGTCTGGCCGAGGAAGATGTTGGCGGCGGCGGCGAGGGTCTCCGAGCCGGAGGTCTTCATGGTGCGCTGCATCACCTTGCTGAAGATATCGACCACCTTCTGCATGACGCCGAGGTGGTAGAGGACGGTCATGAGGGCGGAGAAGAAGATGATGGTCGGCAGGACCGAGAAGGCGATGAAGGCGCCGGTGTTGGCCCAGCCCGTCTGCATGTGGGGTAGGACGGGGGCCATCTTGAGCGCGGTGGGATCGATGGGGATGCCGACCGGGACGTTGTTGAAGACGAGGTTGCCGAAGACGAAGCTGGCGCCCTGCTCGGTAAAGCCGAGGAGCGCGACGATCATGTCGTTCATCTTGGAGAAGAACCACTTGCCCGGCGCGGTCGCCAGCACGATCACAGCAAAGGAGAGCTGCAGCGCGATGCCCCAGCCTACGAGCCTCCACTGGATGGCCTTGCGGTTGTTCGAGAGCAGATAGGCGATGGCGAGCAGTCCGAAGATGCCGATAAAGGACTGGAGCCGCTGCGCGATGGTGGTGGGCGCGCCCTTGGCCTTCATGTCGGCGAGGCTGGTCTTCTTGAAGGGGGCTGCAGCAGGGGCAGCGGCGTCGACCTTTGCGGGGGCTGCAGCTTCAGCGGCCGGAGCGGCCGCGGCGCCCGCGGCGCCCGAGCCGGAGC
>JABMMX010000075.1 GCA_013205435.1 Deltaproteobacteria bacterium
CTCCAGCAGGGTGTAATGGCCGAGAATCTGAAGCGGTTGAGACGGCAAGGGGGGCACCTGCGCCCGAACTACCCCGCCGCCGCGCCGGTCGTCAACGAAAGTCGTCGCAGCAACACCATCCGACCCGCGACCTCTCTCGGCCCTTGCGCCCCCTTCGCTCGCTGTTCTAACCTAGCCGCTCTCTGCTTCGCTTTCGGTCGCCTGATGACGTTCAACCAGCTCCAAATCCCGACGCTGTCCGACGCGGAACTCGAGGCCGCGATCGTCGAACACAACCGGAAGTACTGGGAGCTCAACGAACCCGAGATCACGGACGCGGAGTTCGACATGCTCGTTCGTGAACTCACGGCGCGGAAGCCACTTTCGCCGCTGCTGCATCGCGTTCCAGCATCGACCATCTCCGGCGAGAAGGTACGGCATGGCGCGCCCATGCTCAGCCTCGAGAAGTGCTACTCCGCAGAGGAGCTCGACCGCTGGTTTGCCCGCATCGAAGGCGCGGCAATTGCGACCCAGAAGATTGATGGCCTTGCCGTCAGCCTGCGCTACGACGGCAACGGCAGGCTCATGCTGGCGGCAACGCGCGGCGACGGCGAGACGGGCGAGCTGGTGACCGCCAACATGCTGATGGTCGGCGGCGTCCCGTCGCAGGTCGCAGCCGCCAACATCGAGGTGCGGGGCGAGGCCTTCATGCCCGTCTCCACCTTCAGCGCCCGCTACGCAGAGGCCTTCGCCAACCCCCGCAACCTGGCTGCCGGCGCCCTCAAGCAGAAGGACCCGGCGAAGACCGAGGCCTACGGACTCCACTTCCTTGCCTACGACCTGCAGGGCGACCCAACCGTGACCACGGAGGCCGAGGAGATGGAGCGGCTGCGTGCGCTCGGCTTCACGGTCTCACCCTACCAGGTCTGCGATCGCGAGGAGGGCCAGCGTGTCTTCGAGGAGCTCGCATCAACCCGCAGCGAGCTCGACTACGAGACCGACGGCATCGTCTTCAAGGTCAATGACCTCGCGGTCCAGCACGGGCTCGGCAACACCGCACACCACCCGCGCGGCGCCATCGCCTACAAGTATCAGGGCGAGTCGGGCCTCTCGGAGCTGACCGGCATCGAGTGGTCGGTCTCCCGGACGGGCGCCATCAACCCCGTCGCCCTCGTGGCCCCTGTCTTCCTGTCGGGGGTGACCGTTTCGCGCGTCTCGCTCCACAACCTCTCCATCATGGCGAAGTTGGCCGGCGAATCGCCGTTGGCGGTCGGAGCGCAGGTTGCCGTGACCCGTCGTGGCGGCGTGATTCCCCACATCGAGTCGGTGCTGAAGCCAGGCGCCGGAGAGAGGCTGCTGCCGCCCGCCGCCTGCCCGAGCTGCGGCGCAGCCACCGAGGTGCGCGAAGACATCCTCATGGCCGACCACGCCCCCACCTGCACGGGCGCTGCCTCGAGGCGGCTCCTGCATGTGGCCAGCGCGCTCGACCTCGATGGCTTCGGCCCCAAGCTCGTCGAGCAGCTCTTTGCAGCCGGATTGCTCGCGGAGCCCGCCGATTTCTATGCGCTCACCGCCGACAAGCTGATGTCGCTCGACCGCCTCGGAGAGAAGACGGCGACCAACCTGCTGGCCAGCATCGAGACCCGCCGCACGCTCCGCTTCGCCTCCTTCCTCAATGCGCTCGGCGCGCCGGAGGTGGGCGAGCAGCTCTCGCGCGACCTCGAGGCAAACTTCGACAGCCTCGACAGCCTCCTCGACGCGACCGCCGACCAGCTCACCGCCATCGCCGGTGTCGGCCCCCGGGTCTCATCGGCCCTGCTCACCTTTGTGGCAGAGCATAGGCCCTGGATCGAGCGTCTCGCGGCCTGCGTGACCTTCACCTGGCCACCCAAGTCGGCCGCAGTCGGACCGCTCGCTGGAAAGAAGTTCGTCTTCACCGGCTCGCTTGCCTCCATGTCGCGCGAGGCCGCCCAAGAGCAGGTCCGCTCGCTCGGTGGCGCAACGCCGAGTGCGGTGAGCGGCGAGGTCGACTTCCTCGTTGTGGGCGATGCGGACTACGACAAGATGGTCGCCGGAAAGGTGTCATCGAAGCTCAAAAAGGCTATGGGCCTGCGCGAAGCGGGCGGTCGCATTTTGATCATTCCTGAGCGCGACTTCCTGCCGATGCTTACGCCCGATTCTCCCTCTGCGTGAACCTTCACGCCCTCACTGCTGGTTGATGCATGTTTGAAGTTCCTCCCCGTCGTACACACACCTGCGGCGCACTCCGCGCGACTGATATTGGCGCGACGGTTACGCTCGATGGCTGGGTGGCAAGCAACCGCGACCTGGGTGGCTGCGCCTTCATCGACCTCCGCGACCGGTATGGCGTCACGCAGGTGAAGTTCGACCCGACCGTGAACGCGGCGCTGGCAGCAGCAGCCGCTGCGGTTCGGCCGGAGTGGGTGGTCGGCATCACAGGCGTCGTGGTCAGCCGCGGCACCAACACGAACAAGCAGATCCCGACGGGCGAAATCGAGGTCGAGGCGACCGAGATTGTGGTGCTCAACCAGGCCGAAACGCCCCCCTTCCCGGTTCGCGACGAGGTGACGGCGAGCGAGGAGCTCCGCCTGCAGCATCGGTTCGTCGACCTGCGCCGCCGCCCCATCCAGAAGAACATCGTGCTCCGCGCCGAGGTGACCCACGTGGTCCGCCAGTTCCTCCACGAGAACGGCTTCCTCGAGCTCGAGACACCCATCCTCACCAAATCAACTCCCGAAGGCGCCCGCGACTACCTCGTCCCGAGCCGCGTGCACGGTGGCGAGTTCTACGCCCTCCCCCAGTCGCCCCAGCTCTTCAAGCAGCTCTACATGGTCGCTGGCTTCGACCGGTACTACCAGATCTGCCGCTGCTTCCGGGACGAAGACCTCCGCGCCGACCGGCAGCCCGAGTTCACCCAGATCGACATGGAGATGTCGTTCATCGACCGGGAAGACATCTACGAGCTCTGCGAGCGGCTCATGTCGCGCATCTGGAAGTTTGTTCACAACCACGACATCCAGCTGCCGATCCCGCGCATCTCCTACGATGAGGCGATGGCCCGCTTTGGCGTCGACAACCCCGACATGCGCTACGGCCTCGAGCTGCAGGAGATCAGCGC
>JABMMX010000076.1 GCA_013205435.1 Deltaproteobacteria bacterium
CTACCCGCTGCCCGAGGCGCAGGTGGACCGCTTCATGCTGATGGTCAAGGTGGGCTATCCGACCCGTGAAGAAGAGCGGAAGATCATGGACCTGATGGGCGAAGATGATCTCGCGCCGATTCAGGCGGTGGTGACCGGCGAGCAGCTCTTGGCGGCGCGCAAGGTTGTCCATCAGATCTATGTGGAGTCTTCGCTCAAGGACTACATGGTCAACATCGTCGCGGCGACGCGCGACCCGGCCACGGCAGGGCTCGGCAAGCTGTCGCGCTACATCCAGTATGGCGCCAGCCCGCGTGCGACGATCGCGCTGCTGAAGGCGGCCCGCGCGCATGCCTTCCTGCAGCATCGCGGCTTTGTGATGCCCGAGGATGTGAAGGCGATCGCGCCCGATGTGCTGCGGCACCGCATCATCCCAAGCTTCGAGGCGGAGGCGGACGAGCGCACGAGCGAGTCGCTTCTTCAGGAGCTGCTCGACCACATCGACGTGCCCTGAGACGATGCTCAGCGCTGAGACCGTACACCTGATCAAGCGGCTGGAGATTGTCACCGCTCGTATCATCAAAGACCAACTCGCCGGCCAGTATCACTCTGTGTTCCGTGGCCGCGGGATGGATTTTGATGAGGTGCAACCCTACGCGCTGGGCGACGATGTGCGCTTCGTGGACTGGAATGTCTCGGCACGCACCGGCTCGCTCCATGTGAAGAAGTTCGTCGAGGAGCGTGAGCTTACAGTGCTCATCGCGGTCGATGTCTCGCCGAGCATGGAGTACGGCACCTGGTTCGCGCGGAAGCAGCAGGTAGCGGCCCAGATCGCGATGGCCATCGCGCTGACTGCGACGCAGAACAAGGACCGCGTCGGGCTGGTCATCTTCGATGAGCAGGTGCGCCGCTACATCCCGCCAAAGAAGGGTCGAGGGCACGTGTTAAGCATCGTCTCGGCGCTGCTCACCTTCGAGCGCGACAGCGCCGCTGGACCGGCTGTGGCGGCAACTCCGAAGCCAGCCTGGTGGCGCACTTTCTGGCCAGTTCGCTCCAAGGCGCTGCCACAGCGGCGCAGCACAAACGTCGGAGCCGCGCTGCAGTTTGTGAGCCGGATCTGCCGTCGGCGGGCGGTGGTGTTCATGCTGTCGGACTTCGACGCGCCCGACTTTGAGCGCGACCTTCGCATCACGGCGCAGCGCCACGATCTGGTGCCGCTCGTGGTGCGGGATGCGACCGAGTCGGGCTTTCCCGACATCGGCGGCGTGCTGGTGTTGCGAGACCTGGAGACGGGCGCAGAGGTGGTGCACGATCCGGGCCGGCGTGGCGATGGGATGCGGCTGGCGGCAGAGCAGGCGCACGCGGAGACGGCGCAACTCTTCCGGCGCATGCGCCTGGATGTGGCGAACATCATCATCGGTGGTCCCACGGGCCAGCTGGAGAATCTGGAGCAGGAGCAGCTGGCCTACATTCGGCCGCTGATCGACCTCTTCCGCCGCCGCTCGAGGCGCCACTGATGGGCAGACTTTCGGGTATCTGCGTTGCACTCGCGCTGCTGCTTCGGGCTACGCCAGCGGCGGCTGCCGACGGGTCGGGGAGCGGTTCCGGCGCAGGGTCGGGCGCGGCGGTCGCCCAGATTGTCGCAGGGCCGCCGGCCTCGTGGGCTGAGCCTCCGCCGGCCAAGTCGGAGCTCGGCATGCCCTTCAGGGTGCGCGTGAAGGTGGCCGTCGACGAAGAGTGGGTGCTGACGCGGGTAGAGGCTGTGGGGTTCAGGTATCTGGAGAGCACCGCCAAGCCGCCTGTGCGGCTGCCGGATGGTTCGTGGGAGGCCGAGTTCGTCGTCTTCCGGACAGGCAGGTTTGAGATTCCCGCTGCGTCGGCGCTGTTCACGCAGCGGTCGGGGCTCCAGGCCCGAAGCGACCTTCCCGGCTTCGTTGTCGAGATCCCTGCCGCACTTGAGAACGAAGCTTCGCCGGAGCCGGCGCCGCAGCCACCTGCCATGGAGGTTCCGACGCTGAACTACTGGCTCGCCGGCGGCCTGGCAGCGCTCCTGGCAGCAGGCCTCGGCGCTCTCATCACGGTGCTGGTGCGGCGCTACCGGCGGCTCCGCGAAGAGGCGATGCGCCCCATCCCGAAGCGTCCGCCCGAAGAGATCGCCCGCGAGGCGCTCGCGCAGCTTGCAGCGGAGAACCTGCTCGATGCCGAGCAGCTGGTCGACTTCCACCTGCGGCTGTCGGAGATTCTGCGCGGCTTTGTCGGTGCGGAGCTCGAGGTGAACGCTACGGAGATGACGACGACCGAGATCCGAGAGATGCTCGAGCGTGACGGCGCCGAGCTCGGCATCATGCGCATCGACCTGCTCCGCATCCTCGAAGAGTCGGACATGGTGAAGTTCGCCCGGTTCAGCCTGCCGCGCAGTGCGAGCGAGGCGCTCTTTGCCGACGTGGAGCGGTGGATTGGCGATGTCTGCGAGCGCCGTCAGGCGCGGGTGGAGGCGCCGCCGGAGCTCGCTGGCGGGCTGCCGCCGGTGCCGCCCTCGGCGGGGGAGCGGACATGAGACACCTCCTCCTGATCGTGGCGGCGGCCATGCTGCTGACGGGCTGTATCGCTCCGGGAGAGTCGCTCTCGCTTGAGTTTCCGTGGCTGGCTGCGGGGGCTGGCGCGGCCACGCTGGCAGCGGGTCTCTGGAGCCGCCGCGGCCTTCGCGCGGCGATGCAGTTCGGCCACATTGGTGCCGCAGCACGGGCCGGAACGAGCCTGCGCGCGCGACTGAGTGGGCTGCTCCCGGCGCTCCGCTGGATGGCGGTCTTCTCCCTCTGCATCGCACTCGGCCGCCCGCAGCTCGAGTCGGTGGACGAGCGGACGGTCGAGGGCATCGACATCTTCGTCGTCCTCGACCTCTCGGGCTCGATGCGGGCGATCGACCTCGATGTGAACGAGGTTCGCGCCATCGCTCAGACCACAGGCAAAATGCCGCCCAATCGGTTCGAGTCGGCGGTCGCGACCATCACAGACTTTGTGAAGAGCCGTGAGCGCGACCGGATCGGCATGGTCGTCTTTGCGAAGCAGGCCTTCCTGCAGTTTCCCCTCACGCTCGACTACTCCACCGTCGTCACGCTGCTCTCCCGCCTCACCCTCGAGACCATCGATGGCGCAGCCACGGCCATCGGAAACGGCCTAGGTCTCGCGGTGCGAGGACTGATGGAGTCGACAGCGAAGTCGAAGGCCATCGTCCTGGTGACCGACGGCAAGCAGCTCGGCGGCAATGTCTCGCCGCGCGAGGCGGCCAAGATTGCCAAGGACAACGGGATCCAGATCTTCGCCGTGCAGGTCGGCCGCGATGGCGATGCGGTCGTCGCGGTAGAGACACCCTTCGGCATGGACCTCCGCCAGCAGTCCTTCCCCACAGATCCCAGCATGCTGAAGGAGATCGCCGAGTCTTCGGGCGGAGCCTTCTACCGCGCAGAGAACAAGGCGGAGCTCGACCGCGACCTCGGTGGCATCCTTGACCAGCTCGACCGAAGCCAGATTCAGGACATCTCGAGCGTGAATGAGCGCGAGGTCTACCACTGGTTCCTCGCTGCAGCGCTTGCACTTCTGATCGCCGAAGCCCTGCTCGGTGGCACACTCATCCGGAGGTTCCCGTGAGCCTTCAACGAACCTTCGCGCTCCTCGGGCTCACGACGCTGGTATGCGCACTGGCGATAGCAGCGGTCTGGCAGTTTGTGCCGCTGGCCGAGCCGCAGATGCTGGTGTTTGGCTTCGCGCCGCTGCTCTATGTAGGCGCAGATCTGCTCTGGTGGCGGTGGCGTGCGTCGGTGGTGGAACGCCTTGGCGCATCGGTCTCGGTGGAGCAGATGGCGGCGCAGGTCTCGTTACCGCGACGGGCTGCGCGGACCATCTTCTTTGCCCTGGCGCTGCTGCTCGCAGGGCTATCGCTGGCCCGTCCGCAGTGGGGCGAACGCTCCCGCGAGATCAAACGCGAAGGCATCGACCTGGTCATCGCAATCGACGTCTCACGCAGCATGCTCGCCGACGACATCTCGCCGTCGCGGCTCGGCGCTGCGAAGCGAGAGGTAGATGCCCTGCTCCGGGAACTCGACGGTGACCGTGTGGGCCTGGTCGTCTTCTCGGGCGTCGGCTTCGTGCAGTCGCCGCTGACAAGCGACTACGGCGCCATCCGGCTCTACCTCGACCGGCTCGACCCCGAGAAGATGCCAGTGCAGGGCACTGCAATCGGCCGGGCCCTCGAAGAGAGTCACAAGCTCCTTACGGGCAACGGGGCGGCGAACTTCACGCGCGCAGGGTCGCAGCTCGTGGTGGTGCTGACCGATGGCGAAGACCACGAAGGCGACCCGGTCGCAGCGGCGCGCAAGGCGAGCGCCGATAAGATGCATGTCTACACGATCGGCTTCGGAACCGACGCCGGCGCGCGGATTCCGCTGCGCAACCCAGACGGCAGCGTGAGCGGCTACCTCAGCGACAGGCAGGGAAATGTGGTGCAGACGCGGCTCGTGGAAGACCAGTTGAAGGCCGTCGCAACAGCAGGCGACGGCCAGTATATGCGCTACGCTGGCGACCAGTCCATCGCCGGCTTTCTGCTCCGCGAGATCGACTCCTTCGACGCTGCGGAGCTGAGTTCGCTGCTTCGTCGGGAGCGGGAGGAGCAGTTCGGCTGGTTCGTCGGCCTTGCGTTGCTGTTTGCGCTCCTCGGACTGTCGATCGGCGACGCGCGGAGGGCAGTGCCGGCGCTGGTGTTGCTGTCGCTCCTGACGGGGTGCTCCGACCTGCTTATGCGCCAGGACCCTGTGGTCGCCGACGCGCTGCAGCTACGCGCGGTGAAGAACCACGAGGCCGCTGCGGCCCGCATCGACGAGGCGGGCGAGGCTGCGAGAGAGCAGGCGGCCTACGACTACGACCGCGGCCTGGTGCTGATGGATGCCGGCAAGATGCTGGAGGCGCGCGATTCCCTGCTGAAGGCGCTACGCATCGCCGAGCCGGAGAAGCAGGTGCAGGTGCTGGTCGCGCTCGGTAACCTGCTCATGGCAGACGAGGCCTACGACGACGCCATCGAGCGCTTCACCCGCGCGCTTCGCATCGACCCCACGAATGCGGCTGCGCGCCGCAATCTGGAGATCGCGCTGCTCAAGAAGTTCCCGCGCTGCGGAGCGCTGGAAGACAAGCAGGAGGAGAACGACAGCCCCGAGATGGCCAAGCCCCTCTCCGCGAAGTTCTTCAAGGGCGAGGTGAAGCCGGAGGAGGCGCAGCCCGACCCTGCCGCACCGGCACAGGCTCCGGCCGACGAGGCGCAGCTGGTGGCCTGTGGCGGCGACGCAGACTGGCTCGCGCTCCCCGTCGTGCCCGGCGCGCGGGTCGAGGTAACGATGAAGTTCAAGCGGCTTCGCGAAGATACGGGCAGCAGCCCGCCGCCCGCCTTCATTGCAGCGAGCGCCGTCGCGATCGCGCTCTACGGGGAGGACCTCACCAACCCCATTGCGGTGGACGAGGGCCGAAGCAGCAAGACCGACAAGATTGCCGCCGGTAGCATGACGCGCACCATCTCGGCCGAGGTTGGCGCAACCAAGGTGGCGCTGTTGCGGGTCTTCATCGCCCCGGGCCTCGAGATGAGCTACGTGCCCAGCGTGGAGATTTTCCCGCCCTGCAGCTCGCTCGAAGACCGCTTCGAGGCGAACAACTCGGCCGAGACAGCAACCAGCGCAGACACGGGCAGCTACGAGGCGCGCATCTGTGCCGGCAACCCCGACTGGTATGGCGCCAACCTGCAGCCCGACGACACGCTCTTTGTCGACCTGCCGCCTGCTTCGCTCCGCAGCGGCGCCGGTGCCAAGGGCGCTGGCTCGATGACCATCACACAGCGCGGCGACAAGGATTCCAAGCCGGTTGAGACCGCAGTCATCGGAGGCCAGGCTGGCTACTCCTTCCAGGTCGATGCGGGCAACAAGGGTGGCAAGGTCTTCTTCGAAGCAGCGGGCGTGGAGGGCGCCGAAGGGCCATACCGGCTCGAGGTCACCCGCTTCGCCGCCTGCCCCGTCGGAAACGACAAGAACGAGCCCAACGACCTGCCCGACAGCGCGACAACGGTCGACCTAGCGAAGGGGCCGCTTCTTCACCAGCGCCTCTGCGAGAGCGACGTAGACTGGTTCGTTGTAGACCTGCCGGAGCCTGAGAATGAGGGTTCGGGCGAGCCGCCGCCAACGCGGCCCTTCTCCGCTGCGGCCTCTTGGCGCGGAGCTCCGCGCGAGGTCACCATCCGGGTCTACAATCCCGCCACCGGCGAACAGCTCGCTGCCTCTGCGCCCTCCGACCCTGCCGCCAAGCAGCCCGATACCGGCTACGCAGGGGTCATTGCCGCGGCGGAGATCGCGTCGACCATCAAGCAGCTTCGCTTGGTGGTGGATGGCGCGCAGGGCTTCTACGACCTCAGCTTCCCCGACCTCAAGCCGCCGCCGCCGCCGCCCTCCGAGGACAACAAGGAGAAGTCCGACCAGAGCGACAAGGGCGACAAGGGCGACCCGAAGGAGCAGAAGGGCGACGGCGAAGAGAAGCAGGATGGCAAGCCGGAGGAGAAGCAGGATGCCGAGGAGCAGGCTGGGAAGCCTGAGGGCGAGGAGGAGGCGCAGGCCGCCGCGCCTACACCTGAAGAGGAGAAGAAGAAGAAGCTGATGCAGCTCCTCAACAGCCTAGATCCGGGCGACACGAACCTGCAGCTGCAGCAGGCGCTGGAGAAGATGCCGGAGACCTACATCGAGAAGGAGTGGTGACGATGAGCCGGGTCGCGCAGCGGTTCGTTCGCGGTTGCATGGTCGCCGTTGCTGTCGCCTCCTTGGTGTTGGGCTTTGCATTGCCAGCCTCGGCCACGTTGCCATCCGATGCGGAGATTCGTGTGAGCGGGCGCCAGATCACCGCCGCAGACCTCGTCCAGGTCGAGGTGGTGCTGCGCTCCGAAGGCTCCGTCGGCGTGCCGACCGGCGGAGACTTCACGGTCGTGAGCCGGGGCAGTTCGACCTCCATGTCGTTCGGTCTTGGCGGCCGATCCACCGTGCGGACAACGCAGTTTCTGCTTCGCCCGAACCGTGTCGGTAACCTCCTCATCGGCAGCATCGCCGTACAGACGGAGAGCGGTCGGGGGAGCAGCGAGCCGATCAGCGTGGTTGTCACCGCGGCAGATCCGAACCGTCAAACACAGCAGCAGCAGCCCGATCCCTTCGCAGGGGTCTTTCCTCCTAACTTTCCCCGACTGGGCGGCCGCTTGGGGCAGCAACAACAGCAGCAGCAGCAACAACAGCAGCAGCAGGCGCAACAACAGCAGCAGCAGGCACAGCAGCAGCAGGCGCTCCAGCAGCAG
>JABMMX010000077.1 GCA_013205435.1 Deltaproteobacteria bacterium
ACTGGGCCTCGTCGTTGGCGTCGGCAATCGAGCCCGGCCGGAGTCCGTCGCCGATGGAGAAGGCAATGTCGTAGGCGGCCATGATCTCGCACATCTCATCCCAGTGGACGTACAAGAAGTTTTCCTGGTGGTGGGCCAGGCACCACTTCGCCATAGCCGAGCCGCCCCGGCTGACGATTCCGGCTAAGCGACCGACGGTGAGGGGAATGAATCGGAGCAGGACGCCAGCGTGAATCGTGAAGTAGTCCACGCCCTGCTCGGCCTGTTCGATGAGGGTGTCGCGGAACAGGTCCCAGGTGAGGTCCTCGGGCATGCCGCCCACCTTCTCGAGGGCCTGGTAGATGGGTACCGTACCGATTGGGACAGGCGAGTTCCGAAGAATCCATTCGCGGGTCTCGTGGATGTTCTCGCCGGTCGAGAGGTCCATCACCGTATCGGCGCCCCACCGAATGGCCCAGACCATCTTCTCGACCTCTTCCTCGATGGAGGAGGAGACGGCGGAGTTGCCGATGTTGGCGTTGATCTTCACCAGGAAGTTGCGGCCGATGATCATCGGCTCGCTCTCGGGGTGGTTGATGTTGTTGGGGATGATGGCGCGGCCGCGAGCGACTTCGCTGCGGACGAACTCGGCGGTGATCTCTTTGGGGATGGAGGCGCCGAGCGGGTTGCCGGCGAGGCGGGCTTCGCGGCCGTTGTCGAGGGGCAGTCCTGCGTCGCGGATGGACTGGAGCTTGAGGTTCTCGCGGAGGGCGACGAACTCCATCTCGGGGGTGATGATGCCCTGCTTGGCGTAGTACATCTGCGAGACATTTTTGCCGGGCAGCGCGCGGCGGATCTCGCGGCGTGTGGCCTCGGGCATGGGGGCCGGCGCGCGGGTGGAGTCGCCGTGGTAGCCGTTGTCTTCGGGCTTCACGAGGCGGGCTTCGACGAGCTCGGTGTCGCCGCGCGCGGCGATCCAGTCGGCGCGGAGCTGTGCGAGGCCGGTGTGCACATCGATGGTGACGGCGGGGTCGGTGTAGGGGCCCGAGGTGTCGTAGAGCATGACCGGCGGCGGTGCCGCTTCGACGGCGCCCGTGCGGCTCGGCTTGGGGCTCAGCGTGACCTCGCGGAAGGGGACCTGCACGCCCTGCTTGCCGAGCAGGTAGACCTTGCGGGAGCCGGTGAGGGGCGAGGTGGAGATCTGGGAGGCGGGCCCGGGGATGCGGGTGGTCTGTTCTGCGCGTGACATGCGGTCTTCCTTTCCTACGCCGGCATGATCCGGATCAGGTTTGCGGGTTCAGGCGAATTCCTGTCTCAGCGGCTAGGCCGCGCCCCGAGGTGGGCGTCTCATACGAAGGCGGGGATCGCTCTGCAAGCAGGCTGTCGAGGAGGGTTGCGGAGGCCTCGAGCCAGAGGTGGGGCGGGGTCGTGCTGGGGTTGCTTGCTGGGGTGTCGCCGGCTGCGGCCACGGCTTCGCTGGAGGATTTGCGGCCGCGTGGCCGGTCGGCCCTGCTCCAGCGTTCGAGTGGCTCGAGCTGCTGCCGCGCGCTTTCGAACTGCCCCGCCTCGGCCCAGCCTGCGCTGTCGTTCCAGCTCTGCCGCGCTGCCTGGCGGAGCCGTGCAGGTGCCGGACGAGCCGCGAGGCGGGTGAGCGCGGCGCTCTCTGCTTCGAGGAGTGCGAGCCAGCGCGCCGCGCGGGCCGCGAGCGGCGCGGCTTCGGTTGGTGGGAGAAGGCGCGGGTTCTGGGCGATGAGGCCCACGAGTTGTGCAGCGGAGAGCGGCTGCCAGACGCGGCCCGGGCGGCGGAGCCAAGGGCCGAGCGGCCGGAAGGCGACGAGGAGCTGCTCGGGGTCGTCGTCGGTTTGTGGCTCGATGCTGGGGAGCTGTCCGGCCGCGAGGCTGAGGAGCGGAGCCCATGGGTCGGGCCCATCGGTCTGTTGGAGGGGAAGCGCCGCCTCGTGCGCCGTCTTGGCCTTTCGGGCGAGCCGTTCGAGGAGCCGGAGCCGCCGTTCGAGCGGGGCGGGCGGCACGAGGGTGACGATGGGGATGTTGGCCTGGCCGCCTGGCCGGTCGAGGCGGCCTTCGCGCTGCTCCACGCGGGCCGGGTTCCAGGGCAGGTCGAGGTGAAAGAGCTGCCCCGCGAACTGCAGGTTGTGGCCCTGCGCACCGACGGAGGTGGCGATGAGGCACCAGGGCCCCTCGCCGCGCTCCACAGCGCTGCGGAGATGCTCCAGCGCGACAAGCGGCTCGGCGATGGGGAGGTGGCGCGACTGCAGGCCGCGGCTGGTCCAGACGGCGGTGCGGGCAACGCTGCGGAAGGCCCGCTCTGCGGCCGCGGCAGTGTCGAGGTGGTCGGTGAAGGCGACGGTCAGGCGGGCCCGTTCGAGCCGTTCGCGGAGCGCCTGTGTGGCGGCCCGCATGCAGTAGGGATGGGCGAGCGCCTGCAGCCCCATCTGCGCCAGGGTTTCGGCCCGCTCGAGCAGCTCGTGTGGCGGCGGCAGCGGCGCCTCCTCGGTCTGATACCAGAAGGGGAACATGAGCTGCGCCGGGCCGCCCTCGCGCTCGTCTGCGAAGGTGGTGGCGAAGGTGCGGCGGTTGATGGTTCCGCCGGCCGCGGAGGCCTCTGCCGCACGCCGCAAGAAGCGCTCCAATCGGGCGAGTGAGGCGGCGGCCGCCTCATGCGACGAGAGCAGCCGGCTGAGCAGCGTATCCTGCAGCAGCGGCCGCTCGGAGGGCTGAAGCGCTGCCACGGTCGCGGCCTGTTCGACCCAGTCGAGATCGGCCGCGGAGGGCTCTGTCATTTCGAGGCGCTCCGGCCTCCGCTTCCGCACCTGCGCTTGCCGCTTTGGCAGCGCGAGGAAGGGCTGCACCTGCTCGTCGCTGAGCCGGAGCGCGACCCGTTCGAGCAGCAGGTGGAGCCGCTCCGGCTGGGTGCCATCGAGCAGCTGCGCGAGCCGCCTGCCAGTGATGGCGAGCGCGGTGGCGTCGGAGACAAAGAGGTCGAGCAGCGCGGTGAGATCGCCGAGCCGATTCTGCACCGGCGTGGCGGTCAGGAGCAGCAGTTTGGTGTCGCCTGCCAGTGCTGCAACGGACTGGTGCCGCCGCGTGTCGGGGTTGCGGAGCTCGTGGGCCTCGTCGCAGATCCAGAGCGGGCGCTCCGGGAGCTCTCGATGCAACAGCGCGTCGTAGGAGAGCACCTCGCCGTGGCCGCCAAGTTCGGCCTGCCACATGGGTCGTAGCGAGGCCGGGCAGAGGATGGCGGGCTGCAGGCCGAGCAGCTCTGCGATGCGGAGTGCGGTGCGGGTTTTGCCTGCGCCGACGGGCGAGGCGAGGAGCAGGCCTGGGAGTTGGCTGAGCGTCTGCGCGGCCACCTGCGCTGTGAGTTCCTGGTGGGGCATGAGGCCGCGATCGTTCGGTGCGCGCGCCGCCTGGAGCGCAGCGGGCCAAGGCGAGGCGTTGGCCCACATTTCATGGAGTGGGTGGCGGCTCATACGACCCCCGCGAGCCACTTGCGGAGCTGTGCGAGCTGGGTCGGCGATAGACCGAGGAGCTGGCAGGCGAGGGCGTCTGCATGGTCGAGGGCGTCTGCGGTGGGGTCGGTTCCGGCGCGCTGCGCGAGGGCTGCGAACTGTCGTCCGAGCGGACGATCTTGATCGAGGAGCGCGGGCGGTAGCGGCAGCCTTCCGATGGCGACCGCGTTGTAGCGGCGGTAGCCGGAGAGGGCCCGCTCTGCCTGCCACCGTGCCGCCGCGCGGAGGGGCGTCGTGTTGAGCCAGCGCGCGATCGTCAGCGCCTCTTCGGCGGTCGCTGTGGCGAGGTAGTAGCAGGTGTTGAGTAGGAGCGGGCCGCCGCTCGAAACAGGGCCGAGGGGCGAGGCGGTGAGCAGGCGTGCGATGTCGGGCCAGGCCACACGGTGGCCGAGCAGCTCGGGGCGTACGCGGCCGAGGAGCCAGGGCGGGGCGCTTGGGTCGAGGTCGCTGCGGCGTGCGAGCCGGTCGCGGTGCTGTGCAAGGTAGGCCGCGGTCGCATCGTCGACGGCGGTGAGTGGCAGCGCGGTCTGCGGGTCGTAGGCAAAGAGGAGCTTTCGCGTTGCGCTGACGGGCCGTGAGAGGTCCCGGCCGAGCAGGAGCGGGTGGGTTGGCGCGACGGTGTCGGGCGGGTCGACGAAGAGGTCGTTGGCGCCCGTCTTGATGCCCATGCGGGGCGTGAAGCGATCGCCTACGGTCGCGGTGCAGGCGGCGATGCAGTCTGCGATCGCTCCGAGCTGGGGTGGGAGCAGCGGCCACGGATCGTGCGGTGCCGCGACGAGGTCGGCGGCGCGGAGCAGGCCTGCGGGATGGGGCGCGATGAGGAGCTCGACGCGGCGGCCCGGCTCGAGCGGAAGCGATGGCTGCGCTGCGGTTGAACCTTTGCGGGCGACGATGATGGCGGGGAAGGTGTCGGCGCCGAAATGGCGCTGTCCATCTTCGGAGAGGTCTTCGATGCGGAGCAGCATGTTCTCGGTCGCGAGTGCCGCGCGGAGCGGGGCACCATACTCGCTGCGGAGCACCTTCGCCGGCAGCAGCAGCGCCACCAGGCCACCCTGCCGGCAGAGCTCGAGCGAGCGCTCCACGAAGGCCACCGAGAGGTCGGGTTGCGAGCCAAAGTTGGAGAGCTGCTGCGACTGGCTGCGCTGCTCGCCGAGCAGGGTGAGCGGCGCGGCAGGGCGGTAGCTGCGGAGCAGACGGTAGCGCCGCTTGAGCGCCCGCCTGTCGGCCTCGGGTAGCTCGCTGAGCCGCACCCAGGGCGGGTTGCCGACCACCCAGTCGAAGCCACCGCCATCGAGCTGTTCGGCGAAGGCAAGCGCCGCATCGAAGGCGGGGAGCCAGTCGCCGCGTTCGGCGGCGCGGAGCAGCGCCTCGAGCTCGCTCTTCCTGCGCGCGTCGACCCGCTCTGAGAGCGCATCTACGCGGGGCTCTGCGACGAGGAAGGAGGTCTGCGAGAGGGAGCGAGATCGGCTCTCATCGTCGGCCGTCAGCTCCGCCTGCAGAAGCCGGATGGCGAGCTGCTGCTCGAGGGCCGCGCAGCGCTGCTCGAGCTGTTGTTTTGCGGGGCCGTGCGCCGTCGTCATTGCAGTGCGGAGCGTGGCGAGTTCTGCGCGCTCCAGCCGCCCTGCGCCGTGGTGGTGAAGGCGCGCGTGGCTGAAGAGCGCATCGCCCTGGCGTAGCCGGTGGCCGAGGTTGGGGAGTGGCTCGATGGGGCCGCTCTGGTGGTCGGGCATGGCTGCAGCGAGGGCGAGCCAGAGGCGGAGCTCCGCGAGCGCAACGGCGGTGGCGGAGAGGTCGATGCCGAAGAGGTTGCGCGTGATGGTGAGGCGGAGTGCCTGGTCGCGCCGGAGCGGCTGTTCTGTGGCCTCTGCGAGCCGGCCGCGGAGCTGGGTGAGGAGCTCGGCTGCCTCGAGCAGGAAGGCGCCGGAGCCGCAGGCGGGGTCGAGGATGCGGAGGGTGTCGAGGGGCGCAGCGAGCCTGTCGGCGAGGGCGCGGGGGAGCGGAGCCTGGTCGCCTCGGAGCGCGCGCAGCAGGGTGGCTGCGTCGCGCTCCGAGGTCTGCTCGGTGAGCCAGTGTCGGAGCGCCTGTTCGAGCAGGTGCCGGACCAGCGTAGGTGGCGTGTAGAAGGTGCCGGAGCGGGAGCGTTGGTCGTCGTTCATGAGCCGCTCGAAGACATGGCCGAGCATGCGCGGATCGACGGCATCGTGGTCGCCGGCCTGCTCCGATTCGACGAAGCGGTAGCGCTCGAAGAGGTTGCGGATGAGGTCGCGCAGGGGCTCGTCGGGTAGGCCGAGCGCGGGGTAGCGCTGCTCGAGCGTGGTGGCCGCAAAGAGGCCGCCGTTGAGGTAGGGGATGTGGCGAAATCGGAGGGGCTGCGAGCGGTCGTCCGGTGCGAGGTTGAGGGCACGGAAGAAGAGGGGCTGGAGCCAGGCGCGGAAGAGGTCGCGGTGGTGCGGGTGGAGGAGCTGCGAGGCGAGGAAGCGGGGGTTGTTGTCGAGCCACCCTTTGCGCTGGATGAAGTAGAGGAACATGAGCCTGCAGCAGAGGGTGAGCGCGAGCGCTTCGCGGTGGTCTGCGGCCTCTGTGGGCAGTCCGGTGAAGGCGGTTGCGACGGTGCGGAGGGCCTCTCGGAGCTCGCGAAAGAAGCGGTGCGACAGGTCGCGCCGGGCCAGCTTTGGCCGGAGCTCGAGGGCGACCGCGAGGGCCTCGTTGTGGCGGGCAAAGCAGTCCCAGAGCTCGCGGTCGCTGCGCCGCCCGGATGCGCCATCGCCGGCCCACTGATGGAGCTCGCCAGCGGCGTCGATGAGGGCGATGGCGGCGGCGCTGGAGCGGGTGCTGCGGCCGACCACGAGCGCGCCGGGGAGCACGCGTGCGAGCTGGCGTGCGCGGAGGATGGCCTGTGGGAGCGGGTCGCCGTCGGTGGCGGTGAACCAGAGCGGGAGCGGGTCGAGCGGGTTGAGCCAGACGCTGTCTTCGAGCGGCTCTGCGAGGCGGTCGAGGAGGTCGGCATCGAGGGTCATGCCGGCGCTGAGCGGCTCGATGGACCAGCCGCGGTTGCGGAGCCAGATGGCGAAGGCGGTGGCATTGTCTGGGGGGATGAGTTCGGCGGACGACATGGGCAGCTCCGAGAGGGGGATCGGAGAAATTGTCGTCGTCTGCGGCCGGTTGTTGCGGAGGCGATGGTCGATTTTGTCACAGAGCGGCTGCTGCGCACCGAATAGGTGCGCTCGTCGGGCGGGTAGGCTAATGGGGGGCGGCCAACTATTCCTTCGAATCGAGGATGAAGATGAAGACCCGCGCCCACCTCCAGACAACCCTGCTTTTGCTCCCGCTCGTTCTCCTTGCCGCCTGCTCCGAAGACACCGACGCCGACGCAAACACGGGCTCCAGCGACACGGGCACGACGGACACGGGCACGACGGACACGGGCACGACGGACACCGGCACGACGGACACGGGCACGACGGACACGGGCACGACGGACACCGGCACGACGGACACGGGCACGAGCGACACGGGCCCGACCGACACCGGTACGACCGACACGGGAACCGGCGGCGTTACTGGCGTTCCTCCGCTCATCAACGAGGTCTCCGCCTCCTCCACCCCAGACTGGTTCGAGGTCTACAACCCGAACGACGAGCCGCTCTCGCTCGACGACTTCTACTTCAGCGACGACGAGCTCACGCCGCAGCGCACCCTCTTCCCCTTCGGCGTCACCATCCCTGCGCGCGGCTACTACCAGCAGACGCTCGATGCCGTCTTCCCCGGCTTCGCGCTTGGCGGCACCGAGACGCTCGTCATCGCCGGCCTCGATGGCGCCATCCTCGACACCGCCTCCTGGATCGACGGCGACTCACCGCTCGGCGAGTCCTACGGCCGCTTCCCCAACGGCGACGGTCCCTTCAAGCGGCTCTACACCCCGACGCCCGGCACCGCGAACCTCGACAATCCGCCCCCCGCTTGCGGCGATCGCCGCCTCGATGCGGGCGAGGAGTGCGACGACGGCAACACCACCGCCGGCGACGGCTGCGACAGCCTCTGCGTGGTCGAGTTTTTTGTCGAGAACTGCGGCAACGGCGCCATGAACTCCGGCGAGGAGTGCGACGACGGCAACACCCTCGATAGCGACGGCTGCGACAGCCTCTGCGTGCTCGAGGGCTACACCGGGCTGATGGTCATCAACGAGGCGCAGGCCGGCTCCTCCTTGGGGGTCACCGACTGGATCGAGTTCACCTCGATCACCACCTTCCCCTTCCGCCTCGACGCCTTTGCCTACAGCGACAACCAGCCCGATACGCACAGGGTGAACTTCGCCTTTGGTACCATCCTCTACCCTGACGACTTCGTCACGGTTGGCAAGGATGAGCCCAACAGCTTCACCTGGGGCCTCGGCGTCTCCGGCGACGGCCTCCGCCTCTACGCCCCCGATAGCTCCCTGATCGACACCACCGACTGGACCGATGGCCAGTGCCCCATCGACTCTGCCTGGTCGCGCCTTCCCAACGCCACGGGCCCCTTCGCGACCAACGCCACGCCGAGCCGCGGCGAACCCAACTTCTAAGCAGCCGTGATGAAGCTCCTGCGCACCGTCGCGCCGCTCGCTCAGGCGGCCATTCGTGGGGCAGGCAGCCTGCTCGCCAGCCTCCCCATCGCGCCCCATGAGCGTGACGGCCACAGGCTCGATCCGCACGCCCGTGCGGTCTGCCTGGCCGCCAAGCTGGCCCGCGTGCCCCACCTCGCGACGATGAAGCCCGCAACGGCCCGCCGTGCGATGGAGGAGCAGATGTGGCTGCTCGATGGACCGTCGCCCGAGATGGCCGAGGTGCGCGACATCAAGCTGCCGGCCAGCTGGGGCGAGCTGCCGGTTCGGCTCTATCGGCCTGCGAACGCTGAGGTCGGTGGTCCGCTGATCATCTGGTATCACGGAGGCGGCTGGGTCATTGGCAGCATCACGAGCCACAACGGCGCCTGCCGCCGGCTCGCCGATGCCACCGGCATGGCCGTGCTCTCCGCCGACTACCGGCTCGCGCCCGAGCATCCCTGCCCGGCTGCCTGGGAGGATGCCCTCACCATCTTCGACAGCGCCGTCGCCCATGCGACCGACTGGGGCATTGATCCCGCCCGCATCGCGGTGGGTGGCGACAGCGCCGGCGGCAACCTCGCCGCCACCGTCGCGCTGGCCCGCGCCTCGTCCGAGCGTCCACCCGCACTGCAGATCCTGCTCTACCCCGGCGTGGAGCTCACCCGCAGCTTCGCCTCGCACAAGCGGCTGGCGGAGGGCTACATCCTCGACGACCGCCTCATCGGCTGGATGCTCAGCAACACCTTCAGCCAGCTCCAGCTCACCGATCCCGCCTACTCGCCCTGGTATGCGAAGTCGTTCACCAAGCAGCCGCCGGCCATCGTCATCACCGCCGGCTTCGACGTGCTGCGCGATGAGGGCGACGCCTACGCCGTGCGCCTGCGCGACGCGGGCAACAAGGTTGAGCACCGCTGCGAAACCGGCATGATCCACGGCTTCCAGACCATGACGGGTGCCATCCCCGAGGCCGAGGCCGCAATGCAGCGGCTGGCGAAGGATGCGGTTCGGCTGCTCCGCGGCAGCCACGCGGAGCGCTGATGCGGGCGGTCATCGCAGGAGGCTCGGGGCTGCTGGGCCAGCTCGTTGCGGCGGCGCTGCTCGAGCGTGGCGACGAGGTCACCATCCTCACCCGCCGCAAGGCCTGGCGCGGTCTCGGACGGGCCGTCATCTGGAACCCCGCGGAGCCAGATGGTTGGCTGCCGGAGCTCGAGGGGGCCGACCTCTTCTTCGACTTCGCGAGCGGCCGCATCCCCCGCTTCCACGAGCCCGCGGAGCGGGCTGGCCTCATCGCAGAGAGGGTCGCTGCAACGACCGCCATCTGCGCCGCCATGCCGCGCCTTTCGAAGCCGCCCCGCCTCTGGTTCTACGGCAGCTCCGCCGACATCTACGCCCACAACCTGGGGTTGCCCGACGGCGAGACGCTCGGCCTCTTCGGCGGCGGTGAGCCCGGCTCGTCGCCCTCTTGGGACCTCGGCGTCGATGTTCCCTACGTGGCGGAGCGGATGGTGAACGAGGTGCAGCTCGAGGGTGTGCGCCGCATCGCGCTGCGCACCGCCTTCGTGATGCAGCCGGCGCAGGGCGGCTACTACGCGCTGCTGCGGCGCATCGGCTGTGAACTCTACCGTGGCGACTTTGGGGATGGCAGTGCGCAGGTTTCGTGGATCTCGGCCCGCGACTTTGAGCGTGCGGTGCTCTTCCTGGCCGACCATGCGGAGGCCTCTGGGCCCTTCAACCTTGTGTCGCCGGGGAGCCTCGCGAGTGCCGACTTTTTTGGGGTGATGCGGTCGCTCGACGGTGTGAAGCCGGGCTACACGCTCAAGCCTTGGATGTTGGAGCTGGCGGCGCGCTGGAAGCGGTACGATACGGGGCTGGTGCTCAAGAGCCGCAAGGTGGCAGCGGAGCGGCTCGGCGAGCTCGGATTCACCTTCCGGGATCGGGAGTGGTCGCTCGTTGCGGCGGCCCTCCGCGACGCCTCCGCCGCGCGCGGCTAAGCCTTCGTTTCACCGCTGCGCGGAACTCGTTTCGTCTGCGCGTGAAGTTTGGTTGCGTAGCGACCTTCGCTCGATACAATGAAGTTCACGTCTGAACAGGTTGTGTCGCGAAGCTGAGGGAGTGCTGCATGCAAAGGTCTTTGAACATCGGATCGAACCGAGTCCTCGGGATGATGGCAGCGCTTGCCCTGCTGGCGGCCTGCACTGCGGCAGACACGGGCGCCGCGAACACGAGCCGAGGTGGCTCCACGCGTGACACGGGCGGTTCGTCGAACGACAGCTCCTCGGGCGGCGGCGGTAGCGACACGGCCACCACCGACGACACCGGCAGCTCGACTGACGCCGGCTCCGGCTCCGACACCACGACCACGGCTGACACAGGTACCGCCGACACCACGCCGGTCGTCCCCGGCTGCGTCGACACCTCGGACTGCGGCGGCCTGGCCTGCGTGAATGGCGACTGCGCACTCCCCTGTTCGACCGATGCGGCCTGTGAGGCCGGCTATGCCTGTGTTGCCGGCAGCTGCCTGCCCGCCTCCTGCACCACCGATGCCGCCTGCAGCGACGGCAACCCCTGCACCACAGACAGCTGCAGCGCCGGCGTCTGTGCCCGCGCCCCCCTCTTTGGCGCCGTCGCCGACGAGCCGGGCAACTGCCAGCACATCGAGTGTGCGGCCGGCGTCCCCGCCTACGTCGAAGACTTCGCTGATATGCCGCCGCCCGACCGCATCGCATGCACGATAGAGCAGTGCGTGCCCAGCCGCGGCCCCCAGAGCGTGCCCAACAACGCCCTCTGCGACGACGGCGACCCCTTCAACGGCGACGAGATCTGCTCCATCCCTGACGAGGCCTGCATCTCCGTCCCCGCCACCTGGATCTGCGACGAGCCCGACCCGGGCTACACCGGCACCGAGGTCTGCGACGGCTCCGACAACAACGCCAACGGCCAGGTCGACGAGGGCTGCACCTGCGTCTTCGGCACCACCCAGGCCTGCTTCGCCGGCGCCCCCTCGTCGCGCAACGTGGGCGGCTGCCTCGACGGCACGCAGACCTGCCAGAACCGTGCCGCACCCGCCTGGGGCCCCTGCACGGGCGGCTTCCTGCCCACCACCGAGATCTGCGACACCAAGGACAACGACTGCGATGGCTGCGCCGACGACATCCCGGACTGCGAGGCCTCGCTTGCCTGCCCCACCGAGGTGACCGCGCCCCCGCTCCAGCTCTACGTGCTCGACGGCCCCGCCGTGCTCGGCACCACCGGCACGGGCTGGAGCTGGACGCTCCGCGCACCGCCCAACAGCGCCGTCCGCGGCGTCGCGGCCCCCACCGCCGCCCGCACCACCTTCACCCCCGACGTCTCGGGCGACTACCTCGTCTCGGTCACCTTCACCGACGACAAGGGCGACACCCAGGGCTGCTCCTGGATCGTCAAGGTGCGTGGCAAAGGGCTCCGCGTCGAGATGCGCTGGGACACCTTCACCCGCGTCGATATCGACCTCCACCTGCACCGTGCCGGAAGCACGGCCAGCTGGTGCGACAACGCAGACACCTGTTTCTACGCCAACTGCGCAGGCACGTTCGGCAGCATCAACTGGGGCTATCCGAACTCCACAGGCCTCGACTGCCCCGGCGGCACCGGCACCTGCAAAAACCCGCGCCTCGACCTCGACAACATCTCGAGCTCCTCGCCCGAGAACATCAACCTCGACAACCCGCGCAACGGCGAGACCTTCCGCGTCATGGCGCACATGTATGGAGGCTCGGCGGCGACTCGCCCGGTCATCACCATCTACTGCGGCGGTCTCGTCCGCGCCGTCTTCGGCGAGGCGCCCGACCCGGTCACCCTCACCCGCTCTGGCGGCTCCTGTGGCGGTGACACCTGGCGGGTTGCCGACGTGACCATGATTGTCGATGCAGGCACCGGCCTCATGGACTGCACCGTGGTCCCTGTCGTCTCGTCCGGCGGCTACGACGTCCGTAACGCCTACCAGGGCTTCTGAGCCAAGCGGCCTTCCGCCCAGCGCCGGTTAGGGCGCGGGGTAGCAGCTCGCCGGTTCTCTCCGCCCTGAAGCTCAGGGCGCGGGGTATCCTGCCGGCAGCGTCGTCGTCTCGGTCGCGGCGGCCTCGACCTCGGCCTGCGTGAAGGGGACCGCGTAGGTCTCTTCGCGGAGCCAGCCGGGGATCTGGTCGCCA
>JABMMX010000078.1 GCA_013205435.1 Deltaproteobacteria bacterium
ATGGAGTCCTGCCCGCGGCCGTCGCGGCCAGTGCTGCCTGCCAACCCTTCGACCGTGATCTGCGCAAACTCCGTCGGCTCCACCAGGTTCTCCGCCACCACGGCGGGCGACGAGCCGGTTACCCGCGTCAGGTTCTCCGAGCTGCGGGCCCAGGTCGTCGCGTCGTAGCCGCCAAAGACGCTCACGCCATCCACCAGCGTCAGCGGCGCAAGGCCCGAACCGGTCGAGGCGCCCGTGTACTCGCCCTCCGCAACATAGACCGAGTCCACCGTCGCAAGCTCACGCGCCAACTCCATCGCCCGCGTGATCGTCCGCATCGGCTGGTCAGGAGTCCCCACATTGCTGTCGTTGCCCGACTGCGAGACGAAGATGGCCCGGTTCGGATCGCCATCGATGCCGTCGCAGTTCGTGTCGCGGAAGTCGGGGTCGGGCCGGTCTTCGATGCTAAGGTCTTCGAAGGGGCAGCCATACTCGCAGCCGTTGAGCGGGTCGCCGTCGAGGTCGTAGAAGCCCAGCTCGCAGGCCGCGATGTAGCAGCTGCCACCGTCGCAGAAGGGCGAGGCATTCTCGAGCTCGCAGGCCAAGCCGCAGCCGCCGCAGTTCAGCGGGTCGGTCAGCACATTGAAGTCCTCGTCCTCAAATCCATCGCAGTCGTTGTCGACAAAGTCGCAGAGCTCCACCGCGCCCGCGTAGGTGGTGGCATCGCGGTCGTTGCAATCTGTTCCTGCGCAGAGCGGGCCGTCGCCGTAGGTGTCAAAATCGAGGTCGACACAGGCCGAGCAGTAGAAGGTGTTCGGCGCACACTGCCGCGTGGGCTCGCCGCCCACCCGCTCGAAGGGCGTGCAGGTGTAGTCGTCGGGGCAGGGCTGGCCGGCCGAGCAGTCGCGACCGCAGAAGTTGCCGTCGGTCAGCGGGATGCAGTCGTCAGAGAGGCCGCCGCACTCGCTGTTGGCGGCGCAGGACTGACAGAGGTCGTTCGGCCGCGGAAAGCAGATCTGCACCAGGTCCTGACCCGAGTCGACCGTGCGGCAGTCATACTCGCTGTCCGGGCAGTCGGCCGCGGTGCGGCAGCGAATCGTGCAGACGAGGTCATCCGTCGGACCCTCGATGCAGATATCGCTCTCACAGTCCGAATTGATGGCGCAGGGCTGACCGAAATCGCTCGCGGGAATACCGGTATCGGGCTCGCCGCTTCCATCGCTGCCCGTGTCCGTGTCCAATCCGCCGCTATCCGTTGCGTCGGACGCGTCTGACGTGTCTGCGGTTGTGCCGCTGTCTTCCGTACCTTCCAAACTCGATGACGATGCCGCACTTGTGCAATCAACCATCGCCAATCCGGCCAATCCAAGCATCAACGCAAACAGGTGGTTTCGCATCTTCGCTCTGCCTCTCTCAATTGGGTCTCGCGGCCGCACAGACTGTTTGGTTGCGGGTGCCGCCTTGGGGGTCTAATCTCTCAAATGCTACCTGCCTTGGCGGGTTCCGTCAAAGCGGTTGTCGCCCAGCCGCCGACCTCTTCCTTTCTCCATTTTGGGGCAGTGCGTCATGAGCAACGAAGAATCGAACCCATCCTTGAAGGTCACCGACTACCGCACGGTGGCCCAGCAGGAGGCCGCCGCTGCAGCGCCCTCCCATGCCGCCGCTGCCGAGGAGTCGGAGAACCTCTCTGCCTCGCAGCGCCCCACGCCCACCCTCGATTTTGTCACCCTTATCCTCTCGCTCCGTGAGGGCGCCCTCGTCGCGCTCGGCCTCGTCTCGAACGAAGAGCTCGGCGACCTGCCGGCCGACTTTGCCGCTGCGAAGTATCAGATTGAGATGCTCGCGCTCCTCGAGACCAAGACGCAGGGCAACCTGACCGCCGACGAGACCAAACTCCTCTCCACCGTCATCTACGAGCTCCGCGTTGCCTTCGTAGAGGCCAAGAAACTCGCCACTCGGACCTGAGGCCCATGCGTAACCTCGTCTTCGCGCTCCTCGCGCTCCTTACTCTCTCGGCCTGCCTTCCCGACCCTGCGCCGCCCTCGCGCCCGCCGCAGGCCGGTCGCGGCTACCGGCCGCCTCCACCGGCCAGCTCCGGCCAGGTCCCGCGCCGCCAGCAGCAACCGCCGGCCGCGGGCAAGTCGCCCGTCGCAGCCGCCCCGGCGCCGCCAGACCTGCCGCCCGTAAAGCTCGGTCAGGCTCCAAGCCCCTTCGGGACCAAGCCGGGCGCGCCCGTCGTACCCATCCCCGGAGCCCCCGGCTCCTTCGCCGACCTTGTGCAGCAGGTCGAGCAGGGCGTCGTCTCTCTTTACACCACCCAGGTCGCCGACGACCCTATCGCTGCCATGCGCGGCGAGGTCGGCTCCAGCCTCGGCACGGGATTTATCGTCGATGACCAGGGCTACATCCTCACCAACTTCCACGTCGTCGAGGGCGCCAGCGACGTCCGCGTCAAACTGCACGACAACCGTGAGTTCCAGGCCACCCTCGTCGGCGGAGACCCCGCCACCGATCTCGCGCTCGTCCGCATCTCCGCCTTCGAGGGCATCCGTCCCATCCCGCTCGGCGATTCCGACAGCGCCCGCGTCGGAGACTGGGTCGTCGCCATCGGCAACCCCTTCGGTCTCAGCGCCAGCGTCACCGCAGGCATCATCAGCGCCAAGCAGCGCCGCGACGTCTTCACGGGCGGTGGCAACATCTTCGCCGACTTCCTCCAGACCGACACCAGCATCAACCCCGGCAACTCCGGCGGCCCGCTCATCAACATGGCCGGCCAGGTCGTCGGCATCAACACCGCCATCAACGCCAAGGGCCAGGGCATCGGCTTCTCCATCCCCATCAACCTCGCCAAGAAGATTGCCACCCAGCTCCAGTCCTCGGGCCACGTCGAACACGCCTGGCTCGGCGTGCAGCTCGCCGACCTCGACCCCAACCTCGCCATGCAGCTCCGTCTCCCGGAGCCCAAGGGTGCCGTCGTTGCCAACGTCGTCCTCGGCGGCCCCGCAGACGCCAGCGCCGTTCAGCGGCTCGATGTTGTCACCAGCTTCGAAGGGCGCCCCATCGAATGCTCCGCAGACCTCCGCATCGAGACCGGTACCTCCAAGCCGGGCACAACCGTCTCGCTCGGCATCGTCCGTGACGGTTCGCCCATGGCGGTCGCCGTCACGCTCGGAAGCCGCCCCCGCTAACTCCGCAGCGTCCGCGCCACGAGCGACGCCAGCGCCAACGCCAGCAGCAGCCAGCCGAGCAGGCTCCACCAACGCCGCTCCGCCGCAGGCTCTGCTGCCTCCGCCGGCGCCTCTGCAGGCTTGGCTGCGCTGACGGCCGGCGCGCGCGGCACAGGTGCCATCTCTGCTTCGCGCGGCCGCACCACCAGCGGCCCGGGCGAAAGCACCGACAGATGCGCCGGCGCCGGCACAGGCTCGGGCTCCTTCTCCGCGTCGAGCGGCCGCAGCAGCGACAATGCCCCGAACCCGGGCGTCGCCATCGTCGGCAGGCTCTCCTCGCTCATCCAGGTCAACACCTTGTCGACAGAGGCGCTCCGGTGCTTGTGAAGCGTCTGCGTGAGATGTGCAACGAGCAGCCGGAAACCATCGGGGAGCGGGGCAAAGCGGGCAAAGGCAGCATCGCTCCACGGAGCCTCGGGCCGGCCCGTCGGATGCTCGCCCGAGACCGCAAAAGCGAGCGTGCAGCCCAGCGAGAAGATGTCTGTGCGCGGCACAAGGTAGATGCCGCTCACCTCGCCGATCGCCTCCGGCGACGTGTAACGCGGATCAACCGAACGCTTGGCAATCTCCACGCGGCTCTGCCGCTTCGCGCCGTTTCCGAGCCCGACGAAGACCGGGTTCGAGAGCGCTCCGTCGCGCAACACGATGTGCTCAGGCGACAGGCAGCGCGCCACCCATTCGCGCGCGTGCAGCGCGCTCAGCAGCGCACACAGCCCCCGCCCCAGTTCCAGCGCCTCGACGAGCGTGAGCGGGCCGGTGCGCCGAACGCGATCCGCGAGCGTCTCACCCTCAACGCGCGCCTCCAGGATCGCCGGTGCCGCGGCACCGCTCACACGGAAGAGACCGCCGCCCGTGGCTACCTGCGACAGCCCCAGCGCACCGCGCTCCGCCTGCGTTGGCAGCAGCCCGAACCGGCGCTCCCGTAGCTCCACGGGGAGCTCCTCCGGCAGCCATGGAATCTTCGCCAGCCAGCTACCGTGAAGGCCCTCCCCCGACACCTCATAGAGGTCGAAGGAGCGGCCGCGCGAGACATGCGCGCCGAGAACAAGCCACGGCGCAACGGTCTCCGAAGTGGGGAGGGCGGTAAGAATGGTTCCGGGGGCGAGGTGCAGCGTCATGCCGCCCTCATAGGCCGCTCCACCCACGCTGCCAACCGCCTACAGCAAGCCGACTTTGCGTGTGGCATCGGCGCCCGCTTGAGACTATCGAAGAGCCTCCCCCCTTGGAGCTGCCTGCGTGCCTCTGGTTCCCTACCGATTCGGCGACTACCGGACCACCGTCGCTGCCCGTACCGCGGAGTTCGAGGCGCTGCTGCGTGGCAACTCCAAGGTTGTGACGGGCGACGGCATTGAATCGGTCAGCCGGCTGCAGGCCCTCGGGCAGGACCTCGGCCGTCGCTTCCCCGACCAGGCCGACCGCATCGCGGCAGGCCTCGCGGTCGCACCCATCCCGGAGCTCGCTGCGCTGCGGCTGCTCGATGCCGACCCGACTGCGCTGCTCGAGCAGGTGCTCCTCGACGACGACCGCCTCGCGGCCTTCTGCATCATCGCCTCCTCCAGCACCCTCTACGGCCGCCTGCTCGCCAAGGAGCCCAGCTCGCTCATCGATCGAGAAGGGCGCATTGCCGAACTCACGGTCGAGCTCGACCGGCTCTGCGAAGAGGCCGAGAGCCTCCCCGCCGCAAAGCAGCCAGAGGCCATCGACAGGGCGGCCCTCCTCCTCCGCACCCGCAAACGGCTCGAGATGCTCGGCGTCGTCCTCGCGGAGGTCACCCAGTCTGCCGACATCCTCGCCACCGCCTCCGAGATCGCCCGCATCGCCTCGGAGGCGATCGCCACGGCAGTACGGTTCGCGGAGCGACTCCTGCGCGCCCAAGCCCAACGGGTCGTCGTGCTCGGCATGGGCAAACTCGGAGGGCGGGAGCTCAACCTCTCCTCCGATGTCGACCTGATCTTTGCCTGTGAACCCCCCGCCGGAACAACCGACCTCGGACCGGCCGGCTCCGTAGCCCGCCTTGTCACCTCGCTCATCGACGATGTCACCCACGGTGGCCCCGTCTTCCGAGTTGACCTCCGCCTCCGCCCCTTCGGAACGCAGGGCGCCATCATCCACACGACGGAGGAGCTCGTCGCCTACTACGAGAGCCACGGCCGCACCTGGGAGCGGGGCGCACTGATCAAGGCCAGAGCCGTCGGCGGAGACCTCGCGCTCGGCGAGCGCCTCTTGGAGCGCCTTCGCCCCTTCGTCTTCCCCAAGGTCATCGACGAGAGCGTCATCGAGGAGATCGCCTCCACCAAGCGGGCCATCGACGCCAGCCTCCTTGGCCGCGCCGCGCGTGGCGCCAAGCGTGGCTTCGACCTCAAACTCGGCAGCGGCGGCATCCGCGAGATCGAGTTCTTCGCACAGGCCTTCCAACTCGTCTTCGGCGGTCGCGAACCCGATGTCGCCATCGCCAGCACCGTGCCTGCGCTCCAGCGCATCACGCTGCGCGGGCACCTGCCCGAGCGCGACTGCCTCGAACTCACCGAGGCCTACCGCTTCCTCCGCCTCCTCGAACACCGCGTCCAGATGGACGAGGAGCGCCAGACGCACGAGATGCCCGTCTCGCTCGAAGAGCGTCGGCGGCTCGCCTGGCGGCTCGGCTTCGCCACCCCAGAGTCGCTCGAGGAGCAGCTGGAGGCCCACCGCGAGACCGTCTCGCGCCGCTTCGCCAGCCTCTTCGCGCGCGACGCCGCGGAGCCCTCACCCGACGCCTGGATCGACGCCGTCCTCGATGGCGCCCAGAGCGAGGAGGCCCGCATCGCGCTCCTCGAGCAGGCAGGCTTTGTCCGCCCCCGCCGCGTCCTCGCCGACCTCACCGCGCTCGCCTCCCCGCCCGACCCCGTGCTCGGCCCCCATGCCCCCGCCGCCATCCGCGAGTCGGCCACCCGCTTTGTCGGCGCCTGCTCCCGCACGGCGCTCCCGGACAGAGCGATGGAACGGGCCTTCGAGGCGATGCAGGTCAAGTATGCCCGCTCGCAGATCCTCGAGATTGTGCGGCAGCGGCCGCGGGCTGCGACCGTCCTCGCCTCGCTCTTCGGCGCCAGCGAAAACCTCGGCCGCTCGCTCGTCCGCAACCCCGGCTTCATCGACATTCTTCTCGGTGCCAGCGCCAAGCCCGCGCTCGACCTCGACGAGCTCCGCGAAGAGCTCGCACGCCTCCTCAGCTCTGTCGATGACCGCACCGCCGGCTCGCAGCGAGAGCCCCACCTGCAGGCCATCCGCCGATTCCGCCTCATCGAAGAGCTCCGCCTCGGACTCGGCCGCCTCTCCGGCCGCCTCTCCACGCGAGAGGCCTCGCGCGGCCTCGCCGACCTCGCCGACGTCTGCCTCGAGTCCACCAAGCAGGAGGCGCTCTTCGACCTGGGTGACCGCATCGACCGGCGCTTCCCGGCTCGGCTCGGCCTGCTCGCCTTCGGCAAACTCGGCGGCCGCGAGATGGGCCACGGCTCCGACCTCGACCTCGTCTTCGTCTTCGATGACGATCTCGCGCAGACCCCACACTACTCCCGCTTCGCACAGCGCTGGCTCTCCTTCGTCTCCACCCCCATGGTCCACGGCCGGCTCTACACCGTCGACATGCGGCTGCGTCCCGATGGCTCGCAGGGCGCCGCCGTGACGACCGTCGAAGGCCTCTGCAACTACTACGCCGAGCGCGCCTGGCCCTGGGAGCGGCTGGCCCTCCTCCGCGCCCGCCCCGTCGCCTCCTCCGCCCGCATCAGCAAGCGGCTCGACACCGCCATCGACGAGGTGCTGGCCAAGACCAACCTCGAGAGCGTCCGCGAGGCCATCATTGGCGTGCGTGCCAAGCGGCTGGCTGAGCTCGCCCAGAAGTCCGGCCCGCTCGACTTCAAACTCATGGCTGGTGGCCTCGCCGACCTCGAGATCGCCGTGCAGTGGATGCAGCTCTCCGCCATCGTCGCGGGCACCTGGCAGGGCAAGCGCCGCGGCAACACCTGGGAGGCGCTCGAGCGCCTCCAGCGCCTCGGAACCCTCCCCAAGTCGCGGGGGAAGAGGCTCGCCGAAGCGCTCGAGTTCTACCGCTCCGTCGAGAACTGGGTCCGACTCTCCGAGGGCGACCAGGCCAGCACCCTGCCGGCTGCCCCCGACCGCCGCCTCGCCGTCGCGCTGCGCACCATGGGCGACCGCCGCCGCGCTGCCCGCTTCGACGCCGAGATTGCGGAACGGGCCGAGGTTGTGCAAGAAACCCTGACCCACCTCGGACTGTCGGGGTCGTAAGCAAGGGCATCTATGATCCGGCAGGCCATTCCAGTTATCATCCTCGACGCCGACCCGGCCGCCGCCGCGCCCCTCGAGGCCTTTCTCGCAGCAGCGGGCTACCGCCCCTCGGTCGTGGCCATCGGAGAGCAGGTCGCCATCCCCGCCCGCGCCATCCTCGTCGTGCAGGTGGAACCCCCGGGGATGCTCGACCGCAGCCAACTGCTGCTCGCCTGCCAAGAGGCCGGCCTGCCGGTCATCGCCTCGAGTGAGCTGCTCGCAACCCCCACCCACCGCGAGCTCCTCAAGCGTACCTACGGTCTGCTCGACGTCCTAGCGCGGCCGGTTGACCCGCAGGCCCTGCTCCAACTCGTGCAGCGTGCCGCCTGGGCGCTGCCGCCTGTTGCGCTCCCCGACTCCTCCCCCTCGGAGCTCCCGCGCACCGTCGCGACCGCCGATCGCAGCAAGCTCGACGCCTCGACGGAGGCCGAGTCCCCCATCTTCGACGCCGATGAACTCGGCATTGAAGAGGACCTCTCCGACGATAGCTTTGACGATGCCGGCGAACCGCTGGGCCTCCCACCAACCGTCGAGGTCGACTCCTTTCCGGACATCGCCGCCCTCGATGCGCCCGCCTGGAACAGCTGGAACCCCGACCTGGTCCCCGACGACGGTTCGCTCACCGAACATGCCATCGCCACCGTCCTCGCGAGCGCAGCCATCGCGGGCTACGACGGCTCGCTGCTGCTGGCGAGCGACGCCGAACGTCTCGAGGTCGTCTTCCTATCCGGCGCTGTCGTCGCCGCACGGAGCAACCGCGCCGAGGAGCGGTTGGGTGCGCTGCTGGTCTCCGACGGCAGGCTCTCACCAGAGAGCGCCGAGCGGATCGCCGCCGAGGCCCACGCCTCGGGGACCCTCTTTGGCGCCACGCTCGTCGCCTCGGGACTGGTCAGCGCTGCCGACGTGCAGACCTTCCTCCGGCTGCAGCTCCGCCTGCGCGTGGAGGGGCTGCTGGGTTGGAGGGCAGGGCGCTTTGGCTTCCGTTCGCTCCCCTTCGTCGAGGAGCAGGCGGTCGCCGGCGCCCCGCAGCTTGGCGAGATGCTCTGGGCCGGCATCCGCCACCTGCTTCCGCTCTCCGAGCTCCGCGGGCTCGCTTCAGCACTCTCCTCAGCCCGCCTGACGATGATCGCCGAGCCGCCCATCGCGCTGCCGCACGCCGACTTCACCCCCGCGCAGGCCGCACTGGTCGCCGGCTGGGCGCCAGGCACCGAAAATCGCCGAGCTGCCGGCCCCTTCCTTGCAGACGAGCGGCTTGCCCGCCTCGTCTATCTGCTAGTGACCAGCGGGTCGGTTCAGGTCGGCCAAAACTGACGCCTCGCGTCAGCGGTTTTGCTTGCGCCGATCGACCCAGAGAGTAGGGCCGCGGCGGACAGTCTGATCCCCGTTGGGAAGACCTGTACAAGGACCGCTTCATGTCATCACTTCGCGCGAACTTTGTCTGGATGGATGGCGCTCTGGTCCCCTGGGACGAGGCCAACGTCCACATCATGACCCATACCCTTCACTACGGCCTCGGCATGTTCGAGGGCATCCGCTGCTACCAGCGGGCCGACGGCCGAAGCCACATCTTCCGCCACCGCGAGCACATCCGCAGGCTCTTCGAGAGCGCCCACATGGGGCTCCTCGAGATCCCCTATACGCCGGACGAGATCATGCAGGCCTCGCGAGACCTGATTCGCGCCAACGGTCAGGCAGAGGCCTACCTCCGGCCGCTCGTCTTCGTCGGCGACGGCGCGATGGGCCTCGGCTCCACCGCCAACCGAACCCGCGTCGCCATCGCCTCTTGGAAGTGGGGCGCCTACCTCGGCGAGAAGGGCATGAGGGAGGGTATCTCGGCCAAGGTCTCCTCCTTCCAGCGGATTCACCCCAGCACACTCTTCAGCAAGGGCAAGATCGTTGGCCACTATGTGAACTCCATCATGGCCAAGCGCGAGGTCATGCTCGCCGGCTACGACGAGGCCATCATGCTCGACCATGAGGGCTACGTCTGCGAGGCTTCAGGCGAGAATGTGTTCATCGTCCGCGACGGCGTCGTTCGCACGGCACCGCTCGGCTCTGCCATCCTTGGTGGAGTTACCCGCGACACAGTGATCACGCTGCTCCGCGACAACGGTGTTGCCGTAGACGAGACTCGCTTCTCGCGTGAAGAGATGTATGTGGCCGACGAGGTCTTCTTCTGCGGGACCGCCGCAGAGATCACACCGGTTCGCATGGTCGACAACCGCAAGATTGGCGGCGGCAAGATGGGTCCGGTGTCCAACCTCGTGCAGTCCCAGTTCTTCGAGGTCGTGCAGGGCGCGCGGGAAGGGTACGACCGCTGGTTCGACTACGTTTAGGTTGGTCGCGCGCGGCCCGAACCGCTGCCGCGCTGCGTCATGGACTGTGTGGCATGTTACAACCCTGCGCCGTCGTGACGCAGGGATTCACCTTGACACCTCCCCCCACTACGGGGGAAGATTGAACAGGTTTGAATGGAATATTTTGGCGCTGGCCCCTGAGCCTCGTTGATGTTGGAGGAAGAATGGGTGCTCTGATCTCGAGTTCGGTCCGTCGTCAGCTCCTGCTGCTCTTTGTGATGGCTGCCTTGTACGCCTGTTCGGACGGAGGTGGCGGCTGCGGCGCAGGCGGCTGCGGTGGCTGCGGTGGTTGTGGCGGCTGCGGTGGTTGTGGCGGCGAGCCCGTCGATCCGAACGCGCCCGTCTTCGTCTACCCCGATGACGCACCGCAGGTTCCCCAGGGCGCCCAGATCCACGTGACCCAGCGCGGCTTCGACTTCCTTGGCGACAACGTCGGCACGCTGGCCGGCAGTCTCCTCGGCGGCGCCGAAGGCGCAACCTCCTGCCCCTCTGGCGGCATCCCCTTCTGCCTTCCGCCCACGGCGTTTGACACCGGAGTGGTGGGCACGGCCAACATCTGCTCCCAGGCTTCAGATGTCTGCAACGACGGTTCGCCAGGTTGCCAGCTCGAGATCTGTATCGACCCCAACCAGGTCGATATCCAGGGCCGGGGACCGAACGAGATCGTCGCCAACATCGGCCTCGGCCTCGACGAGACAATCTCAATTCGCGTGATCGGCGCGACCTGCCAGATCTCGCTGCAGGCAAACCCGCTGCCGGTCAGCGCAGTCGTTCAGTTCAATGTCGGCGCCCCTCCCGGCGAGAAGGTCGCCATCGCGGTCCCCCCAGATCAGCTCGTCATCGGAACCGATGCACTCGACATCGGCGCAAGCGGCGGCTTCCTCTGCACCATTCTCAACGCGGCCAGCGGGCTGATCGGCGGCCTCGTGGCAGACCAGCTCACCGGCCCCATCACCGATGCGCTCGACACCGCGCTCTGCACCCAGTGCGGTGCTGACAACAGCTGCCCCACCGGCTCCACCTGCGACGCCGGCACCTGCAACCTTACGGGCACCGCGACCTGCCGCCCCATCGACCTTGGCGCCTCGGGCTCCATCGACCTCGGCGCAGCGCTCGCCTCCGTCTCGCCCGGCCTCGACGCCGGCCTCGGCTTCACCTTCAACCTCGCGAACTACGCCCGCGGCACCGGCCCCACCGAGGGCGCTGCCCCCGGCCTCGACCTCTCCGGCCAGGTCGGCGTAACCGCCGTCGAGCCCAGCCCCTGCGTCCCCTACCGCGCCCCCCCGCCGGTCGCCCGCGTCCCCGCGTCGAACGCCATCAACGCCAACGCGACCCCCGCCGGCCAGCCCTTCGCGCTCGGCATCGGTATCCACAAGGAGGTCCTCGACCTCGCAGGTTGGGGAGCCTACAACTCGGGCGTCCTCTGCCTCTCGGTTGGCTCCGACACCATCCCCCAGATCTCGACCGGCCTGCTCGCCACCCTGCTGCCGAGCCTCCGAGACCTGACCGGCGGCGCCGACCGCCCCGTCTCCATCGAGCTCCGCCCGCAGGAGGCTCCGACCATCACGCTCGGCGCCGGCACCACGATCACGGCCGCAGACGGCACCGTCTCCATTGACGACCCGCTGCTCACGCTCAACCTGAACAACCTCAACCTCGACTTCTACACCTTCGTCGAAGAGCGCTACGTCCGCATCTTCACGCTCGACACCGACCTCGCGGTACCGCTGGGCCTCGATGTCACGGCCAACAACGAGATCCTCATCCTCCTCGGCGACCTCTCTGCGGCCCTTACCCGCATCGAGCCCCGGAACGGCGAACTCCTCAAGGCCTCCGAGGTTGCCAACCTCTCCCGTCTTCTGCCCACGCTCCTCGGCTCGATCCTGCCCGCCCTCACCGGCTCGCTCCTCCAGCCCATCGCCATCCCCGACTTCTCCGGCCTCCGCATCGTCTTCCCCGAGGGCGCCTTCACCTCGGTCGACAGCAACCAGATGCTCGCCATCTTTGCCGACCTCGCGATTGCCCCGCCCGTCACCCCCGGCGGCCTCGTCATGCCCCTCACCCCCGCCATCGCGGGCAAGCGGCTCATCGAGAAGCCCTTCGCAGAGCGCCGCGCGATGCTTGACCGTGCCGACCAGCTCGGTGAGCCCGTCGATCTCGACCTCCTCATCCCCACCCTCGAACTCGACATGGAGACCATGGTCCCCGGCCTCGACGAGGTCGAACTCGACTACTCCTGGCGCTTCGCTGGCGGCCTCTGGTCGGTCTGGCAGCAGACACCCCACCTCAAGATCTCGGAGCCTGTCATGGCACTCGAAGGCAACCACAACCTCGAAGTCCGCGTCCGCAAGCGGGGCGATGGCTCGAGCGTGAGCCCCGTCACCGCCTCGACCACCGTCACCGTCGACCACTCCGTCCCGGCCATCACGGCCGAGCGGGTCGGCCGCCAGGTCGAGTTCACCGCCATCGACACCGTCTCGAGCGCCGAGGCCCTCCTCGTCCGCTACCGCATCGCCGATGGCGCCTGGGTCACAGCCCGCGCCGCCGGCACCATCGACCTCTCGGCCTACGAGGGTCGCTCGGTCGAGATCGCCGTTGAGGCCACCGACGCCGCCGGCCACCGCGCCACGACCACCAAGAGCTTCCGCGTTGTTGGCGGCGGCTCCTCCGCACAGAGCAGCGAAGTGGACGCTGGCTGCAGCGCATCGGGCAACAGCGCGGGCTCGCTCGGCGCCCTTGTCGCCCTCTTCGCCAGCATGATGCTCCTCCGTCGCCGCCGCTCGTTTGCGGTCGCCGCCTCTGTCGGCCTCACCGCGCTCGTCCTTTCCGCCTGCGGCACTGAGCCCGCCAGCAGCGCCTCGGTCGGTATCTGCGACCCCACCTGCGCCGCCGGCCAGATCTGTGTCGACGGCGCCTGTCAGGGTGAGCCGGACTGCGCCACCGATGCCGACTGCGAGGCCGGCTTCCGTTGCGAGGCTGGCAGCTGCGTCGCCCGCACAAGCTGCGAGACCGCTGCCGATTGTCAGGATGGTCAGATCTGTGTCGATGGCGCCTGCGTCGCCGGCACCCTCTGCACCGACGTCTCGGAGTGCCCGGCCTGCGAGGGCGACCTTGCCGCCCGCTGCACCGACGGCGTCTGCGCCTGCGAAGTCGCCTGCCCCGATGGCTGCGGCGACGGCACCTACTGCTGCAACGCCACGGGCGCCTGCCTCGACCTCCCTGCCGCCTGCGACGCCACCGAGTGTGAGCCCGGCTTCGATGCCGTCCCCGTCGCCGACGGCTCGGGCAACAGCGACACCTGCGAAGCCACCGTCGGCGAGTGCAACTGCGTTGCCAAGCCCCCGCTGCCCATTGGCAACTTCGGCACCTGGACCGACTCCGGCGTCTCCGCCGATGGCAGCCAGTTCGTCGTCGCCACCTTCAACGCCACCTACGGCGACCTGATGGTCGGTGTGGTCGGCGCCGGCGATGAGATTGCTTGGGAGTTCGTCGACGGCGTGCCGAGCGACGCTGCCGTCACCGGCGACCCGAACGGCCCCCGCGGCGGCATCGCTGCGACCGGCGCCATCATCGGTCGCTACGCCTCCGTCGAGGTTGCCAACGACGGCGTCATCCACGTCTCCTACTACGCCCAGACCGGTGACTCCGTCCGCTCGCTCCTCTACGCGCGCGGCGTGCCCTCCGCCACCGGCCACGACTGGACCCGCATCGTCGTAGACCCCAACAACGGCGCCGGCCTCTACACCGACCTCGTCCTCGACGCCGCCGGCAACCCCGGCATCGCCTACCTCGCACCCACCATCAGCGACACCGCTGCCGTGCCGGCCCTCTACGCCTCGGAGCTCCGCTTCGCTGTCGCCGCGAGCAACGCCCCCGCCACCGCCGCCGACTTCACCATCCATGCGCTCGACCGGTCGACCAACGACCTCTCCTGCGGCGGCGCCTGCCCCACCGCCGAGGCCTGCCGCATCGACACCAACCTCTGCACCGCTGCAGCGGCCGACGCCGACTGCGCCGGCGCCTGCACTGCCACCCAGAAGTGCTTCACCACCGACGCAGGCCCCACCTGCTCCGAGGTCGCCACCTTCTCCAAGTTCGCCCTCTTCGCCCTCGGCGCCGGCCTCTTCGCAGATGCCGAGTACTTCTC
>JABMMX010000079.1 GCA_013205435.1 Deltaproteobacteria bacterium
ATCGTAGGGGGCGCTGATGCCGAGCGTGGCGAGATAGGCGGAGACGGAGCCTGCGAGCGCGCGGACAAGGTCGGAGGGGCCGATGCGGAGGGCGCGGGTATCGACGACGGCGTAGAGCACGAGCTGGCCCGGGCCGTGGTAGGTGACCTCGCCGCCGCGGTCGCTGACGACCAGTTCGATGCCGCGGGCGCGCAGCTGCTCTTCGGACAGGAGGAGGTCTGTGGGCGCGGCGCGGCGGCCCATCGTGATGACGGGGTCGTGCTCGAGGGTGAAGAGGCGGTGCTGGCCGCGCCCGTCAACGAGCGCCTGCCAGGCCGCGGTCTGGCGCTCCATCGCCGCCCCGTAACCGATGCGTCCCCAGTGGGACCATGCGAGCCGTCGGGGCGGCGCTGTGGCCGGAGCGGGCTCCACGCGGCTAGGCGCGGAGGTCGCGGAGGAGTGCTTCGTCGGGGAGCTGCAGTGCGATGGTGTGGCGGGTTACGCCAACGCCATGCTGGAGCAGGAGGGCGCCGAAGGCGTCGCGGTCGATGAGCGTCACAGGCGAGCCCTCTGCTGCAGCCGCGGTGGCCTCGTCGGTGAAGCCGCGGACGGCGAAGAGGATCAGGTCGTTGGAGCCGGCGGCCTCTGCGACTTCACGGAGAGCAGCGACTTCGGTTGCCGTGGCCTGTCCGCGCGGCGAGACAACCGCGACGGTCAGCTTGCCGGGCGTGAGGCTCCGGTCCTGGCGGGCGTGCAGGTAGCCCATGATGCTTTCTGCGCCTTCGCCCGTGGTGATGGAGGCGTATCCGAGCTGGTTGAGGAGCAGCGAGAAGACGTGGGCGAGGTGGAGCTCGGAGAGCTGCTTGAGCGTGGTCAGGAGGCGGTCTTGGACCAGTTTGTTGTGGGCCTCTGCCCAGGCCTCGAGCGACTGCATCGAGCGGCTGATGTCGCCCGTGACGGTGCCGGCAACGCCGAAGCCGTCGGGGCGGAGCTCCTCGATGAGGGGCGGCCGGCCGAGCGCGGCGCGGCGTGCAGCGCTTGCCCGGACGATGGCCCGGACGCCGTGGCCGCCGAGCTTACCGAGGGTGCCCACAGGGGTGGCAGAGAGGACTGCGCCGAGCTCTTCGGCGCGGGTCGAGGAGCCGGGCTGGAGCTTGGCGACAGCCTCGAAGAGGATGCGCTCGAGTTCGGTCGCGGCTGCGTCCGGTGCGAGGCGGGCGAGGGGGCGGGCAGGCTGCGCGTTTGCGGCGGCCTGCGCGTTTGCGGCGGGCTGGGCCGGCTGCTGGCGGTTGCGATCGCCGCCGTCGCGGTTGCTCTCTCCGCGGCCGTTCTCGCCGCGGTTGTTCTCTCCGCGCGGCTGTTCGCTCCGTTGGGGCTGCGCAGCGGCGGTGGCGGGACGCTCTTCGGGAGCCTCGTCGCCTTCGTCGTCCGAGCCCTCGGTGCCCTCTTCGTCCTCGCGACCACGGCCGCGTCCACCACGACGGCCACGACGCTTGCGGCGGCGCTCAGCGTTGGCGGTCGAAGGCGCGTCGAGCACGGTTCCGCCGGCGGTGGGGGCGTCGTCGAGCGTCTCGCCGAAGAGGGCGAGCGGCTCCACATCGGAGGGGTCCCACTCAAGGTCGAGCGCGGTCGTGACCTCGGAGGCCTCCTCGGTCGCAGGCTCCTCTTCTGCTTCGGTCTCTGCAACGGTGGCAGCTGCGGCTTCGGCAGCAGCAGCCTCTGCGGCGGCCTCTGCGGCGAGGGTCTTTGCAGACTTCTTGCGGCCCTTGGCGGGCTTCTCGGCGGCGACCTCTGCGGCCTCCGCAGCAGGCTCTTCGACGGTCGCCGGAGCGACGGCAGGGGCAGATTGCGCGGCTACGGGCGCGGCCACAGGAGCGGGTGCGGGCTCAGCGGGCGGCTGGCGGAACGAGAGCGTCTCTTTGGCGTCGGACGGGTCGACGCCAGCCTTGAGCGCGAAGACGCCAGGGCGGGCCTGCTCGATGAGCGCCAGACCATTGGGCTTCTTGACCTCCTGCTGGAGGCGGGCGTGCATTGTCTCCTCGGGGGTCTTACCGACATGGCTGAGGAGGGAGCGCCGGATCGCGTTCTCGGTGATTTTCTTGTAGTGTAGCGGGCGGCCAGCCTCGCGGAGAACTTCGACGGCGGCTTCGTAGAATGTCATGGGATTAGGATGCCTGGTAGGATGCAGCAGTCGAGGTGGCGGACCAACGCACTGCCCGTGAGATGGCGGCGCGTGGGCGCTCGCCGAGTGGCTGGGGCGTTAGCACCTTGCAAGGGTGACCTCAAGGCGAGCGGGAATCTGGCGCGGGCTGGGGCGCTGTGATGGAGCGGGCGCCGCTGGCGATTGAGGTGTCGCGCCGGTGGCGTGACGACCTTGTGCGTTGGCTGGAGAGTCCGGCGGGTCAGCAGCCGTCGCGGCGGTTCTCCGGCAGCGCGCTGGAGGCCGAGGTTCTGCTCCGTCTTGGAGAGGAGGCTTATGGTGCTGGGCTCCCCGACGAGCCGCTCTTTCCCTGGCTGCAGCGTTACGCGAGGGCGGTCGGCGACCTCCAGCGGAGCCGCTCGACCACGGTGGTGGTGACCTGGCAGCGGAGCGCGCTCGAGCTGCATCTGTCACGGACGGGGAACACGGAGGCGCTGCTTTCGCTGCACGGCACGGGGGCGTCGGAGGAGGGTTCGGTCTGGCGGCAGCCTGTCGCGCTGGCGGAGCTGCGCGAGGCGCTGGCGCTGACGGTAGAGGAGATGGTGGACGCGCTCGACGGTATCGACTCGTCAGGCCTTGTCGCGGAGCTGCGGGACTGGCTGCTCGGACTGGTCGCGGAGCTGGAGACATCGGGCGTGGCGCCGCCGCTCTCGATGCTTCGGGGGAGGCGCGACCCGCGGCTCATCGAGGTCTCGACCTCCGATGCGGAGGGGCGCTGCCTTACGACGACGCTCCGGCAGCTCGAGCCGGCGCTGCTCTATGCTGGCGAATCGGTGGCGCATGGTGGCGCGCTGGCGCTGGGCGGATTTGCGATGCTCTCCGTGCCATTCGGCGGCAGTCGACGCTGGGAGGGGAGCGTGCTCCGGCGCTGGCTGGAGGTAGCGGAGGCGCTGCTGCGCCAGGCGCCCGACGGGCTGGTCTCTGAGGGGCCGACGGCCGCGGACACGGTGCCGGAGGGGGCCTTGTTGGTAGGCGAGCTGGCCTCGCTGCTGGGCGAGCATCTGACGGGGCTCGCCGAGGCGCTGCTGCGGGAGCAGCCGCTGCTGGAGGTGCATGCGGGGTTTGCCGGGCTGAGGGCCACGGCGCTGTCGCTGCGCCGGCATGGCAGCGGGCGTTGGCAGCCTGTGGCTGCGCGTAGGCAGGGAGCCGCCAAGGTGACGCTGCCGTCGGTGCCCGCAACGCCGGTCGCGGTGCAGGGTGTTGCGCCGGAGCGGGTTCGGCAGATGGGTTATCATCGAACACTGGACGGTCTCGGTCCCGCCCTCTTCGGGCCGAGGCGGCGGGACGGTCTGGGGCGATGGCGCGGTGGCGGTCACCTCGCCGCGGGGCTTGGAGGTAACCCGCCTTGCGACAGGCGATCTCGCGTGGCGCTCAGAGGCGCGCGCTCGCGGCCGCTGGTGCTCTTCCGGCAACGGCCTCTTCGGACTCGGCGACGGCCTGCTGCGCCGTGTCGACTGGCGGACGGGCGAGGAGGGCGCCGCCGCCTGGTCCATCCCGAGTGATCGCCTCGCGGTCGCGGCGCCGCAGCCTGGTGGCGCGCTCGTGCTGTCGGAGAGCGGCATGCTCGCGCGCTGGTCGGAAGAGGGCGCATCGCTCCGCTGGGAGACGGCGACCGCGGTCGCGGGGGCCGGCGAACTCTTCGTCGGGCGGAAGAGCGCGCTCGTGGTGGGGCCGTCGGGCGAGTTTGTACGGGTCGGCTTGCAGCGCGGCTCACTGAGCGAGGCGTTGGTGCTCCCCTGGTCGGTGCGAACGGCAGCGCGCTCGGGCGATCAAGTCTGGGTGGAGGGGTATGCGGGGGAGGCTGTGCTGCTCGGCATCGACGCCGAGAGTCGGAGTGTGCGGCTGCCCGTGGAGGGCGAGGTTGCGCAGGTCTGGGAGATGGCGGACGGCCTCTTCGGGAGGCTCGCAGAGGGCGAGGCTGGCTGGCTCTTTGAGGTCTGGTCTGGCGGCGGCGCGATGCCGGAGCGGCTCGGCCGGCTGCGGCTCGCCGCAGAGCTCGCGGTGGGCCGGAACATTGTGGCGATTCGGGATGGCGTTGTGATTGCGGTGCGCGATGGCCTCATCCGGTTTGCCGTGGAGGGGGGCGCCGTCGTGGAGCGGTGGCGGCGTCCGCTGGCGAGCGGTGAGATGGGCGGCCCCGTGCGGCTGGTGGTTGACCGTTCGGGGAGCTTCGTCGCCGAGCTGGGCGAGACGGTGGCAGTGCGGTCGCTGCAGACGGGACGGACGCTCCACACGATGGCTGCGCTCTGGGAGCAGGCCTCAGAGGCGCGGCTGCTCGAGGATGGCAGCCTGTTTGTCGTCGAGCCTACCGGTCGTGGCGGCGCCGTGCTGCACGGTCTCCCGGCGCCCGGTTGGCTCGGCCTCGTGGGCTAGATGCCCAGGTAGAGCCGCTTGCCGAAGTCGGGCGACAGCTGGGGCATCGCGAGGATGGCCTCTGCCGCGGTCGCCAGATCGTAGTCGATGCGGTAGAAGGAGAGTTCGCGTGTCGCCGTGTCGTAGAGGGTGTAGCAGGCGCGGGCATCGTTATCGCGCGGCTGCCCGACGGAGCCCACAGTGACCACATACTTTCGATCAGGGTCGAACTTCATGACCGAGCCGTGGACCTCGCGCACGCGGACGGCCTGACCGTCGCGCCAGAGTTCGTAGCTCTTGGTGAGGTGGCTGTGGCCCATGAAGGTGACGGGCGCGAGCGTCTGGTAGTGGTCGGTCAGGCCGATGGCCTGGGCGTTGTTGAAGACATAGTCGAAGGCATCGGGGTTGACCGGACTGCCGTGCGAAAAGCAGATGTCTTCGTGCATGACCGTATAGGGCAGGCTGTGAAGCCAAGCGATGTTGGAGGCGCTCAGCAGCGACTTGTGGTGGTCGAGCGCATGCTTGGCGGCGTCGTAGTAGAAGCCGTAGTCCATCCGATCGGCAACGGCGGCGTCGTGGTTTCCAACGATGCAGTGTTTGACGAGCGGCCGCACGATGTTGCAGCACTGCTCAGGAAAGCCGCCGTAACCGACGACGTCGCCGAGGCAGACATACATGTCCGGCTGCATTGCGGAGTAGGCCTTGAGGACCACCTCCAGCGCGGGCAGGTTGGCGTGGACATCACTGAAGATGGCGATTTTCATGCAGGCTCGTCCCAGTTGAACCTTCTTCGTAGAACAATGCGGAGCGGTTTGCCACCCCGCTTTGCTTGTCGGGGGGCGCGGGGCTGACTATCAGGGCGGCACTGCGCGGCGGCCGATTGCGTCGGCGTCGCCTCGCAACCTCCCCACCGGTGTCACCGTGGCCTCTCATCTTCGGTTCGAGTTCCGTCCCCGTTTTGTGACAGCGGCGAGCCTCTTCGACGGCCACGACGCCTCGATCAACATCATCCGCCGGGTGCTTCAGGCGGCGGGAGCAGAGGTCATCCATCTGGGCCACGACCGCTCGGTTGCCGAGGTGGTGCGGAGCGCGGTGCAGGAAGATGCGCGCGGCCTCGCGGTCTCCTCCTACCAGGGCGGCCACAACGAGTACTTCAACTACCTGCTCGACCATTTGCGCGGGCAGGACCGGGGCGACCTGAAGGTCTTTGGCGGCGGCGGCGGGACCATCACCGACGCAGAGATCGCGGCGCTGGAGGAGGCCGGCGTAGCCCGCATCTACTCCGCGGAGACGGGGCGCCGGATTGGCCTTGAGGGCATGGCGGCGGAGATGATGTCGCTGGTGCGCGGACAGGGCGAAGTCGTCGGCGAACCATCGGAGATTCACGCGGGGCTGACCGAGTCGGCCGTCGCACGCTGGCTCACCTGGGCCGAGGCTGTGGTCGAGGCTGCGATGGATGGCGGTGCTGAGGCGATCGCCTGGCGTGAGCGGCTCGAGGCCTCGGCTGCGCAGGCGCGGCTGCGGACCGTTGTGGTGGGCATCACGGGCACCGGCGGTGCCGGCAAGTCGTCGCTGACCGATGAGCTGGTGCGGCGCTTCCTGACCTCCTACCCGGAGCTCCGCATCGGCGTCATCAGCGTCGACCCGACCCGCAAGCGTACCGGTGGCGCGCTGCTCGGCGACCGCATCCGCATGAACGCGATCGGCCCATGGAGTCAGGCGCTGGCGGCCGGCGCCGCAGCGCGCAGCGCGCAGCGCGTGTACA
>JABMMX010000080.1 GCA_013205435.1 Deltaproteobacteria bacterium
CTATCCACTGCACGCTTCGCCGCAACCATCGGTGCTCCTCACGAGTCTTGACCGTGCAGCAGGCTACCCGGGAGATCCGCGAAGTCACGCTACAATCGTTATCGGCCAGACTGGTCCCAAGCCCCACTGGCATTTAGCGAAGCCGATGCGGGATGTGGCTTGGTCGGTATGGGAGCCAGTCGCCACCAAGTTTCTGCATGCCCTTGGCGCGATCCATGCGGCTGGCCTCGTCCATGGCGATATCAAGCCTCAGAATGTGCTGGTCACATCGGCAGGGAACCCCGTGATCATCGATTTCGGGACTGCTCGCTCAACGGAGGATGCCAAGAAGACCCGCCTTACGACTGTCGCGATGACGCCAGGCTACTGTCCGCCAGAGCTCGCGGTTCGTGATCGCGCGAGGGAGATGGGCCCTTGGAGCGACCTCTACAGTTGGGCGCTGACCGTCATGGGGCTGGTGATTCGTCACCGTGGGATAGATGGTTCTCCGCCCGATGCTGCAGCGCGAAAGGCACTTGCCGAACATGGTCACAGTGATGCGGGTATGGGTGCGGAGACCGTGACTGCGCTTCGAGCGGCGGGCGTCCCACAGGCCTGGATGGAGGTCTTGATGGCCTGTGTCGCTCTTGACCCCGCGGCTCGACCCCGCTCTTCGGAAGAGCTCTTTGCGCATCTTGAGGCCGCGAAGCGACACCCGCCCGCGGTAGTCCCAAGCAGCCCGCCCGCGGCCCCGCCTGCTCCTCCTGCTCCACCTCAAGTACAGCCGGTGGCGGTGCCATCAAGCGCGAAATGGGCTGCGTGGGGAATCGTCTTGTTCATGCTTGCATGCTGCGCTGTCGGCGTCGTCATTTTGGTGAAGACGATTCAGAGTCTGGCTGCAGTCTACCCCCGCGAAAATCTTCCCAGTCTCGGGCGACCCGAGCCGCCCGAGCCGCCCGAACCACCAGAGGTCATCCTCAACGAGACACGCGTGCTTACCGAGGGTTCGTACAGTGGACGATCTTTCGGCGTGAGCGGAATCAGCCGTGTCTCCATCAGCGTGAAGGCGAAACCTGAGCCCGTTGATTTCTTTCTCCTGAATGAGGAGAATTGGGTGAAATTCCAAGCCGCCTTCGATGCTGGCCGGTCAGGAGGTTTCAGTTACCTTGCGAAGTTGTCTTCCGAGAATGTCCTGGCCAAGGAGATGGCAGCGGATGTTGGCCCCGGAACGTGGCATCTGATTGTTCAGCGCCCTCGCGACTCGGCGTTTGGTGGCGACGACACCGCGGCGACCATTCTGATCACGAAGCAGGTGATCGTGAGATAGGCGTTGGGTGAACCAGACAGGCGTTCGTCGTCTGCCAGGCGACGCTGGGCTTGACGGCACATGTCTCGATTCAAGCCCGCGCAGTAGCACTTTCCTGAGCGAACAAGCGCCCATCGGGGGCGGGTCTCTAGCATGATGATTGTTGATGAGGTAGTGCAGTCCTGTGGGGGAACGATGCAGCAGAGCGAGTCAGACATGCAGCCGCGCGACGCCGGACAGCGGCCTAGCCGCTGTCACTCCAGCCGCGCGTCGAGCGCAGCTCCATTCTTCTCTCTCTTCGCCGGCCTGCGCCACAACCGATTCTCTCTAGACTGGACCTGACCCTGCGGGCTCGGGCTCTGGGCCTTCGCCGATTTCATCTCTCTCCTCAACGACAACCTCCGCGACGCCGACGGCCTGCCTCTCAAGCACTGACGAATCCTGCCAGCCGCCGCTCGATACTCGCCCTCCAACCTCGACATGTGAACCGTGGTCTTCGCCAGTCTCACCTTCCTCTATCTCTTCCTGCCGATCAGTGCGCTGCTCTACTTCGCGTGGAACAACATCACCTATCGGAACATCGTCCTCACCCTCGTCTCGCTCGTATTCTACGCGTGGGGAGAGCCGGTCTGGGTGACACTCCTGCTCTTTTCGTCGGGGGTGGATTGGGCGCACGGCCTGCTCGTGGAACGGTTTCGAGGCCGCTGGCAGGCCAAGGCCGCGCTCATCTCCTGCCTGACCATCAACCTCGGGCTCTTGGGCGCCTTCAAGTATGGCGCGCTCATCACCGAGACCCTCAATGCCGTGCTGCCTGTCGCGCTCCCCGTGCCGGAGGTGGCGCTGCCGGTCGGCATCTCCTTCTATACCTTTCAGACCATCTCCTATGTGGTCGATGTCTATCGCGGCGAAATCCCCGCAGCCCGCTCGCCGCTCAAGTTCCTGCTCTTCGTGAGCCTCTTCCACCAGCTCGTGGCAGGGCCGATTGTCCGTTACGCGGAGATTGCCGCCGAGATCGATAACCGGGTCCATTCGTGGGACGGTGCCTGGCGCGGGCTCCGGCGCTTCGCCAAGGGGCTCTTCAAAAAAGTCTGCATCGCCAATGTGGCCGCGCTGCTTGTGCAGACCTGGCTCGACGGCGACCTCGAGCAGGTGGGCGCGGCCGGCGCCTGGCTCGGCCTGCTCGCCTTTGCCCTCCAAATCTACTTCGATTTCTCCGGCTATTCAGACATGGCCATCGGCATGGGCTGGATGTTCGGCTTCCACTATTCCGAAAACTTCGACCATCCCTATGTCGCCCGCAGCGCGACCGACTTCTGGCGCCGCTGGCACATCTCGCTCGGCACCTTCTTCCGCGACTATGTCTACATCCCGCTCGGCGGAAGCCGGAGCAACGGTATGCGGAACCTCTTCATCGTCTGGGGGCTCACCGGCCTCTGGCATGGCGCGAGCTGGAACTTCGTGATCTGGGGGCTCTACTTTGGGCTCTTGATTGCGGCAGAACGCCTCTTTCTACAGAAGTGGCTCGAGCGGCTCCCGAAGGCGGTGGGCCACCTCTACCTGCTGTTTGTGATCATGGTGAGCTGGGCCATCTTCTATTCGACCGACCTGCAGCAGCTTCGGCTGCTCCTTGGTACGATGTTCGGTGCTGCCGGCGTTGGCGACCTAGCCGGTGTGGCGGTGGCGCTTCGTGCGAACATGTTCTGGCTCGCCGCTGCGCTCCTCCTCTGCCTGCCGCTTACCTCGTGGACGCTGCGCTGGTCGGATGACCTCGAGGTGGCCGGCGGCTGGCGTCGCGGCCTTGCCGTGGGCGGTGGCGCGCTCGCCGCCCTGGCGCTGCTGCTCGCGGCGACGGCCATGCTGGTCGGCGGCACCTACAATCCCTTCATCTACTACCGGTTCTAGGCGCGATGTCCCTCCAACCAACAGCCAATCCGTGGCATCGCGCAGCATCTCTGCTCTTTGTGCTCTGGTCTGCCATCGTGGTGGTGCTCTTTGCGCAGACGCCAGCAGGGCCGCAGCGTGCCGAGACCGAGAACCGAGACCTTGCGGGGCTGCCGGAGTGTACGGTCGAGACCGTGCTGAGCGGCGCCTGCATGGGCGGCTTCGACGCCTGGGTTTCTGACCATTTTCCCTTCCGTTCCCTCTTCCTCGGCTGGTCGTCGACCATCGAGGGGAACCGCGGCATTTCGCTTGCCTCCGACATCACCGTCATCAAGGTGACGGAGGCCGATTTGGCGCGCCTCGAGCGGGCCGATGAGTGGGCCGAGGGCACGGGCAGCGACCTGGCGGAAGGGAGTGGCCTGGAGCCGGGAGAGGAGCTCGCGGCGGCCGGTTCGGGTGACGAGGCGCTGCTCGGTTCGGGCGAGGATGAGGCAGCAGGTACGGAAGGAGGAGAGCCTCGTGCCTCGCTCCGCGCGCCCACCTCTGCAGAGCTGACGGAGCTCGAGAAGGCGATGGAGGGGGTGGAGCTACCGGCTGAGAAGGCTGCGCCGGCCTCGGGGAAGGGGGCGGTGAGCCGAGTGGCTGGTCTCCTCGTGCAGGGCGACCGGGTGATGCAGGTCTTTGGTGGCTCGCGGCGTGCGGCCGCGGCCTTTGCGAGCATCGTGAATGGTTACGCAGCCGCGCTGCCCGGCGTGCGGGTCTGGTCGGTGCTCGCGCCAACTGCGATCAGCTTCCATGCGCCCAAGGGCTACGACAGCTCCGGCGAGCGGGTGAACATCGCCCAGATCAACGCCGCGCTCAGTTCTGGCATCCGACGCGTCGACGTGGTCAGCGAGATGCTGCAGCATGCCTCGGAGTACCTCTACTTCCGCACCGACCACCACTGGACGGGGCGCGGCGCCTACTACGCCTATGCAGCCTTCTGTCGGTCGGCAGGGCTCGCAGCAGTCCCCCTCGACAGCATGCCCCGGAAGGTGAACCGCGGATTCCTCGGCAGCCTCTGGGCGCTCACGCGGGTGCCGGCCGTGGGGAGCCATCCCGACGAGGTGGAGGTCTTCTCGCCGGTGACCAAGGTCTCGGCCCGCGCCTACGGCAGCCCCATCAGCGGCGCGGGGCGACCGACCGCCTGGGTGCTGCCGAATGCACGCAGCTACGGTGCCTACCTTGGCGGCGACCTCCCCGCGATGGTCGCCACCACCTCGGTCAAGAATGGCCGCAAGGCGCTCGTCATCAAGAACTCCTTCGGCAACGCCTTTGCCACCTTCTTGGCCAACAACTTCGAGGAGGTGGTGGTCATCGACTACCGCTACTTCAACGCCAGCGTGGCCGATGTTGTGGTGGAGCGGGGCATCACCGATGTCATCATCTCGGCGGGTGCATTTGCCGCCAACACCTCCTACCATCGGAACCGGATTCGGAAGATTCTCTTCTACAACGGACCGCCGCCCCGCATGGATGCAGCGCAGACAGAAGGTTCGGGCAGCCAGGCCGCGGAGGGTTCCGGTCAGGCTCCGCCGGCGGCAGCGGCTCCTGCCGTTGCACCTGTCGCGCCGTCGCCTGAGGTGCCGTCGCCTGTTGAGCCCGCCGTGCCGCGCGCGGAGGCGCCTGCTGCGGTTGCTCCGGCCCCGGCCGCTGCACCTGCTCCTGAGGGTTCTGCAGGGGAGGCTCCATGACACCCGCGGCCATGCTCGTTCGGTGCGCTCTCTGCGCCGTGGCTGCTCTCGCCTTCTTGCCGACCGCGCAGGCCTTTTCGTCGGCGCGGAAGGTGAGCCGCGTGGTGGAGGAGCCGGTCGTCGCGCCGCCTGCCCCCGCTCCGGATGTTGCAGCGCCGCCCGCTGCAGCCCCAACCGAGGCGCGCAACCGTGCACCGGCCCCCCGCGTTGACCTCGGTGCCATCGTGGCTGCCAATGCGCAGCGGGCCGCCGCGGAGAACCGGACCCTTCCGCCGAACGACCTCCGCTTTGGCGCGATAACCTTTGCCGACCGCGGCTCGCTCGAGAGCTTCGCGACGGCCTGGGCCTTCTCCGGCGAGGAGCGGCTCCGCATCGTCCACATCGGCGACTCCCACGTGCAGGCGGGCTGGTCGACGGCGGTGCTTCGCGACCGGATGCGGGCGCTGCATGGCGACGGTGGCTACGGCCTCGTCTTTCCCTATTCTACCGCCACGCCCTACGCGCCGGAGCGGCTCGTCACCAAGCATGGCGGGGACTGGAACCGGGTGACGGCGATTCACAACGGGCTGAGTTTTCCGCTTGGGCTCATCGGCATGTCGAGCCGAGCGACGGCAGCTACGGATTGGGCGACCATCGACTTTGGGCGCTCGTTTACGGCGGCCGGCAGCGCCTCGTCAAGCTGGACCAAAGTGACCAGCTTCTGCCGTGAAGGGCCGGGCAACTTCGACCTGTCGCTCGACTGGGGCTCCGGCCCGGTCATCCTGCCGCTCGCCAACGGTCGGCCAGGCCGGCTCGGCGTGCAGCGTGCGGTGGTTGCGCCAACGCGGCCGTTGCTGCGGATTGCGCCGGTTGGAGCCGACCCTGGGACGCTCGAGTGCGAGGGTTTCAGCATCGAGAGCGAGCAGCCCGGTGGCGTGATTGTGGATGCGGTGGGGGTAGGCGGCGCGCAGTTCCGGTCGTTTCTCCGCGCCGAGTATCTGGTGGAGCAGCTTGCGGAGGTTTCGCCGGACCTGGTGATTCTCGACCTTGGGACGAACGACTACCTTTACGAGAATCGGCTTGAGGCCGACTTGGAGTCGCAGATCCGGGCGCTGATCAACCGGGTGCGGCGCGCGAAGCCCTCTGCGAGCATCCTGCTCACGACCGTGCAGGATCTCGAATACAAGCGGAAGCCCGTCACGCAGGGAGACGCCTTTGTGGAGCTGATTCAGCGCATCGCGGCCAGCGAGGGTTGCGCTGTGTGGGACTGGTTCCAACTGTCGGGCGGGCAGGGCACCTTGCAGGCCTGGCGCGAGGCCGGCCTGGCGCGCCCCGACATGATTCACCTCACCAAAGAGGGATACGACCGGAAGGGCGCCGCGCTGGCCGATGCGCTTACGGAGGTCATTGCGTGGATGGGCGCGCATGCAGAGAAGGCGCGGGCGCTGGGCGAGTAGTGGGCGTTCTCTCCACGTTGCGGTTGGAGGAACGGGCGAATGCGGTGTGCATGTTGCGGCAGATAGACTAGGGACGCGGCATCACAGGCGTTCGACCGCGGTAGCGGATGCAATTTCGAGGTGGGCCATGGCAGTGATTCCGATTCAACCTGGGACCCGTTTGCTTCCCGACGCGACCCAGCCGTCTGGTGCTCGGTTCATCATCGACAAGACGCTCTCTGCCGGTGGCTTCGGAATCACCTATCTGGCGAGTGATGCCCAGTTTGAGGATCGTTGTGTCATCAAGGAGTTGGCACTTGGTGAACTGATGGGTCGAGACACCGAGCGCGGGACGCTCGTGGCGGTCAACGGTCGCGAGACAGATGTGGAGTACTGGGTAGAGAAGGTTGTGCGCGAGGCGCGGCTGCTGAACCGGGTACGCCATGAAGGCGTGATCACGGTGCGTGCCGCGTGGAAGGAGCGCGGGACGGCCTACTACGCGATGGACTTTATCGAGGGCGAAGAGGTGCTCACGGAGCCCCGGGCAGGCTGGGATTGGAACGCCTGGAGGCCGGTCGTTGAGCGGATGTATGCTGCGCTCGGCGCGATTCACGCGCAGGGCTTGATCCATAGCGATATCAAGCCGTCGAACATTCTGGTGCGTCCTACTGGCTATCCCGTGTTCATCGACTTCGGCACGGCGCGGACCTCGGAAGACTTGAGAAAGACCCGCCTCACGACGGTCGCTTTCACGCCGGGTTATGCGCCTGTGGAACTGGAGAGCCGCGACAAGGCGGGTGATGTCGGACCGTGGAGCGACCTCTACTCGCTCGCCATGACGGTGATGGGGCTGTTTGTGGTGCATCCGGGTCTGGATGGGGGCCCGATGGAGGCGAGGATGCGTGATGCAATCGCGCAGCATGCGCCGGCCTCTGACCCCTACATTGCGGGCTTCGCTGACAAACTTGTTGCCGCGGGTGTTCCTCGGAGTTGGGCGGAGATGCTGGTGGCCTCGGTGCAGCCCGACCATCGAAACCGCCCGAAGTCTGTGGAGGATGCGCTCGCGATGGCGAAGGAGGCGGTGGCTGCGGCCGCGCCGGTTCAGTCGGTGCCGGTGCCCGAGGTGGCGCCTGTCTTGGCGACGCCAATGGTTGAGGCGGCTGCGGCCGACGTGGCGCCCGTTGTGGCGACGCCACAGGTTGAGGTGGCGCCGACTCCAGCTGCGGCCCAAGCTGCCCCGCTTGCAGTTTCGGGACCCACCGTAAAGTCGACATCGAGCCGAAATGTGCTCATTTTCATTTTGCTTGTGGCGATCGGGATTGCGTTGCTGTTCGGGTGCGAATGAAGTGCGGAGCGTGGAGCCATCGGGTCGTAGCGAGTTTCATCTATCCGTAGTTTCCGTGCGACGTTTGTCGGGTCAGCCATGACATGGATTGGCAGCGTCTCGATTGCGAAGCACCAGGCCTGGGGGGGCAACGTGCACGGCTATCGGAAGAGGGAGGAGGTCAGCTGCGAATCGACGATGTAGGGCAATCCAGGGGTTGAAAAGGTGCCTTGGTTGGCCGTGCCGCGGAGTTCGTCGAGTGTGACCTCGCGGCTGCTTACGAGGGTGTCCCAAAGGGGGTCTTCGTCGAAGGTCTCGAGGGTGAGAGGTTCCCCCGTGCTGAGGTCCACATTTCGCGGGAGGTTGAAGACGGCCTCGTAGACATCGTCGACGGTTTTCGTCTGAGCGATGACCCGCCCGCCCTGCAGGAGCCGGTAGTA
>JABMMX010000081.1 GCA_013205435.1 Deltaproteobacteria bacterium
ATCCTCCACCAGCTCATGCAGTTCGCGCACCGGCTCGACGCAGGCGTCGATGGGGGCAAAAATTGCCGACCACTCGGCCAGCGTCTTGGCTGCAAAGACTGCCTCGAGGTCGGCGTGGACGCGGGCGCCCCGCTCGCCGGTAGCGTAGCCGTCGGTGAGCAGGTCGGGGCGGCCGATGGCGTCGCAGACCTGGCTCCAGAACTTGGCCTCGAGCGCGCCGACCGAGAGGTAGCGGCCGTCGGCCGTCGCATAGTTGCGGTAGCATGGGATGCCGCCTGTGAGCATCTCGCCGCCTCGGACAGGCCGATGGCCCTCGGCTTCGGTCATGGCAACCATCGGTCCGAGGAGCGAGAGCACCCCTTCGGTCATGGAGATGTCGATGTGGGTGCCGGCGAAGTGGCGGCTGCGGTGAAACAGGGCCGCGGCGATGCTGAAGGCCGCATAGATGGCACCGCCGGCGAGGTCGGCGACCTGCACAGGGATGACGGCGGGCGGATGGCCGGCCGGGCCAGCGAGCGAGAGGACGCCGGCGAGCGCCACATAGTTGAGGTCGTGGCCGGCGCGCAGGGCGAGGGGGCCATCCTGACCGTAGCCGGAGATGCTGCAGACGATGAGCTGCGGGTTGAGGGCGCGGAGCGCATCAATGCCGAGTCCGAGCCGCTCGAGGACGCCCGGCCGAAAGCTCTCGACCAGCACGTCGGCCCGCATGAGGAGCTTGCGGAGGAGCTCGAGCCCTTCGGCCGTTTTGAGGTCGAGTCCGAGGCTCTCTTTGCCGCGGTTGACCGAGGCAAAGAAGGCGCCGAAGCCGGCGGCGTGGTCGTCGGTCCGCGGCGGATACCAGCGTGCGTAGTCTCCGCCGTCGGGCCCCTCAATCTTGATGACCCGTGCGCCGAGGTCGGCGAGGAGCATGGTGCAGAAGGGGCCTGGAAGCAGGCGGGAGAGGTCGACGACAGTGATGCCGCGAAAGGTGTCTGCGGGGAGGCCGGAGAGCATGTGCGAGGTCCTGCGAGGAGGGACAAAAACGACGACGCCCGCACCGGAAGTGGAGCGGGCGTAGCAGACGAGGTCCGGCTTAGCCCTTGGCGAGCGCCAGGACGTTCTGGAGCTTCATGGCAAGACCCATGTCGCCCTTGACCTTGATCTTGCCCATCATGAAGGCCTGCATGGGGTTGCTGGCGCCGGAGATGATGCCGGTCCAGTCAGCAGCGGCCATGGAGATGACGACGTTGGCGTCTTCGGCGAGGCCGTCGACGAGGAAGCCGCTGGTCGTGCCCTGCTTGAGGTTGAGGGTCCACTGGCCGCCACCGTCACCGGTGATGTCGAAGCCGAAGACAGCGTTGGTGCTGGTGGCCTTCTCGACGTTGTTGCCAATGTTGTGTCCGATGGTGGCGAAGATCTCGGCGGGGGTCGACATGACGGCTCCAGAGTGAAGGCGGGCATGACGCATCTTGTCACGCCGCGTGAATTTGGGGCAAGCCTCTACTTGCGCAGGGCAGCGAGGTCAACGGTTAGAAGGTGTTGGGGTCAACCGGCACGACAGCGGGCTGGCCGGTGGGCAGGCGCGGCTGCAAGGGTGCGGGACCGCGCGGCTGCGGAGCCGGCGCGAGCGGTGAGCCGGTGCCCGGAAGGTTGGGCTGGGTGCCGCCCGTCGACGAGGGCGGAAGCTCGGGGGCGGTCGGCGGCTGGTCTCCGCCCTCAGGCGTGGGGGCGACAGGGAGGTTCGGATCGGGCGGCGGCGGGAAGTCGCTGCGGCTGACCGTGAGCCGGTAGGGGGCGGCGCAGGCGTCGCCCGTGACGAGGCTGACGCGGGCGTAGAGGTTGCCGTTCGGCAGGTCGATGGAGATGACCTCGGCCTCGCTTACGCCCTTCCCTGCGGCCTGCGACACGAGTGCGCCGTCGCCGTCGAATAGTTCGAGCGTGTAGTCGGCCGGACCGCCCGGCTCGAGACGGAGCGTGACAGAGGCGAGCGTCACATCGGCGCTCGGGTCTTCGGGGATCTCGACGCGGAAGACGTCGACATCTGCGGGGGTCGCGATGTGGCCGACAACGGTGGAGCCGCTGAGGCCTCCGGCGCGGTAGACGAGCACCTCGTTGGGCATGGGGGCCGGCGGCTTCTTGGCGGGCTTCTTGCCCGGCTTGCGTGGCGGTGCAACCAGCGCGACCGCCTCCTTGGCGGTGTTGTTGGGCTCGAGCTCGTAGTTGGGATCGGAGAGCGGCTCGAAGCGGACCTGGTAGCTGGCGTCGAACTCCTTCGGCTGACCGCGGAGGCGGACGCCGACAACAACCGGCGACGCGGCCGAGACCGGGAGCGCGCAGAGCCGCTCGGCGATGCCGCTGGTGCCGATGTCGACCACGGTCTCTGCGCCGCCGGCCTGCGCGGGGGGCAAGGTGAGGATGAGGTCCATGCCGTCGGCGGGCTGTGCAACCACCTGCAGCACGGCCGCCTCGTCCGACTCGACGCGGAGGTAGTCCAGATCGCTGGCGCTGGTGAAGTAGCCGGTCATGGGGGCAAAGGCCGAGGCGGCGGCAACGACGGAGGCCTGCTCCACGGTGTCGTTCGGCTCGAGTTCGAGGGCGCTGCCGGCAGCGGGCAGCGGCTCGGCAGAGAGCGTGTAGGCCGCCGTCGCAGAGCCGCCGACAGTTGCAGTGAGTTCGGCAATGAGCGCCACTGCAGGGTCGCTGCCGTGGCGCAGATTGGGCAGCCGGATGGGGCGCTGCGCGTCGCCCGCGAGGCGCACGATTGCAGCCTTGGTGATGGGGTCGAAGATGGTCAGCGCCATCTGCACGCCCTCGACGGGGGTCACGACAAGGCCGAAGCCCGGCTCGTCGGCCTGCTTCACGGGGAGGAGGAAGCGGTCTGTGTCGCGGGCAGCCTGGAGGCAGCGGGTGGCGCGGGAGGGAATGCCGAGCAGCTCGGTGATGGTCTCATCGCTGTCGATGGAGGCCTCGAGGTCGCAGGGGCCGGCGGAAGCGGCCTGCGCAAGCGTGAGGTCGTAGGTGACCGGCGTTGAGGCGGAGGCGGGCGAGAGCGCGATGTAGGTGTCTGCGGTGCGGGCGAAGGGGCCGATGACCTTTGCCGCGCCGGGTGCGAGGACAAACCGGATGCCCGTCGCGGCGCCGGGCCGGCCGGCCTCCGCAGTGAAGATTTCTGCGATTGTCGGCGCAGAGACGGTCACAGCGAGCGTCGCGGGCCCCTCCGAGCTCTGGATGAAGAAGTAGTCGATATCGCCGGCCGCGGCGTCCAGTCTGCCTGCCGTGCGCTTGCCAACGAGGAGCCTCGTGGCCTGCGCAGCATCGTTGTTGGGCTCGAGTTCGATGAGTTCTTCGGCGCCGGAGCCCGACCCCGACCCCTCGCTCATCCGGGGCGGTCCGCTGTCGCGGCAGCTCTCGCAGCCGCCAAGCAGGAGGCCTGCGAGCAGGAAGAATGCTGTGCCGCGAAGAGACATCACCACTACTTGGGCGCGGTGCGTCCGCCGTCGAAGCGGCGGATGAGCTCTTCGGTGAGTTCGAGACCGGGCGCTGCGAAGACGACCGCCGACTTCTCGACGACCATCCCGAACCCCTTCTCTTGGGCGATGCGGGTGGAGAGCTCGACGAGCCGCTTCATGATGTCGGCGGTCGCGGTCTGTTCGGCGCGGGCAAGCTCGCGCTGGTGGCGCTCGAAGCCCTCGGAGAGCGCCTTGTAGCGGTCCTGATACTCGGTCATCTTTGCCTGCTTGCGCTCGGGCGTCAGCATGGCGGCGCTCGACTCCAGGTCCTTTGCGAAGACCTCGAGGTCGGCCTTCTGCTTCTCGAGCTCCTTCTGCCGGCGGTCGAAGTCGGCCTCGAGCCGCTTCTTCGCATCCTTGCCCTCGGTGCAGTTGTTGAGGGCCTTCTGGAGGTCGACGAAGGCGATGGTGCGGTTGGTGTTGGCGGCGGCCGGCGCAGCGGCAGCGGCGGGCGCAGCAGCAGGCGCAGCTGCGGGCGCGGCTGCCTCCTCAGCTTGGGCGGTGAA
>JABMMX010000082.1 GCA_013205435.1 Deltaproteobacteria bacterium
CGTCGGTCTCGCGCGTCGGCAGCGCTAGCGCCCGGAGCTGTGCCGACACCTGCGCGCGGCTTTCGTCTCGCAGCGTGAGCAGCAGCCGGTGGCTCGGTCGGTCGGCGCGCAGTGCCTGTAGCGTGCCATCGTGGAGCAGCCGGCCTTCGTCGAGCAGCAGGAGCCGCTCTGCGATGCGGGCCGCCTGATCGAGGTCGTGGGTGGCCACGACGACCGCGGTGCCGGCGCCGGCCTCTTCGCGCAGCAGCGCCTCGAGCCGCGCGGTCTGCGCCGTGTCGAGCCCCGCGAAGGGCTCATCTAGCAGCAGCAGGCGAGGGCGATGCACCAGCGCCGTCGCAACGCTGAGCCGGCGCCGCATACCGCCAGAGAGCGTCGCCGCCTGCTTCGCGGCGTGCGGCGTGAGGTCGAGGCGTGTGAGCAGTGCGGTGGCGCGCGCTGACGCTGAAGATGAGGTCAATCCCTGGAGGCCGCCAACAATCTGCAGATGTTCCGTCGCGGTGAGGTCGGGCCAGAGCGGGTCGGCCTGCGGGCAGTAGCCGATGGCGGTGGGAGCAAGGCCTGTGCGGCCCCCCGTCGTCGGCGCGAGCAGGCCGGCGGCGATGCGTAGCAGCGTTGTCTTGCCCGAACCGTTGGCGCCGAGCAGCGCGGTGCAGCCACCCGCAACAAAGGAGAGCGAGAGCGGTCCGAGGAGCCGGCGTTCACCAACGGCGAAGGTTGCCGCTTCGAGCGATAGGAGCATCAGCGAACCACGGGGTCGGCGGCCAGGCCGAGCCGCTTGGCGAGGGCGATGCGGGCGGGGGCAAAGTCGGTCAGCCGGTAGCTGCCGCCAATCTGCCATGCGTCGAAGGGGAGGAGCCCCTCGCTTGCGAGGGTGCGGAGCAGCAGGAGTTCGCTGGCGGGCGAACGGTCGAAGCCGAACGGGTTGCGGAACTGCCCTGGCTGCAGCGGACCATACTTGGCGTCGCCAGCTGCGATGAGGGCGGAGAGCTCCTCGCCGCGCCTTGCGAGGTAGCCGAGGAAGGCGACCGACAGTGGCGCAACGGTACTCCGCGCGGCGGGCTCCTTGCTTGCCCAGCGGCACCAGTCGAGGCCGTAGAGGAAGTCGTGGGTGTAGCGGAAGCGGAGGGTGGTGTGGCGGCCGTAGTGGTGCGACAGCTGGGCCATGGTCTTCCCGAGCGCAGCGGCCTCCTCGACGGTGCCCTCCGCGAGCAGCCCAGCCACCGCCTCGAGGTCGCAGAAGAGGTTGTCCGGGTAGTCGTCGGCGAACCGCTCGGCGAGGTCGGCGAGAAGGCCTGCGCGGGCCTCGAGGTCGGACGCATCGAATGCCGCATGCGCAACCGCCTCCAGCGGCGTGGCCCGCTCACGCCCGGGCGCAAGCGAGAGGCGCGCAGGACCCCCCTGCTCGATGCGCCGGAGACGGGCGAGGCCGCTCACGACGGGAACCCGGTGAGCGCGATCAGCAGTGCCCAGGCGAAGGTGCTGCCCCAGATGGCGCGATGAAGCGCCTGCTTGAAGCTGGCCTGTGCGGAGAAGGCGCCCGTGATGGCCGCCGCGCTCCGGCTGTGCGCCTGCAGCCCGAAGAGGAGCAGCAGGACGAGCGGCACCGCGGTGATGCGGGGCAGCGCGCCGTCCAGATGCGCGGCGAACCAGATGGCGCCGCCAAGCGCGAGCGAGGCGAGCGAAAGGTTGCGCGCCGCGGTGTTCCCAAGCGCGGTCGTGAAGGTCCGTTTGCCCCCTTCGCGGTCGCTCTCTTCATCCGAAAGGCCGCTCGCGATGGCGCTCGCCAGCGACGTGAAGAAGAGGCCTGCAAGCAGCCAGAGGAGCGGGCCCTGGAGAGGTAGCGGGTAGAGGAAGGAGGCCGCCGCGATGGGCATCCCGAGGCCGACGCCGGCTGCCTCCAGAAGCTCGCCTCCGCCCCGGTAGTTGAGTTTGAAGGGGGGCAGGCTGTAGGCGCCGAGCGCGAAGATGCCGAGCACCGAGAAGAGGAGCGGCTGCAGGCTCTGGTGACGGTAACCGGCGATGGCGCCGAGCGCGATCATCAGCCCCGCGCAGATGAGAGAGGCGACGCCGAGCGCTCGCGCGGGCACGATGCCGTCGGGGATGGTCTTGGGCGAACAGCCGTCAGGGAAGCGCCGCCGCTTGATGGCATCGACCCGCTGGTCGGCCCAGTCATTCGTCGTGACGAGAAAGGCCACGGTGGCCAGCGCGTGGAGCGTCCCGAGCAGCAGGCCGATGCCTAGATGGGCCTCAGGATGGCCCAGCGTGAGGCAGATGCCGAGCACGGCAGGCGCGAGTATCTTGGGCCAGCTCGCGGGCTTCATCGCGTAGAGCCACCGCTGCGGCAGCGGCGCATCTTGAATCCGTGGCGAGGGCATGGTGGGTCCGCAGGGTTGAGCCGGCTCGTAACAGATGCGCCCAACCGCCAAAAGGCACGCTCGCCTGCGCTGCTCAGCACAGCGCGGGTTCGTTGACGGCCCCCCGCCACCGCGCCTAGAAGCGCCCCACTTCAACGATGCGCAGCACTGCTGCCCCCACCCTCACGGAGCGAGACCATGCCCTCCTTCGACGCCGTTTCCGAACTCGACTTTCAAGAGGTCTCCAACGCCCTAGACCAGGCGCGCCGCGAGATTGAGACCCGCTACGACTTCAAGGACACCAACACCGTCATCGACTACAACGAGAAGGAGAAGACGCTCGTCGTCAACACCTCGACGGCCGAGAAGGTGGAGGCCGCAATCGACATCCTCCAGAGCAAGCTCATCAAGCGGGGGGTGCCGCTCCGCAACCTCGACTACGGCAAGGTGGAGCCGGCCGGAGGCCAGCGTGTGCGCCAGTCGATCAAGCTGCTCGAGGGAATCGACCAAGAGAAGGCCAAGGCCATCGTGAAGAAGATCAAGGACTCGGGCAGCAAGCTGCAGGTCTCCATCCAGGGCGACTGTGTCCGCATCAGCGGCAAGAAGCGCGACGACCTGCAGGAGATGATGGCCTTCCTCAAGGCCAACGACTTCGGAGTCTCGCTCCAATACAAAAACTTCCGAGACTGAATGTTCCGCAAAGTCCTCGTCGCCAACCGCGGAGAGATTGCTCTCCGCATCATCCGGGCCTGCCACGCGGTGGGGGCCAAGGCCGTCGCGGTCTACAGCGAGGCCGACGAGGCATCGCCCCACCTCAAGTTTGCAGACGAGACCGTCTGCATCGGACCCGGCCCTGCCGCCAAGAGCTACCTCAACGCCGACGCGCTGCTAGAGGCCGCCATCTCGCGCGACTGCCAGGCAATCCACCCCGGCTTCGGCTTCCTCTCGGAGAACGCCCGCTTCGCCGCCCGCTGCGAGCAGATGCGGCTCGCCTTCGTTGGCCCCCGTCCGTCGAGCATGCGCGCGATGGGCGACAAGGCCACGGCTCGCCGCACCATGGCCGCCGCCGGTGTGCCCGTGCTGCCCGGCTCCAAGGAGACGCTCTCCTCCGTGGAAGAGGCGCTCGAACTGGCAGAGAGCGTGGGCTACCCCGTGCTGCTCAAGGCCACGGCCGGCGGCGGAGGTCGTGGCATGCGCCGCGTGAACAGCCGCAGCGAGCTCGCGGCAGCCTTCGAAGAGGCAACCCGCGAGGCCACTGGCGCCTTCGGCGATGGCGGCCTCTACATGGAGAAGTTCGTCGTCGGCGGCCGCCACATCGAGTTCCAGATTCTCGGCGACCACTACGGCCACATCGTCCATCTGGGCGAGCGCGAATGCTCCGTGCAGCGCAACCACCAGAAGCTCCTCGAAGAGGCGCCCGGCAACCGCATCGATGCGACGCTCCGCGCCGAGATGGGCGCCCGCATGGTCACCGCGCTCAAGGCCATCGGCTACCGCAACGCCGGCACCATCGAGCTCCTCATGGATGCCGACGAGCGGCTCTACTTCATGGAGATGAACACCCGCATTCAGGTCGAACACCCGGTCACCGAGATGGTCACCGGCGTCGACCTCGTTGCCTGGCAGCTCCGCATCGCGGCCGGCGAGCGGCTCACGCTCCGGCAGGAAGAGCTCGCCCCGCGCGGCCACGCTATTGAGGTGCGCATCAACGCCGAAGACCCGGCCGAGAACTTCCGCCCTTCGCCCGGCAC
>JABMMX010000083.1 GCA_013205435.1 Deltaproteobacteria bacterium
CTCCTCGTGACTGTGACCAACACTGGTGCCACGGTCATCCCGGCCAGCGCCCGCGTCGCGGTCGACCTTGTCGAGGCCTCGACCAGCCGCGTGGGCGGCCCGATGCAGGTGGGGCGCGCCATCCAGCCGGGCACCAGCGAAGACTTCGTCCTCTGCTGGGAGAACCCGCTCAGCCGCCGCAACGCTCTGCTGCGCGCCACGTTGCTCGATGAGAACGACGCCCTCCGCTGCCTCGAGGAGGTGGCCAACCGGGCCAACACCGATTTCGCAGCCTGCGGCCGCGAAGCCTGCGACGGCTACGACAACGACGCAGACGGCTTCGCTGACGAGTCGCCCGAGACCTGTCGCAACCAGGTCGGAGACGGCACCCAGCGCTGCCTCGCAGACACGACCACCTCCGACTCCGAAGACTTCCTCTGTCAGGCCACCGCGGTGGCACCGCCCTCACGCTGCTCGACCTCTGGCTGCCCTGCAGGGCAGTTCTGTGCGCCGAGCGGCGCCTGTATCGAAATCTGTGCGGCCGACAGCGACTGCGGCGAGGGGCAGCGCTGCCAGGCCGGCCACTGCGCGCAGCAGAGCTGGAGCCAGCCCGAGGCCGACCCGCTTCCCGCAGACAAATCCGTTGCCGCGCCCGCCGGTTGCACGGTCGCAGGCTCGCCCTCCGACCTCTGGCTGCTGCTCCCGCTGCTCGCCCTCCGGCGGCGGCGCCCCTAGCCCCGCTTCTCGAGCAGCCCTGCCGCGTCCACCGCATACTCCCAGCGGAACTTGCGGGCGATGACCTCCTCGGCGCCGGACGCCGACCAGCCGAGCGTGATGAAGCCGTCCAGGATGATGCGCGAGATGCGCTGGCTCTCCTCGACCTCAAGCCGGGTCACCATCACCTGGCGCGCGGGCTCAAACTTCTGCGCGAAGAGCGCGCTGATGGCCTGGATCCGGGCATCCTCGTGGTGGTCGTCCACAAAGGGGAGCAGCGCCGTTGCGACCTCGTCATCCAACAGTTCGGCGGCCTCCTCCAGCATCGCGAACTTACGATCGGGCGAGCGCCAATAGCCATTGTCCATGCCGCGGAGCTGCTCGAGCACAAAGGCGCGGCGCTTCTCAAGCGACCAGAACCGGGCCAGCACCTTGAGCGCCCAGTGGGGCGATGACTTCGTGGTTTGCGCGTAGGCCGCCACCTCGTCGGTCACGACGCTGCCCAGGTCGACCAGCACATCGAAGGTGAACTGCTTCTCCTGCTGGTCGGTCGTGTAGTTGGGGGCGATATGCTCGAACCGGGCGAGCAGCACGCGGATCGAGGCCATGTCTCCGCCGCGCACGAGGGCGGCCGCGTTCTGCGCCGCGTCGAGCCGGTCGGCCGACTGGTAGTACATGTTGGTCAGCTTCTTGAGGCAGCCTGCGCGGGTTCGTTGAACCTTGGCTTCCTTCGAAAAGTAGTCGGCGAGACCCATGGCATCTTCTCAGTAACAGGTGCGCCGCAGGTATCTGTCCCGATGCGGCAGTGTCAAGGCAGAGAGCGGCGAGCGGCCACGCAACATCGTCGTTGCGGGCTCCATTCCCTTCGGCAGATCGTCACATGGCCAGACGAGGCAGCCCTCGTGTGTAGACCTGTGCGAAGGGGGGCGCGGGATCGCAGAAGAGCCAGGTGTGGAGCAGCGTCTGCGCCTCTTCCTCGGTCGCCAGCGGGCCGGGTGCGGCCAGTGCCACAAGGTCAGCTGCGAGCCCCGCTGCGATGCGCCCCGACCGGAGCCCCAGCGACTCTGCGCCTGCTCGGCTCCCCGCAGAGAGCAGCGTGGCGGAGGGCTGCAGCAGCGCGCGCGCTGGGTAGGTGAGGGCGTTGCGCCGTTCGCGCCGGAGCCGCTCGTGGAACTCCATGAGCCGCATCTCTTCGCGGGGCGAGACCGAGGTCTGCGAGTCACTCCCAATCGCGATGGGCACCCCGGCCTCGATCAGGTTGTAGGCCTCCAGGAAGCCGTCGCCGAGGTCGCGCTCGGTGGTCGGGCAGGCGCAGACGGTGGTCCGAGTCGCGCGGAGGCGATCGATGTCGCCCGCTGCGAGGTGGGTTCCATGAACGACGGTCGCGTGGGGCCCCAGGAAGCCGACGGAGGCCAGCACCTCGAGCGGTTCCGCACCATACTCTTCGATGCTCTCGCGCAGCTCACGCCGCTGCTCGCAGGCATGGATGTGGAGCGGCAGGTCGAGCAGGCTCGCCTCCCGCGCGACAGCCTGCAGCGTGGCGCGGCTGCAGGCGCGTAGCGAGTGGCAGCCCAGGGCGACCGAGACGCCGTCGCCGCTCAGCTCGTCGCGGAGCCGCGCGGCGTAGGCGAGGTAGGTGGCGGCATCGGTGGTATCGAAGCGGCGCTGCCCGCCGACCAGCGCCCTGTTGTGGCCGCCGCGCTCGTAGGCGACGGGGATGAGGACCATGGAGAGGCCCGCCGCGCGCGCAGCCTCGCAGTGCACCTCTGCCAGCGCCTCCTGCGGCTCATACCAGCCGAGATCGGGGCGTCGGTGCAGGTAGTGAAACTCTCCGACCGAGGCGTAGCCCTGCGCGACCATCTGGCGGTAGCAGGCCAGGGCGACGGCATAGGCCTCCTCGAGATCGAGCGCGCCGGCCAGGGCAAACATCCTGTCGCGCCACGACCAGAAGTCGTCCTCGGTGTGGCCTGCGTCGAGGTGCTGTGTGGCACCACGCATGGCCCACTGAAAGGCATGAGAGTGTGCGTTGTGGAAGGCGGGGAGGAGCAGCGCCTGGTCGGTCGCCTCATCCCGTTCGAGCGGCGTGACAGCGGTGATGAGACCGCCTTCGATGCTGACCCGTTGACGAGGCAGCAGCCGCCCGTCGCTCCAGATCCATTCCGCCCGTAGGGTTCGCGAGGCCAGGGGTGCCAACGGCTAGAAGGAGCCCGACACAGTCAGGCCGTCGCGGGCGGCTTCGGTGTAGGCAAACACCTGGCGCGCATCGGCGACCATGACATCGATATCGTCGTCGGTCCGCCGAGGATCGTGATGGGTTAGCAGAAGTCGCTTGGCGCCCGTTGCCAGCGCGAGCGCCGCCGCGTCGAGGTTGGTCGAGTGGCCCCAGCCCGTGTAGCGCAGATACTCCTGCTCGGTGTACTGCGCATCGCAGATGAGCAGGTCGGCATTCTGGGCAAAGCTGTGGAGCGCGCCCAGGTCGGTCTGCCGGAGCTCGAGGTCGCCGGTGAAGATGATCTTCTTGCCGCCAAGCTGGAACCAGAATGCAGTGGAGCCGCCCGGGTGGGCAACCGGCATCCAGGCAATCTCCGCACCGTGAAAGACTGTCGTTCCCGTGCTTGGAAGGTTTTCGGTGCTCACCTGAGCCGCCGCTGCAACGCGGAGATCGACGGGGAAGAGCGGCGGCTTGCTGATGTTGTGCAGCGCTTCGAGCACGGAAATGCCGTCGCGGCTCACACCGCGGATGTCGAGTGTCCATCCGGGTGAGTAGAGCGGTGCGAAATGGGGGAAGCCCAACACATGATCCCAGTGCAGGTGGGTCATGAGCAGCAGCGTCGGCTTTGGGTCGCTGACCGCAACGCGGCCCAAATCTGCGAGCCCCGAACCTGCGTCGATGATGATGCGGGCGTCGCCCAGGTCAATCTCGAGGCAGGTGGTTGCGCCGCCATGCCGCTGGGTGTGTGCTCCCGACACCGGGACACTCCCACGACTACCCCAGATGCGAAGTGACCAGTCCTTCAAGCGAGCAACACCAGGTGCACGGTGGTTCCCCCGCCGCGTGGCAACGCCAAAATCGGCACAGGAGTTCCCGACCGCTTTACAACGGCGCGGGCGAAACGCCAAACATTCGCGACGATGCTCGCCGTGTCAGATGCCACCGACAGGTGTGCGCCGAAGGTTGCAGTTCACGCCGTCGAGGCATACACTGGCAGGCCATAAACTTTTGTTATCGAGCTTTCGCCCGTGCTCTCCTGTCTCCAAACCCGACTCGTGACCGCTCTGGCCGGTGTGACAGAAGAGGAGCGCCGCTCGCTCGCCCGTAGCATCGGTACCCGCCGCGTCGACGCCGTGGCGCTCGCTGAAGAGCTCCTTCACCCTGAGACACTGGAGCAGACCCTGACGATGCTCTCGTCGTCGGCTGCGGAACTCTTCGCAGCGCTTGCCTATGGCATGCCCTACCTGCCGCTTGCAGACGGGCAGTATGACGACCCCGATGAGCTCGATCTTGACGACCCCGACGGCGCCGCTGTCGAGGCTGAGATGTGGAACAGCGATCCGGCCGTGCAGGAGCTGCGAGAGCGCGGCCTCGTCTTCGTCTCGGAGGTTGCGGGCCCCTTCGTCCCCATCGAACTCCGCATGGCCTACTGCGAAGACGAGCACCTGCACCGCGCCGACACCGCCGTCCTCCTGTCGAGGATGGATGACGATGCACTCGCAGAGCTCGCCGCCTTCCATCAGGTCGAGCCCCTCCCCGCGGACGAGGACGACCCGCTCGCGCTCGTCCTCCGCGTCGTCGAGCGCCTCTACGACACAGACCACCTCAAAGCGCTCTTCGAGCAGCTATCCCCCGCCGCGCAATCCCTGCTCTTCTGGGCAACCGAGGCGCCCCATCCCATCCCCCACCGCCGCTTCCGCGATGAGGCACGCGCCCTCGCCGAGCGCACCGCAGAACGCTCCGGCACCGTTGAGCGGCTGCTGCTCTCCCTCGGCTTCGTACATGCCGTCGTCACCTCCGACGGAGAGTGGATCGTCGTGCCCGACGACATGCGGATGGCCCTCGACCCAGTCGTTGACGGCTGGCTCTCCGCCTCCAACCTCGCGGCCTTCGAGACGCTCCGAGCCAGCTCGCTGCCGGCCTTCCGCGACCTCTTCCCGCGCGGCTTTCAGGGAGACCCCCGCTTCGCTGCCCGCGAGCTGATGGTCGCCGCTGTGCATGGTCCTCTCGATGAGGCCCACCCGCTTGTCCCGATCCTGCTCGACCTCAAGATCCTCGAGTCGGGCGACGGATGGCCCGGCGAGTTCATGTCGCAGCACCTCGACGCCAGTGGCCCCGACCTCTTCTCGCAGCTCGCGCTCCGTAACTGGCTCTTTGCCCACAACGACCGCTTCAGCGAGGCCCTCTTCCGCCCCTTCGGCGTTGAGGTTGCCGCCGTCGCCCGCCACCTAGAGCTGCGCGATGAGCCCGAGGAAGAGGCCCAGTGGCGACTCGAGGTCGCCGCCGGCTGGCTCGCCTTCTGCTACCAGGTCCGCGCCCACCTGCTGCTCACCCTCGGCGTGCTGCCGGCCGGCTACTGGTTCCCGCTCCGGCCGCTCGCTGCCTGGTACATCTCGGTCTACCGCCGCGTCGCCTGGCGTCACAATGTCGTCTCGCTCCTCGCCGATGCCCCCGAGGCTGCCCGACACGGCTCCGTCGTCGACTTCGACCAGCGCACCGAGGCCGACCTCGAACGGGCCTTCCGCGGCCTCTTCGTGAACCTGCTCGCGCCGCTCGGCGCCGCCCAGCTTCACCCGCGCGAACCCCTCTTCCTCGTCAACCCCGAGGCGCTCCGCTGCTTCCCCGAGGCCGACCCGGAGTGGCGCGAACTCGAGTCCTCCGCCCGCGGCTACCTCGGAATCGATCTCGACCTCTCGCTGCCCATGCCCGTCGACCCCACCTCGATGGTCCCACAGAGCAGCCACTGGCTCTGGAATGTCGATGGCGAGCTCGTTGCCAACCCGGAGGCCTGGGCCGCAGACCTCGCCCGCGTCGCCAACTGGGCCACCCCCTTCTCCGAACATGGCCAGATGCGATTCCTCTTCACCGAGGAGTCTGTGCTCGCTGCCACCGACGACGATGGCGACGCTAGCGACCCGCTCGAGATGCTCCTCTGGCTCATGACCCAGACCCGCGGCGACCTCCCTGACCGCGTCCGTGCCGTCTTTGGCGGCGCAGGCGCCATGCTCTCCGACCATCCCGACGCTGCACTCCGCGGCGCCGCCGAGATCGTCGAAGGGCTCTGTGAACGGGTCGAGTCGTGGGGCGAGCGGCCGCCGCTCGAGCTCATCGAAGACCTCCGCGGATGGGGCGATGTGGCAGTCTCCGCCCTCATTGCGCGCATCGAACGCGCCGTCGCCGAGGGCGACAGCCATGAGCCCATCTGCATTCACGCATCGGTCATCCTCGGCGAGATCGGCGCCGACCGTGCCGCACCCTCTGTCATGCGCCTGCTCGCCAATGCTGACGGCGACCACACCCTCGCCGCCGCCGGCATGGCCTGCGCCAGACTCGCAACCGTCACCTGTCCCAGCCTCCTCGCGCTCCTACGCAACGAGCACGCCCCCCTCGAGCGCCGCATGAGCGCCATGGGTGCGCTCGCCGCCGCTGCCGTGCTCTTTCCCACCCTCGGCGACCGGGTCTTCGAGGCCCTCACCGGCTTCGCCCACGCCGAGGAATTGGAGCCCGAGATCGCCACCAGCGTCGCCATCGCACTCGCCGAGACGGGGCACCCCAAGGTCGACGGTTACCTCAAGAGCCTCAAGGAGTTGAACCTCTGGGTCGACTCCGTCATGCCCATCGAAGAGTGCCAGTCGCTGGCAGCAAACGCCCCGTCGGTCTGGGGCCATCCCCTCTACTCGCTCCCAATCGCCCAGATCTATCCCACACGCTCCGAGAGTGAGTCCATGGCGCAGGAGCGCGGTGTTGACGAAATCTTGCGCGAGTCTGGCCTCTCGTCAGAAGCCATCCTCGGTTGGGCTCAGCGCAACGCTGGCCGACGGCGGCGCGGAGACCCTTCCTAGCTCCCGCCTCGCGCCATTCCGCCCCAGGACGCACCTTGCCCACCCGCGGTATCTACCTCTTCGACGTCGCCCGCTTCCCCGTCTTCCTCGACACGGGCGGTCTCATCTTCATCGGCCTCATCCTGCTGCTCCAGATGGGCGGTGGTGGCATGCTCGGTATCCTCGGCGCCTTCCTCTGGATTGTCGCCATCTACGGCAGCATCCTAGCCCATGAGCTCGGTCACGCCGTCGTCGGTCGCCGCCTCGGCTATGGCACAGCCGATATCGTGCTCTCCTTCTTCGGCGGCGTCGCCATCTGGAGCGGGCGCACCAGCCGCTCCCGCCGCCACCAGCTCCTCGTCACCCTCGCCGGCCCCGCCGTCAATGTCGTCCTTTGCATCTTCTTCTACCTCCTCATGCGGTTCCCGCCCCCCTTCATCAGCCTGCTCGCACCCTCGCTCCGCGGCCTCATCGACGATCTCTACTGGATCAACCTGATGCTCGCCGCCTTCAACATCCTGCCCATCTTCCCGCTTGATGGGGGCCAGGCCCTCCGCACCGCGCTCGCCTATCGCATCCGGGGCTCCAGGCTCGTGCGCATCTCCCTTCAGGTCTCCTTCGCGACCCTCGGCCTGGTCATGCTCTACGCAGTCTCCTCCAGCCGCATCTTCCTCATCTTCATACTCGCGCAGATCGCCTTCCAGAACTGGCAGGAGTGGCAGCAGGTGCGGCGTTGAGAACTGCGTCTGCCCTGCTCGTCGCACTCCTGCTCACGGCCTGCTCCTCCACCTCTCCGCCTGCACCCGCAGCCCCCGTGGAGGCTCCAGTAGGAGCGGGTTCCGGCTCCGCTGCACCCGGCGCCGAAGCGGCCATCTCCTGCCGCATGACGCGCGCTGAAGAGCTCGTCGAGGCGCTCGAACTGCGCAGCGAAGATGGCGGCTGCAGGCTCCTGTTGCCCCTCGCTGTTGCAGCCGGCTCGCTCCCCATCCGCGTTGGTGCTGTGCCCGGCGAATTGGCAGCCGCCTTCGAGGCCGGCAGCGGCGCCGACCGTTTCTACGCGTCGGAAGGCACCGTGAGCGTGGCCCAGGCAGACGCCACCCTGCTCCGCGGCACCGTGGAGGCCCGCGATGCCAACCCTCCCGGACTCGCCCGGCTCTCCGCCACCTTCGAGGTCCGCAGGAGCCAGCCATGAGCGCTACAGGAGAGACCTGGCGCCTCGCCTCCGTGGAGCGCGAGATCGGAGAGCCCGACTCGGTTGTCCGCGAGCGAACGCTCATCCGACTCGGCCTTGGCGACGACCCTGATCTCGATGTCCGTATCGTCCGCCGCTCCATTGATGCGCGCGGTCAGCGGCCGCCCCGCTTCGTACATGCGGTGGACTGTCACATCCCGCTCCACCTCCTCGCCTCCGCAGACACCTCCAAGGCTGAGCGGGTTGGGCGGAGCGCCGAGCGCCAGCAGTGGCACCTGCCGGCCGACGCAGCGCGCCCTGTCGTCATCGGCGCCGGCCCCTGCGGCATCTTCGCAGCCCTCGTTCTCGCCGAGGCCGGCCTTCGGCCCATCCTGGTCGACCGCGGAAAGCCGGTCGAGACGCGCGCCAAAGACATCTCGCGCCTCATGGGCTACGGCATCATCAATCCTGAATCCAACCTCTGCTTCGGCGAAGGCGGCGCAGGCACCTGGAGCGACGGCAAACTCTACACCCGCAAAGGAGGCGACCTGCCGCGCCGCGTGCTCGAGACCTTCGTCGCCTTCGGTGCCGATCCCGACATCCTCGTCGATGGGCGCCCCCACCTCGGCACGGACAAACTCGTCTCGCTCCTCAAGTCCCTGCGCGCCGGCCTGATCGCCCGCGGCGGCGAGATCCGTTTCGAGGCCCGGGTTCATCGGCTTGCACAGCACGATGGTCGCGTGACCGGCGTCATCCTCCACGATGGCGAGCGCATCGACGCCACCCATGTGGTTCTCGCGCTCGGCCACTCCGCCCGCGACCTCTACCTGCAGCTCGCCAACGATGGCCTCGCCATGGTCCCCAAGGCCTTCGCGGTCGGCTTCCGCGTGGAGCACACCCAGGCCCTCGTCAACCGCATCCAGTATGGCCAGTGGGCCGAGACACCAGGCCTGCCTGCCGCCTATTACGAGCTCACCGCCAATGTGGGGCAGGGCGCAGATGCGCGGGGCGTCTACTCCTTCTGCATGTGCCCAGGCGGCAGCATCGTGCCCACCGGCGCCCGCGAGGGCGAGGTCTGCGTCAACGGCATGTCGCACTCGGCCCGCTCCGGCCACTACGCCAACAGCGCGCTGGTCGTCACCGTCTCGCCCGAGGAGCTCGGCCGCCACATCACCCGCGCACCCGAACACCCGGTGCTTGTTGGCATGCAGTTCCAGCGCGAGTGCGAAGAGCGGGCGGCCGAAGCGGGCGGCGGCGGCTTCACCGCACCGGCCCAGCGGCTCGGCGACTACCTCGCGGGCCGGCCGAGCAGCGAGGTGCGTCGCTCCACCTACCGGCGCGGCGTGGTCCCCGCCGACCTCGGCCAACTCTACCCCGACTTTGTCCGCGACGCGCTCCGGTTGGCCATGCGCCCCTTCTCGGCCCGCATGCCCGGCTACACCTCCGACGAGGCTCTGCTCATTGGCGTCGAGACGCGGACCAGCGCCCCGGTCACCATCTCGCGAGACCCGCAGTCGCTCGCCTCGCCATCACTTGCGGGGCTCTATCCGGCAGGAGAGGGCGCGGGCTTTGCAGGCGGCATTGTAAGCGCGGGCGTCGATGGCATCCGTGTCGCCGAGGCGCTGCTTCGGTCGCTGGCAGAGCCCACCGCTTAGCCGCCTCCGGCATGGGCAAAAATCGCGCCAATGCTCGGAAATCGTGTCGCATTGCGTCAAACGGAGTGCATGACACCCGCGAATGGGGTCTGCTAGTCGCAGTTTACGGTTGTTGAGGGGCCGATCGCCGGAGCGGTCGGTTCCATGCCGTAATCTCCTCTTTCCCGACGCGAGAAAGCCATCTTGGCGCCGAGCCGCAACGACGACACGACAGGCAGCTCACCTGCTGCTGCGATCGGTATGTGGGAGAGCGCAGGCTACCTCGCCCAGCTTCGCTCGCCGGACCGGGTGACCGGCATGCTCATGGGCTGCGCCATCGGCGATGCACTCGGCATGGCCGTCGAGGGCCCCGACCCCACGCAGGCCCGTCGCGCGCTCGACAGCCTCGGCAACATCCGCGAGTTCCTCGCCCCCCAGCCCTTCGCCCACAAGTCGCTCCAGCGGCTGCGACCCGGCTGCTGGACCGACGAGACCCAGATGCTGCTCTCGCTCACCCGCTCACTCGTCGCAGCTCCCGCGCTGACCTTTGACCTGATCGTAGCCGCCCATGTCCACGCCTTCGAGACCTTCGAGCATCGCGGTTGGGATGTGGAGACCAAGCAGGCCTGCCGCCGCCTGCTGCAGGGCACAGCCCCCGCCCGCTCCGGCGCGCTCGGCGTGCCCGGCAACACCGCCGCGGCCAAGATGGCGCCCTTGGTCGCCGCCCTCCTCCGCGACGGAACAGACCGCGCCGCGCTCCTGCAGCTCGCACTCGAGGTCACCCAGATGACCCACCGCGACAGCCGCGCTGTCGTCGGGGCCTACCTCATCTCGCTGCTCGTCGCCGACGCCTTCGGCTGCAGCCGGCGCTGGGAGCCGCGCCCCGACCGATACCAGCAGCTCATCGACGAGGCGATCTGGGCCGAGGTGCAGCTCGAGCAGTCCGGCTTCGCTCTGAGCGACGACCCGCTCTCTCGCCACCTCGATGAACTCTCCGATGCTCTCGACTGCCCCTCGCGCGAGCTCGCCGAACTCAGCGGTGGCGCCGGTGCTGACGCCCGACAGTCCATCCCCTTCTGCGTCGCGCTGCTCTGTGGCCGCGCCTGGGACTTTGACGAAGGGGTCACCGCGGCAGTCATGGGCGGCGGCGACGCCGACACCAACGGCGCCATCGTCGGCACCATCCTCGGCATCGCCTGCGGCGTGAGGAAGATGCCGCGCCGCTTCGTCGAGAAGATCGAGGAGGCCGAACTCATCCGTGAGTCGGGCCAGCTCCTCGCAGGCTGGCTCGGACGCGAGGGCTAGGGCCCTAGGTCGCCAGCCGCGGGGCTCGCAGGGTCTGCCACGGGCTCGGTCACGGGCAGGGGCGCCTCGGCTGCGTTGGGATCGGTGAGCGTCCCTGCCTGATCGCGCAGCATCACCCTGTTGTCTTCGCCCAGCACGAGCGTCTGTTCGGGCGCCTCCTTCGGCACGCAGGCGAGCGACTCTGCAGAGGGTGGCGACATCCGGTCGCGGTCATACTTGTAGATGTCTGCGAGGAACTCGGCCTGACCTTCGTCGTTCACCCGGACGACATAATACTCCACATGCACGGGCACTGCTGTCTTGAGGGTGATTGTGGTCTCCTTCTTCTCCTCGAGCTTCTTGTTGTCGTCGTAGATCTTGGCGATCTTGGCCGCGTCATACTGCCCGTCTTCGGTCAGCATGTGCTCGAGCAGCTTCATCGGGTCTTGCACCCGCATGCAGCCGTGGGAGAAGGCCCGCACCGGGTAGGCGAAGAAGGCCTTCTTGTTGGTGTCGTGCATGTAGGTGCTGAAGGGGTTGGGGAACATGAACTTCACCACCCCCAGCGCGTTGTCTTCGCCCGGCTTCTGCCGAATCACCTCTTCGCCCCTGATCGTCACCCTCTCGATGCCGAGCCTCTCAAAGTAGTCCTCGGTCTCGAGCAGCTCTGGGAGGAGCTCCTCGTTGAGGATGCGCTGCGGCACATTCCAGAAGGGGTTGAGCGTGATGTAGCTCATGCGGGCCGACTGCAGCGGCGTGGCATTGGCATACTTCCAGCTCTTGGTCTCGGGGTCGCACTCGCGCGCGGTGTTGCCGACGACGATGCGGAAGCGCATCGCCCGTTTGCCGTCGCGCCAGACCTCTGCGTGAAAGTCGGGGATGTTGACGAAGACGAAGTCGGGGTCGTCGCCGATGCGGCTCTCTCGCCACCGCTGCAGCGTCAGATCAAGCTGCTTCAGCCGCTGCTCCGCCGTCACATTCAGCGAGCTGAAGAGCTCCTTGTAGAGCCCCTTCTTGGGGTCGAGCTGGTGGCCAACCATGTAGTCCGATACCGCCTTGCCGAGCGGCTCGTCGAAGCGGTCGTCGAGGGGTCCCACCGCGTAGCCCTCCTCCGAGAGCCGAACCTTGAGTGTGGCGACCTGTGGCCCGTGCGTTCCCCGCGAACCCGTGAAGGCCGTGACCTTGGGCCAGCCGCCTTTGGCGACCAGCGCCGCATACAACTTCCGAACCTCCAGCAACTTTCCATACTGGTCGTGGCGCGGGGGCAGAGAAGAGAGAAGCGCATTGGCCACCTCGGAGCTCAGCGCAGCCGCTGCCTCTTCGAAGAGTTTGGCCAGCCGCCCCTCAACCACCTTCGCCCGAGCGGCAGTCTCCTTGGGGTCGTCGAGCGTTGCGGCGTTGCCCAGCCCCTGGTCGGCGCCGTAGTCGAGGAGGGCGTCTGCGAGCAGCGCCTCGAGGGTCGCGCCTGCGCCGCGTGCACCGCGCGCCAGTTCAAGCCGTGCCGCGTGGGCCCGCGCATACTCCGGGGCGGTCGAGGTCGCCGCATCGCCCAGCACCGCAGTCAGCGCCGCCATCGCAACGTTGGGGGCAGAGGCCACGCTCGGCACATCAGTGGCCGCTACCAGCGCCTGCTTCAGCGCCCGCTCAAACCCAAAGGGCGGCGCGTGACGGAGCCCCGCATCCCACTCGGTGAGTGAGGTAAGTGCCTCGCGGATCTGGGCCTGGTGATAGGACTTGGGATCGAGCCCGTGGTCTGCAGAGAGCGCGACGGCATCGACCACCGATTGGCCGACCGGCGTGAGCCCCGACTCGTTCGTCAGGAAGGGGGCGCCCTTGCGGGCCTCGTAGAGCCGCAGCAGCGTGTGCTCTCGCTTGAGGAGCTTGGCAAACTCGGTGCTCCGCAACACCGCCTCGACGGGGGCCTGCGTCAGCTGTGAATCGAACCAGGCAAGGTAGGTCGCTTCGAGGTGGTCTTCGAGCGCCTCCCGCGCAGCGTCACGGGTTGTCGGAAGCGCCGCCGAACCCTCACTCTCGACGGGGCTCTCGCTCCCACATCCAGCAATCGCCATCGCCAACCCGAACAGCGCGCACAGCGCCCTGCGTGAGCTGGCAGCGGCAAGGGCGGAGGCCGAGTTGGGACGGTTGCGGAACAGCATGAGAGACTCCCTGACGGTAGATCGCATGGGTGCGTACGACCGCCGGATCGCAGCGTCAAACTTCGGAGGCTACGCAGCGCCCCCGATACTGCGAAGTCGTTGGCAGCAACGCATAATGGCGGTAGCCTCCGCGTTGGATCGCAGACCGTCCGAGGCAAACATGTGCCGACTCTTCGCACAACGATCGCTGCAGGCTGAAGATGCGGCCGCCCCGCTCACGGGCGAGGGCCGCTCCATGGCCTCTCTGAGCGAGCACCACCCCGACGGCTGGGGGCTCGCCACCTTTGGCGCCGAGGGCACCGTGTTGCACAAGCAGCCGCTCCGCGCCGGCAACGACCCCCACTTTCATCTGGTCGCCGGCGCCGTGTCGGCCCCGACGGTGCTCTGCCACATCCGCAAGGCCACGCAGGGCGGTCTCGCACATGAGAACTGCCACCCCTTCCGCTACGGCCGCTGGGTCTTCGCCCACAACGGCACCTGCTACGGGTTTGCCGGCTTCCGCGAACGGCTCATGGCAGGCCTCCGCGAGCCCCTGCGCGAGCGCATCGAAGGGCAGACAGACAGCGAGGTCCTCTTCTTCCTCCTCCTAAGCCGGCTCGACCCGGCCGCGGTCGATTGCGACGCCCCCATCTCGCTCGATGACCTCGCCCGCGCGGCCCGCGAGGCGACCGACCTTATCTGGGCAGAGGTGCCCGACCGTCACCCCGCCACCTGCCACTACGAAGACCCCACCTGCCTCTCCTTCCTGCTCACGGACGGCGAGGTCTTGCTCGCCCACCAGGGCGGTCGCCCGCTCCACTTTGTGGTCGATGCGCCGGGCGCGCAGACCACGGAGGCCCGCTGTGGAAGCCCGCTCCGGCGCCTCCGTGTAGCCAGTGAGCCGCTCAGCTGCTCCGACGCATGGACCGCGCTCGATACCTTTGAGATGGTCGGCGCGGAGCCGCGCGCTGGCGATGGTTCCCTGAGGCTCCGACGCTTCACGCCCGGCCTGCCCTTCACAGCATTCTGACGGCCCCCTGTCAGGAGTCTGACGCTTGGTGCGCCGCCCGAGCGGTCGCGCGGCGCTGCTGCAGAGGATTGCTTGGCGGATCAGCACTGCAACGGATTTGGCACGGACTGTGCTCTACGCTACGTTGTCGCCCGCGCCATGCGCCCTTTACCCTCTTCGGAGTGTTGTCATGAAGACGAGTTCGTTGCTTTCCCTTCTGGTCCTTGGTGCGGCGATGTCGGCCGGTGCCGCTGCACATGCCACCGAATGTGCCACCGATGCCGACTGCGCCCGTGGTGAGGTCTGCTCCTACACCGACAGCGCCACCCCCTGCATCCCCGAAGACCCGTCCTGTGGCACCGCTACGGCCGGCATCTGCACCACCGTCTCCATCTCAGGCGACTGCGCCACCGACGCCGACTGCCCGGATGGCCTCGCCTGCGCAGAGGTCGGCGGTATGGCCTGCGCCACGCCCGCCTGCCCCCCCGGCGAGCCCTGTCCGGAGCCGACCCCCTGCGAGCCGACTATCTTTTACGGCTGCGTCGCCCCCCCGCCCCCGCCCTGCACCGCCGACAGCGACTGCAGCGACGGTCTGACCTGCATCACGGAGAGCTATGAGGTCTGCAACGGCGGCGGCTTCGGTGCGCCCGAGCCTATGCCCGGCGGAGAGTTCCCCGGCACGCCCGATGGCAGCGGCACCGGCCCAGACCCCGTCATCGACTGCACCACCGAGACCTACAGCTACTGCGCGCCCCGCTGGTTGGGCCCCTGCACGACCGCAGCTGACTGCGGCGACGGCTTCACCTGTGAGCCCGAGCTCTCCTGCTACTGTTCCGGCAGCGGCGGCACCGATGTTCCGCCCGACACCGGCACCGACTCGTCCGGTGGTGGCTCCTCGGGCGGCAGCTCGGGCGGCGCGCCCGGCAGCGACTCCCCCGGCAGCGACTCCGAAGGCAGCGGCTCCAGCACCCCTGCGCCCGAGGGCAGCGGCACTGCCGGCGACCCCTGCGGTTGCGAGCCCACGGGCAGCAACTACTGCGCGCTCCCGGACGAGCCCACCTCCTGCACCAGCGCCTCGGACTGCCCGACCGACTGGAGCTGCGAAGAGCTCCCCTACGGCGACACCACCTGCGCGGTGAGCCCGGACGGAACCACCGACTGCCCCGAGCCGACCGCCGCCTTCTACTGCCTGCCGCCCTTCTGGCGTGAGGCCGTCGCGGCCTCCGATGCCGGCTCTGCCTATACCGGCTCCCGCAACGACGCCCTCGGCGGCGGCGCGGAGAGCTCCAGCTCGCCCCTCGACAACCTGCCCGGCGGCGCGCTCGACGCGGCTGCGAGCGGTGCAGGCACCGATTCGGCCCCGGCCACCAAGAAGGCCTCCGATGGGGGTTGCTCCACCGCCGGCTCGGGCGCTGGCCTCCTCTCCGCGCTCTTCGCCCTCGTCGGCATCGCTGCCCTCCGCCGCCGCCGCATTCACGGCTAGTCACAGCGGCTCCGGCCGCTAGACTCCGGGCTGGTCGTTCGACCGGCCCGTCCCGTTTTTGGAGCAGCGTGTGAGCAAGCGGGAGAAGCAGGCGGCCAAGGCCGCAGCCCAGGGGCCCGACGCCTTCGACCGCTGGTTCGCGGCCCGCTACGGCGACCGCTGGCCAGCCCTCCTTGCAGCCATGAAGGTCACAGATGGGCAGGTCGCACGCATCAACCCCTTCGCGCAGCCCGCCGCTGTCGAAGCCCTGCTCGGGGCCCTGCAGGCCACCGCCCTCTCCGGCTGCTCCGCAGGCGGCCCGCTGCCTCCGCCTGCCCGCGACGGCGAAGGCCTCTGCACCCACTACAACCTCGACGCAGCCTCCGTCCGCGTTGCCCGCGCCCTCCCCATCACCGACGGCGCACGCATCCTCGATCTCTGCGCCGCCCCAGGCGGCAAGAGCCTCATCCTGGCCGAGCGCATGGGCAGCGGCTAACTGGTCGCCAACGAGCTGTCGGCTGCCCGTCGCGGCCGCCTCAAGTTGACCCTCTCCGACTACCTACCGCCCGACCTGCGGGAGCGGGTCCGGGTGACCGGCCACGATGCCACCCGCTGGAGCCTCTACGAGCGCGACGCCTACGACGCCATCCTGCTCGACGCCCCCTGCAGCTCCGAGGCCCACCTCGTCCGCCAGCCTGCGCTCCTCGCCGACTGGTCGCCAGCACGCAGCCGCCAGCTCGCCATGCGCCAGTATGCCATGCTCGCCGCGGCGCTCGATGCGGTCCGCACGGGCGGCTTCATCCTCTACGCCACCTGCTCCATCTCTGCCGAAGAGAACGACGGCGTGGTCGCGCGGCTGCTGGAGCGTCGCGCCGGCCGCGTGGAGTGCTGCAGACCCGACTGGCAGACGGGCGAGGCCACCGAGCATGGCCAGGCGCTGCTGCCCGACAGGACGGGAGAGGGCCCCATGTATGCGGCCCTGCTCCAGCGCCTCAGCTGACGCTGCGGGCTTCGCTTAGGGGCAGATGCAGACGCTGAGGATGCAGTCGTCGTAGGTCGCGCCGTTCCAGCTCTTGGTGCCGGGGGCGAGCGGGAGCACGCCTTCGAGCCCCACGCCCAGCGGGGCGAGGCAGTCCTGCACATCGTTGGTGCAGACGCCGTTCTCGATGTGGAAGCCCACGCCGCAGACGCAGGCGTTGCTGCAGCTGTCGTCGTTGACAAGGTTCCCGTCGTCGCAGAACTCGGTCAACTGTAGCGTGCCGTCACCGCAGAAGCTGGTGGCGCCGGCGACGAGCGAGCAGGTGGCGCTGCAGACGGTGCAGCTGGTGGCGCCATAGGTGCAGGCTTCGGTCACGGTGTTGCCCTCGTCGCAGGTCTCCGTGCCGCCGAGCAGGCTGTCGCCGCAGACCACGACGCAGTCGTTGCCAACGAGGCTATAACCGGCGTCGCAGCTTGCAACGGTGCAGGTGCCATAGCCGGTGCCGCTCCAGACCTGCGTTGCCTCCGTTGCATTCGCCTTGGAGCAGGCGATGGTGTCGACGTCGCAGATGCTGCCGTTGGTGTGGTAGCCGGCCGGGCAGGTCGGAACCTGCGGGAGGACCGCGGTACGGGCGATGCGGAGGCCAAGGTCGGAGTTCCGGTAGACGGGGGAGGTGCCGTAGCGGGAGGCCGCGCGCGCGCGGGAGGCGTCGAGGCTCCAGCTGCCGCCGCGGAAGATGCGGCGCACGTCCGTAGCGGCGCCGAGCGGGTCGGTCACCCTGGTGGCGGCGAGGCTACCGAAGCGGTCCCAGACCCACTCCGAGACGTTGCCGCTCGTGTCGACCAGGCCAAAGATGTTGGTCTTGTCGGGGCTCGCAACCGTGCCGCTGATGTGGGTCCGATTGCCGGCGTTGCTGACCATCCAGAGGTTGTTCGCATTGGCCACCGAACCCCAGAAATAGGCGGTCTTGGTCGTCGCTCGGGCAGCATACTCCCACTCGGCCTCGGTGGGCAGGCGGTAGCCCGTGCAGGAGAGGCCGGCGAAGGTGGCTGTGGTGCAGCCGCTGTGCAGGCCATCCTTCCAGCCGTTGGTGGCGTCGGTGCAGTTGGAGAGGGTGTAGCACTCGGGCAGACCCTCGAGCGCCGAGCGACCGTTCGCGTAGGCGAGAGCCGAGAACCAGTCGATCCGCTCCACGGGCGAGCCGTCGTTGCCGTTCAGCGCGGTGCACTCGTAGGCGCCGCTCGTCGTGCTCTGGGTGCAGGAGGGATTGGCTCCGCCGGAGACGCTCTTCCAGCCAGCCTGCGAGAGCTCCGCTGCACCGAGGAAGAAGGGACGCGACACGGTCACCTGGTGCTGGGTCTCATCGGTACCACGGCTAACCTCGCCGAGGGGCGAGCCCATGACAAAGGTGCCGGGCGGGATCCAGTTCATGCCGGGAGGCGCGCAGCGGTCGTTGAGCGTGCCGGCCGGCGCTGTCGCGCAGAAGTTGGAGAAACACTGGGGGTTGGTGGTGCAGTTCCCGCCGAGGTCGACCTTGGGCAGACACTCGGTGCCCGACTGGTAGGCGAGGGCGCCGCAGGCGAGCGAGACGCAGGCGTCGTAGCTCGCGCCGTTCCAGACCTGGTAGCCTGTGTCGACCCCGACGATGCAGTCGCGGGTGTCGGGGAGGCAGGCGCCGGCCTCAAGGTGGAATCCAAAGCCGCAGACGCAGCTGTTGCTGCAGCTGTCTGCGTTGTCTGTGTTGCCGTCGTCGCAGTACTCGGCGTTCTCGATGAGGCCGTTGCCGCAGCGGGTGATGACGCAGGTGCCGAGGTTGAGGGTGTTTCCGAGCTGGCAGCTGGTGGCGAAGCAGGTGCTGTAGGCGCTGATGCCGTCCCAGGTCTGGGTGCCGTCACCGCCCTCGACGAAGCAGTCGCGGGTCTCTGGGGCGCAGGTGCCCGCCTCTTCGTGGTAGGTGGGGTTGCAGCTGATCACGGTGCAGCTGCCGTAGGCGGTGCTTGCCCAGGTCTGCTGTCCGGAGCCGTTGGCGATGATGCAGCCGCGCGTGTCGCTGGCGCAGGCCCCGGCCTCTACATGGTAGCCGAGGTTGCAGTAGTCGGGGATGCAGGCGCCCCATGCGCCGGCAGCGTAGGTCTCTGAGCCGAAACCATTGGCGGGCAGGCAGATCCGGACATTGTTCACGCAGAGGTCAGCCTCCACATGGAAGCCGGCGTCGCAGGTGGCCGCGAGGCAGGTTCCCCACTCGGAGCCAAGCCAGCTCTGCGTGGCGGTTGCAGCGTTGGGGAGGGTGCAACTCTGGGTGTCGCTGATGCAGGCCGCGCCGTCCAAGTGGAAGGAGGTGTTGCAGGTGAGCGCGGTGCAGTCACCCCAGCTCAGGCCGGTCCAGATCTGCGCCGCGGTCGCTGCGTTGGTCGCTGTGCAGCTGCGGTTGTCGCTGAAGCAGAGGCCACCCTCGAGGTGGAAGCCCGCCAGGCAGGTAGGTTCCTCGCAGGCGCCCCAGACGCCAGCGGTCCAAGTCTCGAGCCCGGCAGAGCCGTCGGGACGGGTGCAGCTTCGCGTGTCGTTGGCGCAGAGTCCCCCGTCGGTGTGGAAGCCCGCAACACAGCCTGTGGCCACGCAGCCGGTCCAGAAGCCATCCGTGTAGGTGTCGATGGCGGTGGTTGCGTTGGCGATGGTGCAGGAGCGGGTGTCGCTCTCGCAGGCACCAGCCAGGAGGTGGTAGGTCGCGTTGCAGCTGGTGGCGTAGCAGCTGCCCCAGTCGGCGCCGTCCCACTCCTGCTCGGAAGCGCTTGCGTTGGCGAGGGTGCAGGTTCGCAGGTCGCTGACGCAGAGCCCCTGGCTCAGATGTTCGCCCGTGGGGCAGCTTCCGGCGCCGCAGAAGCCGGCGGCGCAGGAGAGGCCGGTTGAGCAGTCGGCCTCGATGGTGCAGGGCTGGCCGGTGATGCGGCAGCCGCCACCCTCATCGACGATGCCGTCGCAGTCGTTGTCCACGCCATCGCATGTCTCCACGACGTTCATGACAACGCGACCTGTGAAGGTGAAGCGACCACCTGCATTGGCAAAGACCCAGGGGCGCGTGTTGGCGTTTCCGGGGCCGGGTGCGCCGGTGAGGTCGCCGTAGGCCCACGAGCCGAGGCCGCTGGACGAGCCGGGGATCACATCGCCGTTCTGCACCGAATAGCCCGTAGAAGGGGCCTGGGTCAGGATCTGTGCGAAGACCTGCGGCTTCACGGTCGAGTAAAAAGATCGAACCGTTACATCGCCACAGAAGAGGGGCGAGGCGAAGTAACCGAAGCACTCCTCGTTGTAGCCAGTGCTCTCGGTCACCAGTTCGATGGAGTCCGCGGGGCCCGACCCGGGAACGCCATCTTGGATGATGTTCATCTCGCAGACGCCCTGCTGCAGGCGGCGGAGCGCGGGGTCGATGGCCTCATCGAGCGGCAGGATGCTTACAGTGAGTTCGCCCGTGAGCGGGTCTGCAACGCCTGTAAACTCTGCGATTGTGGTGAGTTCGTCTGCAGGATTCGCCGCCGCGGCGCCGGCATCCGAAAGGCCGAGCGCGCCACCGTCGAGCGTGACGCCAGCATCGGCGCCCGGGCTCGCAACGTCTGGCGATTCACACCCAACGAGCGACGCCAGCAGCGCTGCGGCAAGCAGGAAGCGTCGTGAAACAGAGCTGCTTCGTTTGGAGGTCATGGGGTCCGTGAGTGCTCAAGTCGAGACTAAAGTTCAATCTAAACTATGCCACGGCTTCCCTGCCTGCGCAAGCATTTCGGCCACGCCGAATCTGCGGCGTTGCCGTCGGCCATCTCGCGTCGCTCGGCGTCGCCGGGTCATTCGAACGACAGACTACGGAGTCTGCTCTTCGGTCTGCCGACTCTCTGCGACCTCCTCGAGCCGCTTGGCGGCACGCCGGTTGCCCGGTTCGAGTTCGAGGATGCGCCGGAGCTGGTCGTCGGCCTGCTCCCAGTCGCTCTTGAAGAGGGCCATCTCGGCCTGCTTCTCGTAGAGGTCGACAGCGCTGCTGCGGGCAAAGTCGTCGATCAGTTTGGCCCGCACAGCCTCCCGCAGCGGACGGGTGGAGAGACGGTCTGCGACCGCCCTGAGCCCCATTGTGAGCCGTCGCGCCAACTGCTGCGTCTCTGCCGGCCCGTGCTCCGACAGGTAGGGAAGGTCGAGGCCGTTGATGACCCGCTTGGCTGCCTCACCAATCACGGCGTCGTAGTCCGACCAGTGGGTATCGAGCGTGGCGAAGAGGTTGGCCTGCTGGAGCTCGCTCAGCTTCTGCTCGATCTGCGGCTTGGCCCGCATCGCCCGAAGCTCGGCTACGTCGTGGCGCACCCACTCAAGGTAGCCCATGCGATCGAGCGTGGCGAGCAACACCAGGGTGGCGTGGCGCCGCACGGGCGACTTGGAGAGCAGCGAGCCGATGCTCGTGTCTCCATTCGCCTCGGCCTCCAAAAAGGCCAGTTCGCGCGAGGCAATGCCATAGCGCTGCAGCGGAATGCGGAGCTCCGCACGCGGCTTCGGGAATCCCGGCGTCACCCGACCCCACTCTTCGAGCTCAGCCGGGGGCTGCTTGTCGAGCGCGTCGTGGATACGGCCGAAGGCCAGCTTGGCGAAGGAGATGGTCTGGCCGGAGGCCAGCGGCTCGATCCGGTCGAAGGCCTCGGCCTTGAACTGGGTGGGGTGGGAGGTGGCAAGCGCTGCGAATAGCATACGCAACCTTGTGGCGAGGATGGCATCGAGCTCGCGGAAGCGGAGTGCGCCGGTGGTCGTGAGCAGCTGCTCGAGCGGTTCGCCCGTTCGCTGATGCTGAGCGAGCGCCTCCTGCAGCCGCGCCGGCTCTGCGAGGCCCGACTTGGTTACCAGCGCCTCGATCGTCAGGTCGGGCCGCATGGGCGCCACCTCGATGTCGAGCAGCAGGTCTTCGAGCGTGGTCACCCGCCAGTGCTCGGCGGGCGTCTCGAGCAGGAGCACGACCCCCGGGTAGATGACAGCCTGGCGCATGAGGGTGCCGATGGGGCCTTCCGGGCCGACCGCCCCTTCCGAGGCGTGGAGCAGCTGGCCGGTGTTCGGACGTGGCCGGTTCGGGTCGAAGGTTGCCAAGCGAGCTGTTGCGGGGGCAGCGACGTTGCGAGGCGCCGGGGTCGCGGCGGCGACCGGCGCAGGCGCAGCTGGTTTGGCAGCGGCGGGTACAGCGGCGCTCTGCGGCTGTCGGCTCACCTCGAGGAGTGTTCCGCGCTGCGAAGAGGGGCCGCTGCGAGCGGCAACCAGGAAGGGGCGGCTCTGCCAGGGGACCTCAACGCGGATCTCGAGGTCGCGGCCGGGTGCCGGCGCCGGCGTCAGCATCAGGCGGAGCTGTCGCCCCGGCGCGAGCGCGCCACGCACCCGCGCCTCTGCCTGCTGGCTCATGGGCAGGACCTCGATGGCGCCGGCCTTGTCGTCGTAGAGGACGACCGCGCCGAGCCCCTCGGTGATGGCTGAGCCCTCGGTCGGAGCGGAGCCGCCAGGAGTGGTCTGCAGCGGAGTGGTCGGGCGCGGCTGGAGACCGCCCATTGGTCTCGTTGGCGGGCGGAGCGCGGGACGGGCGGGCGCAGCTCCTCCGAGCGCAGGGACGCTGACCGAGGGCCGGCTCTGGCGCATCGTTGGCGTGCCCTGGACTGTCGGGCCGCCCTGGCTGGGTGCTGCCGGCGGAGGCATCGGGTTGCTGATGGTGTAGCTGCCCGAGAGGCTCCCCTGTCGGGGCTCGGCGGGGCTTTGGAGCGCGGGTAGGTTGCCGCTCGACGTAGCTTTGCGGAGCCGGTCGGGCGTGGAGCGGAGCGAAGGGCCGCGCTGGTCTTCGAGCACCGAGCGGCCCGCGCCGACCTCAGCAGCAGCAGCCCCAGCGCCGCCCATCGCTCGCAGGCTGGTGCTGCTGCGGGAGACCTCGGAGCGGCGGACCACCTCGAACTGCTGCACGAGGTCTCCGACGAGCAGGTTGACCTGCTCGGGGGTCATCACCGGAAGAGCGCCGGCAATGGCGTGAATGAACTCTGCCTCAAAGCCTTGCTGGAGTGCGTCGCCGGTTGCGAAGGGCCCCACGGTGCGGGCCGGAACCGCCCCGCCGGTGCGCCCGAAACGCATCGCGCCCTCGGCCGCCCGATAGAGCTGCTCTCGGTCGAGCTTGCGATAGCTGTCGCGGAGCAACGCAAGGAGTTCATCGCGGAGCGCATCGCTCTGCGGGTGTCGGGGGGCGGTCATGGCCGGCAACCTAGAGGTGGCGAGTGAGACAATACTTGATGCAACTTGACGCAAAGCGCAACATTTGTGCGACGCGCAGCGATGCACAGTCACGGTTGCCGCCTGCAGGTGAGTTGAGATAGTCTGGCGTGCGAGGGTAGAACCTCTGTCCTTGGCCGATGGAGTGAGCGAAGCCGATGCGATTCACCGCTTGGAAGATTGTGGCGATGTTGGCACTCTCATGCCCCGCGGCAGCCTGCGACGGTCTCAACAAGGAGACGCCGCCGCTGCCGCCGCTCTCCGATACGGGCGCTGCGGCGGACACGGCGGTTGATGCCGCCGCCGACACCAGCGCTGACACGGCGGTTGATGCCGCTGCCGACACCGCCGCCGACACGGCGGTTGATGCCGACGGCAGCGGCGGGGCCCCGGCCTTCGACCTGGGTCGGCTCGTCGAGATCAGCGGCGCAACCTACACGATGGGGTCGCCCGACATTGTCGGCGGGGTGCGCGAGATTGGGCGCGACCAGGACGAGCTACAGCACGAGGTTGTCGTCGCGAGCTTCGCCATCATGCCCTACGAGGTCACCCAGCTTCAGTGGCGGGCCGCGGCCGGCAACCGGAACCCGTCGGACCACGCCGGCTGCGACGATTGCCCCGTCGATTCGGTCGACTGGTATGCGGCGGCTGCCTTTGCCAACTGGGTGTCGCGCGGGGAGGGGCTGCAGGAGTGCTACGGCTTCTCCGGCGATTGCGACGGAGCTGAGGTCTGGGGAGATGGCGACGCAGAGTGCGGGAGCGTCTCGTTCCTCGGCTCGAGCTGCCCCGGCTACCGTCTGCCCACCGAGGCCGAGTGGGAGTTTGCCTATCGGGCCGGCACGACGACCGCCTTCTACACAGGGACGCCGACTGCGGCGGATGACTGCGAGCCGCTGGCCACCCGCATGGCGTGGCTCGACTGCAACGCCGACGAGACCAAGCCGGTCGGCGGCCGAGAGGCCAACAGCCTCGGCCTCTTCGACATGGGCGGCAACGTGTCGGAGTGGGTGAACGA
>JABMMX010000007.1 GCA_013205435.1 Deltaproteobacteria bacterium
CGTATGACCTCGCGGGTCGCGGCGCGCAGGACCCAGGCGTTGGCGCCGTAGGCGTCTCCGGCGACCACCAACCCCGTTGCCGCATCGAGCGCGAAGGAGGAGGCGGCGGCGCCTAGCGCAACGAAGCCCGTGGGCAGGAGCGAGAACCGGTCGACGAAGGCGATCCCTGCCGTGCGCGCTGCATAGTCGCCGGCGCAGCCTACAAGGAGCTCGTTCTCGAAGCGGTCGATCCAGATGGGGTTTCGGCAGGCGTCGTCAAGCAGGAGCGGGTCGACCTCGGGGCTGTCGGGCGTTGCATCCACGGGCACACCGAGGATGTTATCGATGAGGAAGAGTGCCCCCGGCTCGTAGGAGTAGTCTGGGAGCAGGCCAGGGTCGGCGACGATGAGGAGGCCCTGGTCGACCAGGCCGGTTCCGCCCGACTCCAGCGCGATGGCGCGGTTCGGGAATGCGGCCGCGAGGTCGACAGAGGAGGCGATGGTCAGGTCGGCTTTGCGGAGGATGGAGAGGGTGTTGTTATGGCCGACCAGCCAGAGCGTGGCGGCATCTCGGCCGACGAGGTCGTAGCCGCCGTTGCCGTCGAGGGTCACCGGGGCAGGCGTCCAGGTGCCGGTGGTGAGCGAGAGTTTGCGGAGGCTGGTGGGCGAGGTGTCGCCGAAGACATCTCCTGAGGCGACAACGAACAGTTCGCCTCCGACGCGGCGTGCCCGGGTGGGGAGGTTGCCAGCAGCCTCGCCTTCGCTGACCTGGCCTGAGCCTTCGAAGAGCTCGTGAAAGCTGCCGGTGGAGCCGCCAACCGCGAAGAGGTCGGGGCCAATGATGACGGGTATGCGGACGGCGCGGTCTGCGTCGGCGACGGTGACTTCGGCCTTGCCGGTGCGGAGCGCAGCGCCAGCTTCATCGAAGAGGCCGTCGGGCAGGGTGACGGTGAACTCGCCAGCTTCGACTGGCAGTTCGACGCCATCCGCACCCACGACCGAAATCGTTAGCTGCGGGCTCTCGCCCACGCGGAGGAAGAGAGGGTTCGGAGCGACGCGTAGCGCGAGCGCTGCGTCGGTCGTGTCGCCGGTTCCGTCGGTCGTGTCGCCGGTTCCGTCGGTCGTGTCGCCGGTTCCGTCGGTCGTGTCGCCGGTTCCGTCGGTCGTGTCGCCGGAGCCATCCGCGGTTGCATCGCCGGAGCCATCCGCGGTTGCATCGCCGGAGCCGTCTGCGACCAGGTCGCTGTCGGGGTCGTCGGAGCAGGCGCTCTGCGCAAGGCAGAGCAAGAAAAGACAACCTCTACCATTCAATCGGTTCAACATCTTCAACATCACGCCTCTCTCACCCGAAGGGGGCAAAGACAACGGGAAGAAGACGTCGCGAGGACCGTCGACGTGCTCACTCCCGAAGCCGTCATGGACCCGCAGCAACAAGCCGTGGGGGCTCGAGCCGGTCTCCTGGCTCACGGCTGCTCCGAGGAGCGGCTTCGCGCCTTCCCACGCCGAAGCGCAGTGGCAGAATGCGAAGTCATGACCGTTTACAGTGGCGGGTCCGCGTCGGCATTTCACCGAACTTCCCTGCAGCGGCGAACATCGCCGGCTGCGCTCAAGCCAATGGCGTCATAGCGTTGGGCGGGCCGCGCTGTCAACACAGGAGCGGGGGATGCTGATCTGAATCCGATCTTCTGCCATACCCTTCGCATGAAGAGTCTTCGGGTCCAGATGATTGTCCTTTCGCAGGCGCTGGTGCTGCTTGCCTGCCTGCCGATTGCCGTCGGCGGCTTGTGGCTGTCGCGGCGCGAGCTGGAGGAGGAGCTCTCGCACCGGCTCATCGGGCTCGCGCAGGCCTACGCCTCGCACCTCGAGATGACCCACGATTCGGGCCGGTTACAGCGCCTGCAGGCCGACAGCGTGGCCACCTACGGCCGACTCAAGTCTGAGATGACCACCTTCCGGGATGCCACAGGCCTTGGCCGCGTTCGCGTGGTCGACACGCAGCTCCGGGTGTTGGTCGATACGAACAGTGCTGACACAATCATGCCTGCCTTCGACCTTGAACCGGAGCGTTTGGAGATCGACCATGTGCTTCAGGCCAGTAAGGCGACCACCTCGCTCCGCTTCGAGGCAGAAGATGGTACCCTCATGCAGCGTGGGTTC
>JABMMX010000084.1 GCA_013205435.1 Deltaproteobacteria bacterium
GAGGCAAGCCAGGCGACAGAGGCCCTCACCGCGGGCCAGCGGTCGTCGCCGAAGCCGGGTGCAGTAGGGAGTGGCAGCCAGAGGAGCGGCGCCCCCTTGCCCCTGCCCCAGCCGGCCGTGGAGCCCTCGCTAGCGCCATCCGCTTGCTTCGCCGACCAGGAACCAGCCTCGTTGCTGAACGAAAGCCGTGTTGCGCCGCTCTCCAGCGCAGTCGGGGCACCGCCGGTGAGGATGAGGCGTCCCCATGGCTGCGCATCGCGCGTCACGGTCACTTCGGCGGGCTGCCGCAGAAGCTCGACCTTCGTGAGGCCGTCGCAGGCAAGCGAGGCGCGACCGGCGGCCCAGTCGAGCGTGCCACGACACCAGGGGCGGCCATCGGCAGTGAACAGCTCGAGGCCCGCAGCGGTGGTGCGAAGATGGCTCCCGCGTTCGCCCGGCCCAGCGTAGTGGCGGAGCGCCGTGCGGCTCACCCGCATGCGTTCCAAAGCAACGCCGTTGGCGTCGAGCCGCCGAACCAGCGAACCGGATGGCTGCTCGTTGCCCCAGTCAAAGGCCGACGGAGCGACAACCCGCTCCGGCTGCTGACAGGCTGCTAGGAACAGCAGGCCGAGCAGCGCGGCAAGACGGAGAGGCGCGGCGGGCATGCTGCTTCCTAGTTGAAGGGGATGTTCAGGTTTCGACGGACCTGGTCGAGGATACCGTTGACGAAGCGGGGCGTCTGCTCCTCGCCGTACCGCTTGGCGATCTCCATGAGCCCGTTGACGGTTCCGCGCGCGCGGGGACGGTCGGTGGAGATGAGTTCGGCCACACCGATGCGGAGCAGGGTGCGGTCGATGGGCGGCATGCGGTCGAGGCGCCAGCGGGGCGAGGCGGTCCGGATGTGCTCGTCGATCAGCGCCATCTGGTGGGCGACGAGATGTACGGTCTCGGTGACCTCATCGCGCATGGCCTCCCATTCGTCTCGCTCGGGGATGAAGTCGTCGAAGCGGTCGACGCGGTGGTACGGGCTAATCTGCTTGGCGGTCAGCGGCTCGGCGGTTCCTACGATGGCCTCGTCCACGGAGGCGAGCGAGGCCAGCGGCGGCTGCCCGTTGAACTCCGCTGCGTAGAGGACCCAGAGAGCAAGTTCGCGTCGACGGTCTTCGTGGGTTGCGCGCTCGGGGATCACAGGACTTTGCCCAGATTGGCCATCTCGATGGCGACCAGGGCTGCCTCTGCGCCCTTGTTGCCCATCTTGGTTCCAGCGCGCTCAATGGCCTGCTCGATGGTGTCGGCCGTGATGACCCCGAAGGCAATCGGGACGCCCGTCGACACGGAGACCTGCGAGATGCCCTTGGTGGCCTCTCCGGCGACGTAATCAAAGTGGGGCGTCGAGCCACGGATGACCGCGCCGATCGCGATGATGGCGTCATACTTGCCGGACTTGGCGAGCTGGCTCACCGCGAGCGGGATCTCGAAGGCGCCGGGGACCTTGATGAGGACCGTAGCAGCGGGGTCTCCGCCGTGGCGCTCGATGGTGTCGAGTGCGCCCTCGACGAGGCGGTCGGTGATGAAGTGATTCCACCGAGTCGTCACAATGGCGAGACGTAGACCTGTCGCGACGAGCGAGCCTTGGATGCACTGAGCCATGTTGTTCACACCGTGAAGGAGAGAGAGTTGGTTACTTCTGCGCGTCGGGGCGCGGGATGGGTTCATAGGTTTCGACCGTGAGGCCATAGCCCTCGAGGCCGCCAATCTGGTGGTCGCTCGAGGAGAGAATGGACATGCGGGAGACGCCGCAATCACGGAGGATCTGGGCACCGATTCCGAGGTCGCGCAGGGCAGCCTTGGGGCGGTTCACCGAGGCGGGGGCGCCGAAGTTCGGCGCGAGACGGCGGATGGTGGCCACATCGGCGCGGTCGACCGCGAAGGTTGCCAGACTCTCGAAGCGGCTGACTTCGGGCTTGTGGAGATAGACGAGGACGCCAACGCCGGCCTCGGCGATCATCTGCATGGCTCTGTGCAGCTGCCAGCCGCCGCGCACCTGGGTGCCACGGAAGACGTCACCGACCAGGGCCGGATGCTGGACGCGGACGCGGACAGGCTCGGTCGCCGTCGCAGGGTCACCCAGGACGAGGGCGAGGTGCTCTCCGCCGTCAACCTGGCTGCGGTAGGCGCGGAGTTTGAAGCCGGCGTGCGCCTCGCAGGGGAAGGGAATCTCCGCCACAAGTTCAACCAGCGAGTCGGTCTGCAGCCGGTAGTCGATGAGGTCTGCAACCGATGCGATGAGCAGCCCGTGCTCGGCAGCAAACAGCTCCAGGTCGGGCATGCGCGACATGGTGCCGTCGTCGTTGAGGATCTCGCAGATCACAGCGGCGGGCTTGAGGCCCGACAGACGGGCGAGGTCGACGCTGCCCTCGGTCTGCCCCGTGCGGACAAGCACGCCGCCCTTGCGGGCGCGGAGCGGGAAGATGTGGCCCGGGTAGACGAGGTCGGCGGCAGTCGCGTTGTCATCGACGGCCACAGCAATGGTACGGGCCCGGTCGGCCGCCGAGATGCCGGTCGTGACGCCATCACGGGCCTCGATCGAGACGGTGAAGGCGGTGCCGAACTGTGCCGTGTTCTGCTGCACCATCATGGGGATTTTGAGCTCTTCGAGGCGCTCTTCCGTCAGCGTCAGACAGATGAGGCCACGACCATGCTTGGCCATAAAGTTGACGGCCTCGGGCGTAGCGAACTCGGCGGCAACGACGAGGTCGCCTTCGTTCTCGCGGCCTTCGTCGTCGACGAGGATGATGAGGTCTCCTTTGCGGAAGGCCTCGAGGATTTGCGGGATGGTTGCGAGCGGCATCGGGGCTCCTTTACTCGTTCAGATAGCCATTGTCTTTGAGCAGCGTCTGCAGGCGCGCATCGGAGCCTGCAGCGGAGGCACCGCCCCAGTTCAGGAGGCGACGCACATGCTTGGCGAGCATGTCGGTCTCGATATTGACGGAGGCTCCAACCGCAAGGGCCGCGAGACCTGTCTTGTCCTGTGTATGGCGGATAATCATCACCTCAAAGCCGTCTGCCGTGAGTTGGTTGATGGTCAGCGACACACCGCTTACCGCGATTGACCCCTTCTCGACGAGGTCGGGGAGGAGGTCAGCCGGAATGGAGAACCGGAGCACCACACAGGCGCCCTCATCGCGGCGTTCCACAAGCCTACCGACGCCGTCCAGATGGCCCTGCACAAAGTGGCCGCCGAGGCGGTCGCCCACCGCGAGCGCTCGTTCGAGATGGACGCGGGCGCCCTGCTTCAACTCGCCAAGGTGGCTCCGGCGAAGGGTCTCCGCGGATAGTTCGACCGTGAAGGTGTCGTGGCTCAAGCGGGTGACGGTGAGGCAGCAACCATCGACCGCGATGCTCTCGCCGAGCTGAAAGGTGGCGGCGTCTAGCGCCGTTCGGATTTCGAAGACCGCATCGTTCCCGCTACGAGAGAGGGCCGACAGCGTGCCTACATCCTGAACGAGTCCGGTGAACATCTTGAGAGCCAGAGAACGGTGGAAGAGACGGCAGAATCCGCTGCGCAGCCTCTAGGCATCGAGGGGCCTGCCGTCAAACGGAGCACAGCCCTGAGAGGCGATCTCTGCCTTCAGCGGGGCGCGATGGAGCCGGTGACCAGGAGGTCGGGACCGACCTGCTCGTAGGAGAGATCCGAGAGCCGTGCCGCCACCGCGGGTGCATCGAAACCGTGACCACCAATGGCCGACAGCGCACGCTCGCCGCCGAGCAGCAGCGGAGCGTAGAAGAAGCGGACGCGGTCGATCACTCCGGCGTCGAGCAGCGCGCCGGCGAGCGTCGCGCCACCCTCCACGAAGAGGCTGAGGCAGCCGCGGGCGACTACAGCGTCCAAGATGGACTGCACCGACAGCCGGCCATCCTGCAACGGCAGGCAATCCACCTCGACGCCACGGGCCCGCAGCAGGGCAATCCGCTCTGGGTCTGCATCGACGCCGCAGAGGACCACGGTGGGAGCCGCTCCATCGTTGAAGAGGGTCGCCTCGAGCGGAGCCGAGAGCCGCGTGTCGAGAACAAACCGGGTAGGCTGAACTGCTGCATCGACATCACGCGCGGTCAGCTGTGGGTTGTCGGCGCGCAGCGTGCCAGCACCCACCAAGATGGCATCGTGTTCGGCGCGCCAGCCGTGAACCCGGAGGCGGGCGGGCTCCGAGGTGATCCAGCGGCTCGTACCCTCGCGCGAGGCGATGCGGCCATCGAGCGACATCGCCAGTTTGAGCGTGACGAAGGGGCGACGGCGCGAGATTACCGAGACGAAGCCCTCGTTCAGCGCTCTGCACTCCGCCTCAAGCGGGCCCACAGAGGTCTCGATACCGGCAGCGGCGAGGCGCAGCAGCCCCTGACCGGAGACGCGCGGGTTGGGGTCGATCATGCCGGCGACGACCCGGGCAACACCCGCTTCGATCAGCGCGTCGGCACAGGGCGGCGTGCGACCGAAATGGCTGCAGGGCTCGAGGTTGACGAAGACCTCTGCGCCGCGAGCGCGTTCGCCGGCGTCGCGCAGCGCCTCGACCTCTGCGTGGGCGAGCCCTGCGCGCAGGTGGAAGCCGCGGCCCACGACCTCGTCGCCGCGCACGATGACGCAGCCCACCATGGGGTTGGGGCGGGCTGTGCCGCGCCCCTTGGCGGCCTCGTGCAGGGCGAGCCGCATGAAGTGCTCGTCGCGACTGCTCACGCTCCCTCCCCGTCGGCTTCGGGGGCCGCGTCTGGCAGACCGTCGCGAAGCCCCTCTGCAGCCCGAAGGAACTCGCCGACCTCTTGGAAGGAGCGGTAGACGCTGGCAAAGCGGAGCCATGCGACCTGGTCGAGCTTCCCGAGCTCCTCCATCACGAGGTCACCGAGCGTGCGCGAGGGGACCTCGGCGGCACCGAACTCGCCGAGTCGGAGTTCAACGCGGTCGGCGAGCGCCTCGATGGTGTCGATGGAGATGGGGCGCTTCTCGCAGGCCCTGCGGAGGCCGGCGAGGAGCTTCTCGCGCTGATAGGGCTCGCGGCGGTCGTCGCGCTTGATGATGAGCGGGACAGGCTGCTCGATGCGCTCATAGCTGGTGAAGCGGGCGCTGCAGGCCTCGCATTCGCGGCGTCGGCGGATGCTGTCGCCCTCGCGTGACTGGCGGCTATCGATGACGCGGTCCTCGAGGTGACCGCAACGTGGGCAGCGCATCGCGCTCCTCCTTACGGGAGCGGAGCGTTGAGTTTGGCGACCCGACGCGCATGGCGCCCGTCGTTGCCGGGTGTGAAGGAGGCGCGCGCAAAGGCCTCGATGTTCTCGCGCATGAGCTCGGGTCCGATGACACGGGCGCCGAGCACGAGGATGTTTGCGTCGTTGTGCTCGCGCGCCATGCGGGCGGAGTAGGGGTCGGAGACGAGCGCAGCCCGCGCCCCGAAAACCTTGTTGGCTGCGATCGACATGCCGATGCCGGAGCCACAAATAAGGACACCCCAAGCGCCCTCCCCTGCGACGACGCGGCGAGCAAGCTCCTGCGCGAAGTCGGGGTAGTCAACGGGGGTGGTATCGAAGGGGCCGAGATCGACCGCTTCGAGTTCGAGCGCGTTCAGCAGGCGCACGAGATCACGCTTCGTGTCTACGCCAGCATGATCAGATGCGATCAAGACCTTGGGCTTCGACATGGTGCGACCTCCGATACGCCTTGGCCGCGTTGCCGTTACTCGGCGACGATGACCACGGGGATGATCTGACGGCCACGGTAGGTGCCGCAAGCGCGGCAGACCGTGTGGGGGAGCTTGTCGGCATTGCAGTGGGTGCAGATGCTGCGGTTCTTTCCAGCAAGCTTGCTGTTGGCCGAACGGCGGGTGCGGGTGCGCTGCTTCGAGAATCTACGCTTGGGTTGGGCCATGACACGAACCTGATGGTGGAGCCTTGAGGCTCAGTTCTTCTTGATAGTCTGGGCTTGAAGGGCTCGCAGCGCTGCCCAACGGGGGTCGGGGAGCGGTGTCTCAGCTTCTTCAGCGGAGGTGCGCAGATACTCGACCGCCGTGCAACTGTCAACCAGACACTTGGGAACGGGGGAGAGGTCGAGGAGGATGGCCTCGCGCACAATCTCGAAGAGGTCGACCTCGTCGCCATCGTAAAAGCTCACATCGAGATCGTCGGCCGTGAGCTCCACCCCCTCTTCCTCGGTGATGTCTGAGGTTGCGAAGGCCGAGCGCGGCAGGAGCGTCCAGCTGAGCTTGAGCTGCATCGTCTCGTGGTTGCGCTCTAGGCAGCGGGCGCAGGAGAAGATTACTGGTGCGGTGATGGTACCTTTAACCATCAGCGTAGTGTCGTAGCGCTCCACATCGAAGGCGACCTCGCAGTCGGCGCCGTCGAGTTCGTAGAGGTCGTCGACCTCCTTGATGATGGCCTCGAAGGTGGCGGCGGGGACGGAGAAGGTGACGGGGTTTGCCCCTTCGTGGAGCTGTGTGATGTCGATTTTCATGTTGTCTGGCTTACAGAGGTGGCTGCATCGGTCGTCCGAGCGGAGCCACCCTAGAGGCTCGGCGTGGGCGCTGCCAGCAGAATGGCCTTGAGATCGCGATCATCGAAGGCGATGCCCAGGCCGCCGAAGTAGTCGGTGGAGCGGGTGTTCATCCAGTCGTCCACGCCGCCATGCACGAAGATGTGCGACCAGATGGCGCCGGGCGGGACCACAGCCCCCACGCTCCAGAGGCCCCAGGTCCGAAGCCTCGGCTGATCTGCCGCCTGAAAGTCGAAGAGGTCGGCGCGCAGTTCGAGGTGGTCATTCCAGGTCCAGAGGTTGGCGCCGATGCCACCCGTTCCCTCGATGAGTCCGAATCGTCCGCCCAGCAGCAGGCTGCGCGACGGCATCACCGGCCAGCGGTGGCCGAGCGTGAAGGAGAGTTCGAGGCTGTCGGTGGTCTGCTTCTTGCTCTCGAGAACGATGGGGGTCTCGGTCGGATCGTCGGTGCCGCGGAGCGAGGTGGTGGTGCTGGTGGTCCCGCGCGGGTCGGAGACGATCTCCAAGTTGTAGAACTTGTCGCGATCGGGTTGCAGGACGATGCCGACGACACTCTTGAAGGCCTCATCCTGGGCGCCATAGCCGCTGCGGAACTCAACCTCGGTCTTGAGGTCGGTCACCCGCTGCACAAAGCCGTTGGCGGTGGTGACAAGCTGCGTGGCCTGATCGGAGATGGTCGGATCGTTGATGAGTTTGCCGATGGTCCCCTCGCCGCGGTCGAGCCGTTCGGTCACCCGCTGCACATTCTCGAGGCTGTAGTTGATGCGGTCGAGCGCCTCCTGCGCGCTCGCGAGCGTGCCCTTGACGGAGGCGAGGCCGGCATCGACCTCGCCGGAGGAGCGGCTCACGATCCCGCGCAGGTCGTTGGTGATGACGGCGATGTCGGCCATGATCTGGGCGGTGTCTCGGCTCGTCTGCTCGACCATGGTCCGCATGCTGGCCGCCGTGGCGTCGGTGTTGGCGACGATACGACCCATCGCGGCCTGGTTGGCGGTGAGCAGCGAGCGGAGCACCTCGACGCTCTTGGCCGTGTCGTCGATGACCCGCTGCATCTGCTTGGCGTTCTCCTCGTTGCCGAAGACCGTCGCCATGTTGGAGGTCACCTTCTTCACGTCACGCGTGATGCCCTCCACGTCGCCCGCGATGATGTTCATCTTGTCGACGATGGCGTTGGGCGAGGCCTCGGAGATGACCACGTTAATCTCGTCGCCGTCGGCCAGCCGCTTGCCGCGCAGACCGGGCGTGAGTTCGAGATAGAAGGCGCCGACCAGCGAGGTGCGTCGTTTGGCGAGCGTGACTGCATCTTTGAGGCGGAGCACGCCTTCGCTGTCTTTGAAGGTCTCGCCGGCAAAGAGGGTGACATCAGGCTTCACCCGCATGCGGATCATGGCCACCGGGCCGTCCAGCTCCACGCCCTCCACCAGCCCGACCTCGATGCCGGCGAGCACCACGCGGCTCTTGACCGTAAGTCCCGATGCGTCGGAGATGCGGGCGTAGAGGCGGTAGCCGTCGTTCATTCCGAGCGAGTCGCTGTTGACCCGCGCCAGCATCAAGACGGTAGCGATGACCGCGCCGATCATGACCAGCCCAACCTTGAAGGGTGTGACCCAGCTGTTCAAAGGCAACCGCCGTGGAGAGGGGTGGAGAGACTCACGTGAACATTGCCGCCGTGAGGAAGTAGTTTAGCACGAAGATGGCAACCGAACCAAAGACGACGGCGTTTGTGGTGGCCTCTCCCACACCCTTCGCGCCACCCTTGGCCGTGTAGCCGCGGAAGCAGCCGACCGCCGAGACGGTCAGGCCAAACACCGAAGCCTTGATGACGCCGTTGGTGAGGTCGGAGGGTTCAAGGTCGGAGGCGATGCTGCCGAAGAAGGCCCCCTCGTCGACGCCGAGCCAGAGGACCGAGACAGCCCAGGCTGCCGTCATGCCGACAAAGTTGAAGAGCATGGTCAGCAGCGGCATCATCAGCGTGGTCGCCACGATGCGGGGTGCGATGAGATACTGCACGGGGTCGACCGCCATGACCTCCATCGCGTCGATCTGTTCGGTGACCCGCATGGTTCCGAGCGTGGTCGCCATGGCGGAGGCGTTGCGGCCTGTAACCATGAGTGCGGTGAAGACGGGGCCGAGCTCGCGGGTGAGGGTGAGGGCGACGGCCGAACCGACCAGGTGTTCGGAGTCGAACATCCGAAAGGCGACGATGGACTGCATAGCCATGACAGCACCGGCAAAGGAGCCTGTCAGAAGGACGATGAAGAGGGAGCCGAAGCCGACATCATCCATTGCATCGAGGAAGACGCGGAAGCGGTAGGGGGGCTTGAGGGTGGCCCGAAGCGCCTGCGCGGTCAGCAGCCCCATCGCGCCGATCTCGGTGATGAAGTCGATGCCCGACCGCCCGATCTCTTCAATCGTGCGTCGGAGGCTCGATCCTGTCGGAGGTACAGTCTGCATGGCGGCTTGATACCGCCTCGCCAAGATGGCCGCAACTTCGCGGACGGCGAGCTACTCGGGCTGGAAGACGACGGTGGTGCGGAGGCGTAGCGGCTGTGCCTGCGGGCTGCGCGGGATGAGGAGGGTTCCCAGGCGGGCGATACTGCATGCGGTTACCGCGGCATCGCCGAGGACGTCGATGCGGGTCTCGACCCCGTCGACCTCGCCCGCGGCACCGAGGTTGAGTCCAAAGACGAGTGCCCCTTTGAGGCCGCCGTTCTCTGTGAGTGCGCGGGCGTAGCAGCCGACGCTGCGCTCCTCGACTGCGGCGCGGAGCAGGCTGGCCTCCGCGTCGGCAAAGGGGCGTCCACCCTCGACCTCCAGCCCGGTGACCTCAGCGCGGGGTGCAGCGGTCAGAGCGTTGCCGTTGAGCACTCCGCCGCGCCGCGAGCGCTCTGCCGTGCCATGCGGGCTCTCCACCGAAGCGTAGATGGCGTCGCTCAGCGGATCAAAGAGGGTGGCTTCGAGGAGGCGGCCATGCAGCCGCGGCACCATGCCCGCGTCGGCAGCCTCGCAGAGCGGACGGTCGCCGCCATCGCCAGCCATGGGGCTGAAGTCGAAGATGAGTTTGAGCGCGACGCCGCCGAGCCGGTGGGCAGCAATCAGGTCGGCGGCGGAGGCCTCGTCCATGACAAAGCCGAGGGAGGTCCCGTCGAGGACGATGGTGGCAGCCCCACCGAGCAGCGGGAGCCCCGTGTTGGTCGAGACCACCAGATGTTCGATATCGTCGGCGAAGGGGAGAAACTGGAACTCGCCCGGCGCGATGACGGCCTCGTGCGACTGCAGCCCGATGCGGGCCCGTTCGCGGGCCTGGTTCCTCGTCTGGATGAGAGCGGCCCAGCTCTGCGGCAGGGCCTCATCAGAGAGCGGCGCAGCAGGCCAGGCGTCACCCGAAGAGAGGCTCTTTCCGGCCTCGCAGAACTGCCGGAGCTGCTCGGCGGAGCGGAGCACGTCGGCCTCTGCAGCGACCGGCAGCAGGGCGAGCGAGAGGATGAGGATGGGTGTGTGTCGCATGGTAGGAGCGGCAACCCTGTGGCAGCGGACGAACATTCCCGCAGCGGGCGGAAGACGGTGGGGCTTGCCACCACTGACCGCGACGGTCAAACTGTTCTCATGCTCCCACGCGAAAGAGGAGGAGAGCCTGCCCGACTGATCCGCTCGGCCGGACAGCTGCTCGTCCTGATCGCGCTTGCCTTCACGGCAGGCGGAGCGGGGTTTGCGTGGAGTGGGCCGGCGACTCCGTCGGTGGCTCCACAAGCTGGGCAGACGGCGCTGCCATTCGAGCTGACTTCGCTCGCGCACGAGTCTCTCGCGGCGCAGATTGCCTACTTCTCCGGCCCTGGAAGGCGGCAGGCCGCGGCGCTGATCAGCCGCGTCGGCACACTTCGCCCCGAGCTGGAGGCGGCGCTCGACAGCGTCGGTGCGCCACACGAACTCGTCTGGGTGGCGGCGCTCGAATCGGGCTTCGACCCGCGGGCCGGCAGCCGCAGCGGTGCGGCTGGCGTCTGGCAGTTCATCCCGGTGGCCGCCGACGGGTTCGATCTGGCGCACAACGGGCGGGTGGACGAGCGGCGCCACATCCGCGCCTCCACCGAAGCGGCCGGGCGCCTGCTCACCGATCTGCGACGCGATTTCGGCTCATGGCCGTTGGCGCTCGCAGCCTACAACATGGGCCCCTACGGCGTGCGCGGATTGCTCGCCGGACAGACCCCGACCGACTTCTGGACCTTCGAGCGCAACGGCCTGCTCCCTGGCTCGGTGCGTCGCTATGCGGCGAAGATTCTCGCGCTTGCGGTCGTGGCATCGAATCCCGAGCGCTACGGGCTTAGCGGCCTCCAGACGGCACGGCCGCGGGAGGTGGCGGAGTTCGCCATTCCGAGCGAGATGACGCTGACCGAGCTTGCTCGGGGCGCCGGCACGACGCCGCAGGCGATCCGCACGCTCAATCCGTGGCTCATTGGGACGCTGCTGCTTCCGGGCGACACGGTCTATCTGCCGCCCGCCTCGTTGGAGCCGCTGCGGATTGCGGCGTTGAAGGCGGTGGGGAGCGCGGGGCTGCGCACGGTGTCTACGAGGTTCGGAGAGGAGCTGGACGACCTCGCAGCGCGGTTCGGCGTTCGGCCTGAGCAGCTGCGACAGCTCAATGGCTGGCCGCGCGGGTTTGAGCCGGCCTACGAGAGTGAGCTGCTTGTACCTGCGACTGCAACGGAGCGGGCAGCGAGCAGCGAGCGGCCGGTCGTGGTGCTCCCCGCCCTGCCCTTTTCCTTCCCGGACCGGGCGCGCTGGTTCTACCGTGTGAACCGTCACGATGAGCTTGAGACGCTGGCGGTGCGACTCGGTCTTCCTGCAGCCGATCTGGCGCTCTGGAACGACCTCGACCCGAAGCTCCCCCTCCGGGTCGCCTCCATGCTGACGGTCTGGCTGCCGGCTGCCTTCGTTTCGGAGGGCATCCAGCTCTGGCCCGAGTCGGCGGTGGAGATTGCACGACCGGATGCTGCGGCTGCCAGTGCTGCGCCGAAGCGGGCTCGGGCAAGCGAACCGAAGCGGGCCCGCCATACGCGCAGGAGCCACGCGGTGAAGGCGGGCGAGACGCTGTCGAGCATCGCGCGCCGCTTCCGCGTGCGGGTTGCCGACCTGAGGCGCTGGAACGACTTGGACGAGGATGAGATTATCCTCGTCGGGCAGCCCCTGCTCGTAGGTCGTTAGCGGGTCTTGATACCGCCGCCGAGGCGGATACGCGGCCCAGCCGGAGGCGTGGCGGCAGCGGCTGCCGGCTTCGTTCCGCCCGAACGGGCGCTTCCGCCGCGTCGTGCCGACGGTGCAGGCTCAGCTGCAGCTGCCCGCGGAGGCGGTTCGGGGGTGAAGGTGAAGGAGGCCTTGGGCGAGGCGATGGGCGCCTCTTCGATGGCGACCTTGGCGTAGGAGGTGGTTGCGTCGACCTGGTTCTTCGACGCGGCGCCGAAGGCTGCGGCACCGCCGACCACCGCCACGACCGCTGCGGCGACACCGATGAGAAGGCCCTTGCTGACCGCCTTCTTCTGCACGGCGACGACCTGCTCGGTCGAGTAGCCGCCCTTGGGCCGCACAGGCGCGGCGACCGCCGGACTGTCGTCCACGCGGAGCGCCTCCGCCGCCATCGTCCGGCGCGAAGCGGCGGCCTCCTGACGAGCCTCTTCCTCTTCGATGCGACGGATGGCCTCCGCCCGAGCCTGAGCATCTTGGGCAGCGGCCTCAGCCTTCGCCGCGGCGGCCTTCTGGGCCTCTGCGGCAGCGAGCGCCTCGCGCTCCGCTTCTGCTTCCGACTTGGTCTCTTCCAGGATGGAGGAGAGGATGGTCAGGGCCTGCGTCTTGCGAACGTTGGAACCCTTCTTGCCGCCCTGGGACGAATCGTTGCTGCTCACGGTGAACTCTCCACTTGAGAATAGGCCGCATCGTAGATTGCGGCGTTGCGGTGGTCAACGAATCGACGCGGCTTTGGGTCTAACGATGCTGCGGTCGCACACTACTTCCAGCGAGCGAGCACAACACGCAGCAGCGGAATCGCGAAGAAGAGCGCTGCCACCGCGAACAGGACCGGCAGCACATGATAGCCCGAGACGGTCGGGCCGGGCCGCCCGTAGAGCATGCCGAGGCCGAGGACGCAGCCCACAAAGCCAACGGCAGCGGCCTGCAGACGGGCGCCGGCGCGGTGCGCTGCAACGAGCTTGTCGAGGCCGCGCGGCTCGACCACCACGGTGAAGGTCCCCTGGCGGATGCTCTCCACAAACGACAGTCCCGCATCGGGTGCGATCCTCAGCAGCCGCGACAAACCGGAGAGGGTCTCGACCGCCTGTGCCGTGAGCCGCTCGAGGCTGTAGCGTTCCACCATCATCCGCTCGACGAAGGGCTGCGCCTCGGCAAGGAAGTCCATGTCTGGCGCGATGCTCTTGCCGATGCCCTCGACGGTCATCAGCGCCTTGAACACCATGGTGTAGGTGGGAGGCATGCGGATCTTGTGCCGGATGGCGCCGGCGACGAGGTCGGCGAAGTAGGCGCCGATGTCGACCTCTTGGAGCGTCCGGTTGGAGATGTGGCGCTCCATCAGTTCGACCACATCGCGCTCGAAGGCAGGCAGGTCGTAGACAACCCCGGGCTGCTTGATGCCGAGCTCAAAAAAGACGCGGGCCACGAGGCGGTAGTCCTGCCGCGCGATGCCAACGAGGACTTCGAGGATATGTTCTCGCTGTGGCGGCGTGAGGCGTCCAACGAGGCCGAAGTCGATGAGGACGATGTTGCCTGTCGACTCGATGAGGATGTTGCCGGGGTGCAGGTCGCCGTGGAAGTAGCCGTCCTCGAAGACCATCTTGAAGAGACCGCGCAGCATGCACTGAGCGATGGGTGTGACCGCAAGGCCGTAGGTGTCTTTGGCGAGCGTGACCTTTGCGCCGTGGATGCGCTCGAGTGTCAGCAGCCGCTCGCTGGAGAAGTCGTCGTAGACGCGGGGAGCGCGGATGCCCTCGAAGCCCTGAAAGTTCGCGGTGAACTGGGCGATGCTCCGGCTCTCGGTGCGGAAATCGAGCTCACGCCGGATGGCTCGGTCGAACTCACCCATGATGCCCACAGGGTCCATGAGTTCGAGTTCTGGGATGGCGGCAGCGGCGCGACGGGCAAGGAAATGGAGGATGTGGAGGTCGCTCTCAATCTGGGCCTTGATGCGGGCCCGCTGCACCTTGATGACGACCTCTTCGCCCGTGCTGCGGAGCAGTCCGCAGTGGACCTGCGCGATGCTCGCGCTGGCGAGCGGCAGCTCCTCAAGCACCGAGAAGATCTCCTCCACCGGCCGGCCAAGCTCCGACTCGATGACGGCACGGACATCGGAAAAGGGCATCGCCGGGACGTTGTCCTGCAGCTTCTCGAGCTCCTCAATGATGTCGTCGGCGATCATGTCGCTGCGGGTGGAGAGGATCTGGCCGAACTTCACGAAGGTGGGGCCGAGCTCCTCGAACACCATCCGGATCCGCTGCCCCCGCGTCAGGTGGGTGGCCGGCTCGGGACCACCCTCGACCGTCGGCGGGATGGCCTCCACCTCGGTCAGGTTGAGACGCTGCACTGCGGCACCGAACCCGTGTCGGCCCAGCACGCGGAGGATTTCACGCATGCGGCCGAGGTCATTCAGCGCTGTCTTGAAGCCGCGGAGGTTTCGGTAGGCGCGAGCGAGCGCAGACATAGCGGCTACCTCAGCTTCCAGGCCTGGCGGGAGACCCGCTGGACCAGCTGCACAATGGGGTCGGACGTCCAGACGTAGGCGCTCTGAAAGCGGAGCACGGTCTGGCCGTCGCGGTCGACGAGGTAGCTCTCGGGGAGAAGTTCGGTTCCCCAGCGCTTGGCGGTGGAACCATCGCCGTCGCGGAGAACCGTGAAGTCGGTGGGCTGGTAGCCCTGCTCCTTGAGGAAGGCTCGCATCGCGGCATCGTCTTCGTCCTGCGAGATGGCAACGATGTGGAAGGGGCGGTCTTTGAGCGAGCGCGCCAGTTCGAGCATCGAGGGGAACTCACGGCGGCATGGCTCGCACCAGCTTGCCCAGAAGTTGATGAGGACGACGCGGCCGCGGTGCTCGGCGAGGGTCCGAATGCGGCCATCGAGGTCGGGCAGCGTGAGCGGCGGCGCCGGCTGATCGACCATCTGCGCGCGGAGCTGGCGTGCGAGGCTGGTGGTGAGCGGGTCGTAGCGGTGGTCCTCCACGCTGGCAGCCCAGCCCAGCGCCGCGACAGCGACGAGGGCCAAGAGGGCAAGGATGGGGGTGCTGGGCTTCACGGAGCTGCCGCCACAAAGAGGTCTCTCGCCCGCCGGAGCGCCGAGAAGGTTCGCTCTTCTGGGTCGCGCAGGGTTGGGTCGAGAAGGTCAGCGTAGCGGGTTTTGAGGCGCGCTTCCACGCGGGGATCGGCAAAGCGGTGGAAGGGGTTGTAGGCGCGCTCCTCGTCGAGGGTGGGGAGCCAGGGTCCCTCTTCGCGGCGCCAGTTACGGGCAGCGGTGAGGCGGGCAGCGAGCGCCTCGTCTTCTGGGAAGAGGTCGGCACAGAAGGCGAGGTTCTGTGCCGCGTAGTGGTGTCCGGGCAGGATGCGAAGATGGCCCGGCAGCGCGCTCATGCGGCGGAAGGAGTCGAACAGGCTCGGCAGGTGGCCGCCCGCACGGGTGTGGCCGCAGCCGCCTACGAACCAGAGGTCACCGGAGGCGACGAATCCATCCGCTATCGCGATGATGTGGTCGTCGGTGTGGCCGGGGGCGTGGCGAATCTCGATGGGCTCTCCGCCGAGTTCGATGCGGTCGCCGTCGCGGAGCCCCAGATCGTGCCGCGTCGGCCAGCGCTCAGCGACGGCCGGTGCCAGCACTTCGCAGCCGAGGGCGGCGACGACCTCATCGTTGCCGGCGATGTGGTCGGGGTGACCGTGCGTCACCAGAATCCGGACCCGCGCGGGGTTGAGTTGCCGGACCGCTCTGATAGCAACGCCCGCGTCCACAGGATCGACCAAGATGGCATCTCCTCCATGATGAAGAAGGTAGAAGAAGTTGTCGGTCACGGTCGACGCGAGGGGCTGGAACTCCACGAAGGCTCCGACGGGCTGGAGGAGGAGGTCATCGAAGCGCGGGTCGGGCGCACGGCCGGGCCGGGCATCCCGTGGGAGGAGCGCTTCGAGGTGGAGCGCAACTACCACGGCTGGCGCATCGACCGCTACCTGGCAGAGAAGATGCATTGTGCGAGCAGGGCGCAGGCGGCGAACATCGTCAAGCATGGGCTCTGGCTCGATGAGCGCTGGGTGACAAAGCAGGGGGCCACTGTGCGCGCCGCCCAGGTGATCCGCATCCCGCGCCTCGAGTTCGCAGATCCGGCCACGCCCTCGTTGGACGAGGTGACGGTGCTGCACGATGACGGCGCAGCCATCGTGCTCAACAAGCCGCCCGGCATGCTCATCCACCGCACGGCGAACGAGTCGACCCGCACGGTGGAGGCCTATGTGACCCGCCAGTGACCAAACGATCGCGTCGAAGCGGCCCACCGGCTCGACCGAGAGACCGCCGGCTGCGTGGCCTGCGGCCGCGGCTTCGACGCCATCCGCGACCTTCGCATGCGGTTCGCCGAGTCGGCCGCCGAAAAGCGTTATCGCGCGATTGTGCAGGACGAGGCGGGGCGCTGGCAGCCCAGTGCACGGGCGACCATCGACACGCCGCTCGGCATGATGGGCACCAGCGTGGTGAGCATCAAAATGGATGTTGGCCCCCTCCCCTGTCGAACCCATGTTGTCTGCATCGAGCGGCGCGGTTCGCATGCCCTACTAGAAGTGGAGATTGAGCAGGGGCGGCAGCACCAGATCCGCGCCCACCTCTGGCTGCAGGGCACCCCCATCGTAGGCGACAAGCTCTACGCGCTCGGCGACGACTTCTTCCTCGCCTGGATCAACGCCCCGGGCGCGCCGGAGCTGGTGGCGCAGCTGCCCATCAGGTGGCACGCGCTGGCCTGTGTGGGACTGCAGTTTCAGCATGCCGGTGGAGCGGTTGCAGTCACGGCCCCGACACCTCCGCACATGGCGGAGTTCTGGGCGGCGCTTCAGCCGTAAATGCGCTCTTCGGCCATCGCGTCGGCGACCTCGTGCGGGAGGCGGCCGATGCTGGCGGAGCGCTCGAAGATGGTCGCCATCGTCTCGTACACGGCGCTCACCTTGGCATGCACCTCGGCGGCGTTGTAGCCCTCGGGCCGATACTCGAAGGCCACGTTGATGAGGCCGCCTGAGTTGATGGCGTAGTCGGGCGCATAGAGGATGCCGCGGTCGGCGAGCGCCTGCCCGTGACGGGGCTCGGCGAGCACGTTGTTGGCGGCGCCGGCGATGATGGCGCAGGCGAGCTGCGGCAGCGTGGTGTCGTTGACCGGCGCGCCGAGTGCGCAGGGGGCGAAGACGTCGCAGGCGACGGCGTGGATGGCCTCGGGCGAGACCGCGGTGGCGCCGAGTTCGCGCACGGCCCGGTCGAGGTTCTCGGCGTTGACGTCGGCGACAGTGAGTCGGGCGCCGCGATCGGCGAGCTCCTTGGCGAGGTAGTAGCCCACATGGCCAACGCCCTGGATGGCAACATGGATGCCATCGACGGAGTCCCGACCAAGCTTGGCGGCCACGGCCGCTTCGATGCCGCGGCGCACGCCGAAGGCGGTCAGGGGCGAGGGATCGCCCGAGCCTGCGGTGCTCCCCATTGCGTAGCGCGTGACGCGGCGGACCGTGTCCATGTCGGCTGTGCCGGTGCCAGAGTCTTCGCAGGTGACGTAGGCGCCGCCCAGCGACTCGACGGCGCGACCGAAGGCCTCGAAGAGGGCCTCGCGGTTGAACTCGCCCGCGGGCTTCATGATGACGGCCTTGCCGCCCCCGAGCGGAAGGCCTGCGACAGCAGCCTTGTAGGCCATGCCACGGGCAAGGCGGATGGCGTCGAGCCAGGCTGCCTCGTCGGAGAGATAGGAGACGAAGCGGGAGCCGCCGATGGCTGCGCCGTGCCGTGTGTTGTGGATGGCGATGACGGAGCGCAGGCCGCTGCACGGGTCCACGAAGACATGTGCGCTACCGAATCCGTGGGAGACGAGCGTGTCGAAGGAGATCATCGGAGCCTCGAGGTGGGTTTCGGGCGGCTCGGAACAGGGCCACCCGATGGCCGCGGCGGGTAGCCGCGCTCTCGGCAGGCTGTAAAGCGCGGCCTTTGGCGCGCCGCGTTAGTGCCGATGCCCACAGCCGCAAGGCGCGGCGGTTTGCAGGCTTTCGGTGACCCGAAACTTTTAGATGGTTTTGAGTCGCGAGCGGCGCCCTACCACTTCCGCTCGAGCTCGACCCGGATGGACTTGGGGGAGGTGGGGCAGACCGTCACGCAGAGGCCGCAGCCGATGCAGGCGCGAGGGTCGATGAAGGGGCGGCTCGCGTCGTCTCGGACGATGGCATCGTCGCGCAGCGGGCAGGCGTTGAAGCAGCGGGCGCAGTTGCCGCCGAGCCAGGCGATGCAGGTGTCTTTCTCGAGCGTGGCGAGCCCCATGGAGGTCTCCCGCATCGGGATGACCTGAAGCGCGCCGGTCGGGCAGGCCGTCATGCAGCGGGGGTCGAGACAGACCACGCAGGGCTTGGTGTTCACATCGAGGAAGGGGGTGCCCGCAGCCAGCCCGGCCGACTCATCGAGCACCTTGATGGCGTGGGGCGGGCAGGCGTCGCCGCAGGCGCCGCAGCGGGTGCAGGTCATGAGAAAGTCCATCTCGCCGATGGCGCCCGGAGGCCTCGAAACCAGCGGCAGCACCTTCTCCACGACGCCGGCGATGGCTGTCGCGAGCGCCTGCGTGCCGAGCTCCCGCATTCCCCCCGTGCTGAACCGGAGGAGCTCCTCGCGGCTGAGGGGCGTCTCGAGCATGGGAGCGGGCTTGGAGCTGTCTGAAGGTTCGGACATGAGGGTCGTCCCACGCGCGCCGCAAAATGGCGCGACCCGCGCAATAGCGGTATTGCCGCACTCCGCCAACCTGCCCAGGTTCACGATGCACCGCACGCTCCTCCAACGCCTCGTCCTGCGCCTTGTCGCGCTCGGGAGCTCCGTGTTCGCGGTGTTGGTGGCGGTCTTCATCATGCTGCGGCTCATCCCCGGCGACCCCGTGACGGCGATGCTCGGAGAGGAGAGCCGGGCCGCCGACCGCGCCGCGCTCACCCACTGCCTCCGCCTCGACCTGCCGCTCCACAGGCAGTTCCTCGGCTTCCTCGGAGACATCGGCTCGGGCACGCTCGGCCGCTACTGCGACGCCCCCGATCAGACGGTCGCGCACGAGATTCTGCAGGTCTTTCCCTACACCGTCGCGCTGGCCTGTAGCGCCTTCCTGCTGGCCGCCACGGTCGGCATCGGCGCGGGCGTCTGGGCGGCCCGCCGCGCCGGCTCGGGGGTCGACCTCACGCTGCTCTCGGTCGGCATGATCGCGCTCTCGCTGCCGGCCTTCTGGGTGGGCCCGATGCTGCTGCTCCTCTTCGCGCAGACGCTCCGCTTCACGCCTCCGCCTGGCGATGCCTTCCTCGGTTGGACCGACCTGATCTTCCCCGCCCTGGCCATCGCGCCGGCCATGGCGGCCCGCCTCATGCGGACGACGCGGAGCTCCATGCTCGATGTGCTCTCCGCCCCCTTCATCACCGCAGCCCGAGCCCGCGGCGTTTCGGGGCTGCGACTCTCCGTCAAACATGCGCTCGGCGCGGCGCTCGTCCCCGTGGTGTCGGTGGCAGGCCTGCAGCTCGGCGGCCTGCTCGCCGGAGCCATCGTCGTCGAAAAAATCTTCGCCCGGCCCGGCCTCGGCTCGCTGATGCTCGATGGCCTCTTCGCCCGAAACTACCCGCTCGTGCAGGGCTGCGTGCTGGTCATCGCCCTGCTCTTCGTGCTGTCGAACCTGCTGACCGACCTGGTCCATGCCGCGGTCGACCCGCGCATGCGGTCGGAGGGCGCCTAACCATGCGGGGCCGCTCGCTCTACCTGCGTCTCGGCGGAGGCGTGATCCTGCTGCTCGTGGCCGCTGCACTCCTCGCACCGCTGGTTGCGCCCTTCGATCCCTCTGCCGTCTCGCTCGCCGACCAGTTCGCCACGCCCTCCTGGCGCCACCCCTTCGGCGCCGACGAGAGCGGTCGCGACCTGCTCATGCTCCTGCTCCATGGCACCCGCGTCGCGCTGGGCGTTAGCATCCCGTCGGTCGCCATCTCGGCCCTTGTCGGCATCGGATTGGGCGCCGTCGCGGGGCAGCGCGGAGGCCTCATCGACGGCCTGCTGCTCCGCGCCGTAGACGTCGCTCTCGCCTTCCCCGGCGTGCTCCTGAGCATCTTCCTCCTCTTCCTGCTCGGCAAACCGAGCTACACAGGCGTGGTGCTCACACTCAGCCTCACGGGCTGGGCAAGCTTCGCCCGAATCACCCGGGCCGAGGTGCTCCGGCAGCGCGGCATGAGCTACGCCGAGGCGGCGCGCGCGCTCGGGCTTTCGCGCGGGCGCATCCTCCTCCGTCACCTGCTCCCCAACTGCGCCAGCGCGCTGCTCTCGCAGACCTCCTTTGCGCTCGGAGCGGCAGTGCTTGCCGAAGCGGCGCTCTCCTTCTTGGGGCTCGGTCCCTACGGCGCGCCGAGCTGGGGTGCGGCGCTCGACCAGGGCGCGAGTTTCTTTCTCATCGCGCCACATCTTGCCATCTTCCCCGGGCTGGCCATCCTCTCGGCGGTGCTCGGCTTCAACTTCCTTGGCGATGGTCTCCGCGACCATCTCGATCCGCAACAGGGCTTCGCATGATCAACGATCTCACCCGCAACGCCGGCCAGATGCTGGTCGTCGGCTTCGACGGCACCTCGCTCCCCCGCTCGGTCGCCTCGGCCCTCTCCGATGGCCACATCGGCGGAACCATCCTCTTCGCCCGCAACATCATCGAGCCGGAGCAGGTCGCCGACCTCAACCACCAGATCTACAAGGCTGCCGGAGACGGGCTCCTGCCCTTCGTCTCGGTCGACCAGGAGGGTGGCCGCGTGCAGCGCCTCAAGGAGCCGCTGACCCGCATCCCGCCCATGTTGGAGGTCGGCAAGACCGGCAATCCGAGGCTTGCGATGCGCATCGGCAAGGTGCTCGGCTCGGAGCTCGAGGCGCTCGGCTTCAACCTCGACTACGCCCCCGACGCCGACGTCTGGACCAACCCCGAGAACACGGTCATCGGCGACCGCGCCTTCTCCCAGGACCCCCACGTGGTGGCGCAGTTTGCAGGCGCGCTCGCGGCGGGTCTGCTCGAAGCGGGCATTGTCCCCTGCGCGAAGCACTTCCCCGGCCACGGCGACACGCTGCTCGACAGCCACCTCGACCTGCCCATCGTGCAGCACGACTTTGAGCGGCTCAACGAGATTGAGCTCCCCCCCTTCCGCTCGCTCATTGCCGGCGGCATCCCCATGGTCATGACGGCCCACATCCTCGTGCCCTCCATCGACACGCGCCACCCCATCACCTTCTCGGAGAATGGGCTCGAGCAGCTCCTTCGCAAACAGATGGGTTTCAAGGGGGTCATCGTCTCGGACGATCTGGAGATGAAGGCCGTGGCAGACCGCTACGAGGTCGACGAGATGATGGCGCTTGGCCTCCGCGCGGGCGTCGACCTCTTCCTCGTCTGCAAGACCGAGGAGGTCTGGCAGGAGGGCTTCGAAGCGCTCGTGAAGCTGGGCGAGAAGAGTTCGGCCGATCGTGCGCTCATCTCTGCCGCCGCAGCCCGCGTCGCCAAGCTCAAGATGGACCTGCTCCGGCCTTGGCGCCGGCCCGACGACCTGATGTCGCTGCTCGGCACCGACGAGAACCAGCGGGTGGTGGCCGAGGTACGCGCCCTGGCGGCGAGCCGTTGAGCGGCGACGCGAAAGAGCAGAGCGAGGCGAGCACAGCGACCAATCCCTACGCCTTCCTTGCGCTCATGACCGGCGTGGCCGCCTGCGTGCCCTGGATGGTCGTCATCCTGGGACCGCTCGCCATCGTCTTCTCTGCGATGGCCTGGGGACGGGCGATCCGGACGGGCAACCGGCGCCACCTTGGCATGGCAGCGGTCGGGTTCGGGCTCACGAGCCTGTCGATCGCCGTCCAGCTCGGGCTCGGGCTGCTCGCATGGGGGCTCGGCTGGCTCGGCAAGTGGGTGGGTATGTGACCGCGTTCGATGACGCAGCGCGCACAGCGAAAGTTTTTGGGAAAATTTGGGAAACTCCCTAAACGACCGCCAACACGAGTCTGCCTCCTTCACCTGTGGCCCCCATCGGGTCACCCACCTCATTTCAGAGGAACCGATGAACCGTACCCAGTTGTCTCTTCTTTCGCTCGTGGCCGTTGGCGCCACCACCCTTGTGGCCTCGTCGGCCCAGGCCACGGAGTCGGCGCGCCGCACCGGCCTTGGCGGCACCGCCATGATCGAGGACTCGGACGACATCTACGCCTTCCCCCAGGCGGCCTTCGGCAAGAAGCTCTACCTTGAGGCGAACTACCGTCCCTCGGCCGGCCTCTACGGTGGCGCGGGCAGCGGCAGCATCTTCTTCGGCAACGACCAAGAGGTGTTCGGCATCATGACCCACCGCGGCGACTACAACGCGGTGCTCTTCAACACGCTTGCCGGCCCCTTCGACAACGGTAACCCCTTCACCTCGCCCAACCAGGCGATCGACGACTTCCGCGTCGGCCTGCTCAAGCCCCCGACGCCGCGGGCTAACTCTGGTGAGAAGCCTGCGACCGAAGTCGATGCGACGTACACGGCCCCTGACGGTACAACCAAGCCGATTCTCGTAGGTACGGTCGTCAACGCCGGCGAAGGCACCGAACTGGCCGACCTCGCGCTCGCCCCCGTGCAGCTCATCGATGTGCTCTACGCCCGGAACAACTTCGGCGTGCGCCTGTCGGCCGGCTTCGGCTCGACCTCGCAGGACACCCAGATCAGCTGGGGCGACGGCTACCAGGTTGCCTCGAGCGCCGTCGTGACCAACATCGTCGCCGGCTTCCGCGGCCAGCAGGGCGCCGACCGGTTCGACGCCTCCGTCGAGCTCGGCTACGCCCGCGCCCACACCGAGACGCTCGACGTTGCAGAGGGTCTCATCGGCAACGACGTGACCTCGAGCACCCCGAGCATCGGCGCAGCCATCCGCTACACCATGCCCAAGAGCGAGACGCTCGACTTCGTCGCCACCGGTAACCTCCACTATGGCACCGAGAGTACCAGCACGATGACGAACGATGTTCGTTATTACTACGACGGCAATCCAGACGTGGTCAATACGAGCCTCACGCCCGAGGAAGAGCTCCGCGAGGAAGACAAATTCGGCCCGGTGCCGAAGCTCAAGCAGGAGACGGGCGAGAGCACCTTCGCCCTCTACGCCGCCGCCGGTCCCCGCTACAAGATTGCCAACCGGGCCATCGTGACCGCCGACGTCGGCGTTGGCCTTGTTCGCAAGAACTTCGACCCGTTTGCGGATTCGGCCTGCACCAACGACAAGGATGACCGCGACATCTGCGACGGCATCGATGCCGTCGATCTGAACACCGACAACACCATTCGCTACGCGTGGATGCTGCCCTCCGTCCGCGTCGCCGGCGAGTTCAACGTGACCGAGCGGGTCACCGTTCGGACCGGCATGCGCTCCATCTTCACCCTCTCGACCGAGACGATCGAGGCGAACCAGGCCTCATCGCCCGCGGATGTAAGCGAGGCAGATGAGGATAACTTCGTGGGCGACGACAAGACCCAGCTCACCACCGGCCAGACCTACTACTGGTCGGCCGGCCTCGGCCTCAACTACGGCGAGTTCCAGTTCGACGCCGCCTTCGACACCGCCTTCATCACCAACGGCCCCAACTTCCTGAGTGGCGAGTCTGCTCCGATGTTCGGCCTCGTGACCATGAAGTATGACTTCGGTGCCGGCTCCTCGAACAACAACGTGACCGGCACCCGCGCCGGCTACCCCGCCGAGGAGCTCGCCGCGCCCGCCGCTGCGCCCTCCTTCGCAGCACCCATGAACAACGGCTTCAACCCGTAATCACTGCAGCCTGAACGCAACGCGGCGCGCGGTCTTCGGACCCTGCGCCGCGCGCCGTTTTGGCCCTAGCTCCGCGCAGCCTGCAGCCGCTCGCCGAGCCGCTTCCAGACACGGCGGCGAACCTGCAGGAAGGACTCCGCGTAGACCAGCAGCAGCGCGCCAAAGAGCAGCCAGGGCCAGAGGTCGCGGCGCGAGCTGGAGCCACCCTCGGCAGCGGCGCCGGCCACGCCCTCGCCGCTGCGCGCGACCATCGCCGCCACCGCATCGGGCGTGGCCATGGAGAGGTTCGACTCGGCAGCCGGTGCGTTGGCCGCAAAGGAGAGCGAATCGGCAGCCGTCTCGGTGCCTGCGACGCTCACAAGCACCCGGTAGAGGCCCGCCTCTGCAGGTCGGAAGGCGTAGCGGCCCTCCGGCCCCTCCAGCACGCTCCGACCGCCGCTCGGCGCAACCACCGTGAGCCGCTCGGGCGTGAGCGCCGCCGCGTCGATGACCTGCTCGGCACCAACCTCCGCATCCACCCTCCGCTCGCTCGACTGCCGCGCAAGGTAGGAGGCAAGGCGGCGCATGAGCGGCAGGTAGGCCGTGCGGATGGCGAGGTCGTTCCACTCAAGGTCCACCGTTGTCGCAAGCATCGCCACGCGGCCGGCACCTTCGCTCCGCTCCACCAGCGCGGGTGCACCGTCCGAGAAGGAGGCAAGCGTCTTGGCACCCTCGGTCGCCGCGGGCTCCAGCGTGAGATATCGGAAGACCAGCGCACTCGAGATGGTCTGACCGCCCGGCGCCGCGAAGATGCGGAAAACGGGGTGACCGCGATCAATCGACGAGATGCGCACCGCCTTGAGGTTCGCATCGGGATCGGCCGCCTCACAGAGCACCTTCACGCTTCGGAAAGGCCGGGGCAGCAGCGTTCCGAACGCGGCGTTAAGCTCCTCCGGCACCGCATTGTTGCCCACGGTGGTGAGCAGGCCGTGCCCCGCCTGAACGAAGGCCAAGAGCCGGCGATGGTCGTCTTTGGAGAGCCGCGCGAGGTTGGCCAGCACCACAAGGTCGAAGCCGTCGAGCGGCTGTCCTGCGAGGCTCTCCGCGCCCACGCTCACCGCCTCAAGCGCGCCCGAGGCGCCGTCTCCCGCCGAAAGCGCATGCTCAAGGAAGAAGAGTTCGTCTGCGTAGGTCACGCTCCGTGCGTCGCCGTTGACGAGCAGCACACGCAGCGCCCTGCCCGGCTGGAAGGCGAGGTGGCGGCTGTTGTCGGCCGTCATGCCGACCTGCTCGCTGACCTCCGCGCGAATGTCGTGCAGCTCGTTGCCCTCCACCTTGAGCTGGAAGACCGCGGTGGCCCGTCCACTCGCCGGCAGCGCCACCTTGGAGACGCCCAGCGGGGTCGTGCCGTCGAAGAGGCGCACCTCCGTCTCTGCGGCCCCTGTGTTGCCGCTGCTGCGAACCTGGGCCTCAAACCGGTAGCGGCCCGCAGCGCCGTCGTCGGCAGGCTGAACCGTTAACGACTCCACCGTCAGATTGCCGCTCCCCTCGCCCTCGACCAGTTCGGGCAGCTCCACCACGCCTGCACCACGGAGCGCCTCTGCGAGCGCCGGCGCAGCCCACTGCGACTGCGTGCGGTCGGTGAGCACGATGGTCCGATGCTGCGGCAGCTTGCTCGAGGCGTGCATCGCCTTGGCCTGCTCGAGCGCGCCCGCGAGGTCTCCGCCGCCAAACCGGGGCATGTAGTCTTCCAGCGCCGTGCGCACGGTGCCGTGGCTGCTGGAGAGATCGCCCGTCAGCAGCTGCGGCGGCGACGAGGCTACGATGAGCGAAACTTCATCCCACGAGCGCAGGTCGCTGATGGAAGAGGCCGCTGCATCGACCGCTGCAGCGAACCGCTCGGCGCTGCCGTCACGGCCCCAGCTCATGCTCGCGCTGTCGTCCAGCACGATGACGACCGAGCTCGGCAGCCTGTCCACGCGCGACGATGCGCCGCCCATCTCTCCGCTGAGAAAGGGCTGTGCGAAGGCGAGCGGCAGCGCGAGGAAGGTGAGGATACGGGCGGCGAGCAAGAGCCGCTGCTTGAGCTTGGAGGCCGGCGCGGTCTGCCGCTTCGACGCGGCGAGCAGCCAGATGGCGGGGAAGGCACGGCGCACCGCCTTCTTGCGGTTCACCAGATGCACCGCGATGGGCACCGCCACGCCGAGGAGGCCGAGCAGGAGCAGGGGTTGGAGGAAGCCCATGGCTTAGCGGCCTCCCTTGCGCCGCTGCCGCGCCGCCACAAAGGCCCGCACCGCAGCGATGCCGTCGTCGTTGGTCGAGACCCGCTGGTACTCCAGGTCGGAGGCCCGCGCGCCCTGCTCGATGCGGGCAAGATGGGCCGCAAAAAGCCGCGCATACTCCTCGCGCAGGTCGTCTGGCTCAGCGAGCAGCTCCTCTTCGCCCTCAAGGCCTTCGAAGAGGGTCAGCCCTTCGAAGGGAAGCTCCAGCTCCGCGGGGTCGACGAGGTGAAAGAGCGCCACCTCATGCCCCTTCCGCCGCAGCACCTTGGCGAGACGCAGGAGGTCGTCGCCCTGCTCGAGGAAGTCGGAGAAGAGGCAGACGAGCGAGCGCGCCTGCACCCGCTCCGCGATGCGCGAAAGGGCCGTCTCCACCGAGGTGCGACCCGTGGCAGTGGCACCCTCCGCGAGGCGGCAGATCTCTTCAAACTGCGACCGCTTGGAGCTTGGCGGCAGGTAGTTGCCCGGCCGCTCATCGAAGCAGAGCAGCCCCGGCGCATCGCCCTGCGCGAGCAGGATCCAGGAGATGGCCGCCAGCAGGGTCGACGCCGCCGCAAGCTTGGTCTGCCGCTCCTCGAGCGAAAACCCCATGCTGCCCGACGTGTCGAGCAACAGGTAGGCGCGGTAGTTGGTCTCGTCCTCGAACTGCTTGACGAAGTAGCGGTCGACGCGGCCCCAGGCCCGCCAGTCGATGTGCCGGATCTCGTCGCCCGGCGCATACTCTTTGTACTCGGCGAACTCGACGCTGGCACCCCGATGCGGGTTGCGATGCTGGCCGCCCATGGCTCCCTCCACGACGCCGCGCGCGCGGAGGCGCAGGCTGCCGAGGCGGTCGCGACTGTCGGAGCCGAGGAGCATGGTCAGGCGCTCAGAGGTGCTTGGCGATGAGAGCGGAGACGATGTCGGTGCTCTTCACATTGTCGGCGTCGGCCTGGAAGTTGAGCAGCACCCGGTGGCGGAGCACCGACGGTGCGACAGCGCGCAGGTCGTCCATGCTGGGCGCCTCGAAACCGTGCAGGATGGCGCGCGCCTTGGCGCCCAGGATGAGGTTCTGGGTGGCACGCGGGCCGGCACCGTAGGAGACATACTTGCCGATGTCGGCTGTGGCGTTCTCGTCGCCGGGCCGTGTCGCACGCACCAGCCGGACGGCCGCCGCAGCCACCGTCTCACCCACCTCCGCGCCGAAGACCAGCCGCTGAATCTCCAGAATCTGCGCTGGGTTCAGCACCCGCTGGATCGGCTCGCTCTCGTCGCGCGTCGTTCGGCGGGCAATCTCGAGTTCGTCGGCGAGCGACGGGTAGCCCACCTCTACGAGGAACATGAAACGGTCCAACTGCGCCTCAGGCAGCGGATAGGTGCCCTCCTGCTCTATCGGGTTCTGCGTCGCGAAGACCAGAAAGGGAGCCTCGAGC
>JABMMX010000085.1 GCA_013205435.1 Deltaproteobacteria bacterium
CGTCAACCCAGGCGCCGTTGACCGCACGGTGCCCATTGGTGACATACGGCTGCTCATCGGCGACCAGCCCCTCACTCTCTTCGCCGTCGCCAACAACTTCTACCAGTCGGCCAGCATCGACGACTTCGGAACCCTCGCCACGGGAACCCCCATCACCCTCTCGCTGGTCGCGGCGCTACCCTCAGGCGCCACCACACTCACCGCCGAACTCCAGCTCCCGGCCGCCCCCACCCTCAGGCTACCCGCCACGGCCGAGCCACCCGGAACCGGCCAGAACACCGCCATCGAACTCCTCGGCGCCGACCGTGGAGCCCTCGCCATCGTCAGCCCCTACAACGCCTGGGGAAATGCCGTCACCTACGACCTCCTCGCAGATGCCGGCGCAGGCGCAGCCACGAGCGCCCTCATCGACCGCTGGCTCCTTGCCGCTTCGGCCTTCACCGGCCCCGACGAGTACCTCCCCGCGGCCGCCTTTCCCGCCTCCGGCGACTACTGGGTTGAGGTCATCGCCATCAGCCCCGTCTACGGCACAACGGTGACCGCCGCGGGCTGGGCCACGGGCTCCTGGTTTGCGGCCGGCAACGCGACGGGCGCGCCGCTCCAGGCTCCCTAGCGGCCTTCGAGATTCAGGCCGCCCGCGTAGGCATATGAGACATCGCAGTCATACCCGTAAGCATAAAGCCCAAAGGCCTGCCCGCCCGTCACCGTGTGCACGCCGTCAGCCACGCCCTGCTTGTAGATGTCCCACTGGCGACCACCGGCCGTCAGACGGCTCGTCGGGCTCACCGCCAACGGGTTCCCGTCAATCACGATGACCGTCCCGATCGGCGCAACGATGCTGAGGAAATCCTGCGTGTAGTTCGCCGGCGTCAGCAGGATATAGTTGTCGCGGAACTGCCGCGTCGGCACCGCCATCAACATCGCGGGATCGCCCACACCAGTCCCGTCGCAGGTCCCAGGAATCGCGCAGTTCTGTTCAGTCGACCAAGGAAATGGGTCCCCCGCCCGCACACAGGTCGCGTTCGCCGGGCTCGGGTAACTCGAACCAACCATCATCTGGCTCAGGCTGATCGGCCCAGTTGCACTGAGCGCGAAGTCGAGCGTTGAAGCAAACTCGATCACCTCACCTCCGCCCAGCGTCCGGCCGCTCACCCCCGCGATGACCGGATCGGTCTGAATCGTCGTTCCCGGCGTCGATGCAATCACCCGCCACACATCGCTCTCGGATCCGCGCGGCTTGAACTTGATGCCCAGATACTCCGTGTCCCAGCTCGCCACGGGAATCATCTGCTCCTCCACATGGTCGCAGTAGGTAACATTCGCAGGCACATTCGCGCACTCGTTGCCCGAGAACACCGCCACCGACTTCGTCGAGGTCACCCGCGTCCCCGTCGGGTCACCCGTCGCGCCCTCCGCCCGCATCGCCAGAACCTCGCCCTGCGTAAGCTCAAAGGTGGCGCTGCCACCAGCGGGAATCCCCGCCACAGAACCGCCGGCCTGAAGCCCCGAGCGCGGAGGCGCAGTGACCGTCACCGAAGTCATCCCTTCCGCCACCGCGACCACAGCAAAGTAGCTCGCGCCCGCCGGTCCCGACGGCCAGCCTGCTACCAGATACTCCGTCCCCAGCGCCGTCGCGGGCAGAAGCAACGAGGCATCGTTCGAAAACACGCCCGAGTTGTTCAACGGGTTGAACTGGTGGGCAATGATCGGCCCCGTGCTCTGCACCCGGTAGCTGTTCATAGAGCGGCTCGTACCTATCACATCCCGCTGCGGAAGCTCCACCGAGGCCAGCGCCCCCGCTGCAATCGACACCGTCTGCGAGTATCCCTCTGGGGTTGTCACCGTCGCACTCACATCCCGCGTCCCCGCGTTCGACAGCGTGATCGCATACTGCTGCCCATCGGCCCCCGCCGGATCCGTTGCATCCGAGAAGTTGTCCAGGTCCAGCGCGTAGAAGTCGCAGCCCACATAGGTCTTCGCGTCACCCGCGCACGGGTCAACACAGGTGCCTGCTGAACATCCAAATTCGCAGGTCTCCAGCGTGTCCGATGCCGTGCCCTCCGCATTGCACTGCACCACCGAGTCGCCCTGGCAGCCGCGAACGCCGGCGATGCAGACATCCGTGGTGCAGGCTCCAGCCAAACAGTTCGGCGTCTCTGCGGGGCAGGCCGAACGCTCGATCCCGGCGCCACTGCTCGGGCACACGCCAAGCGAGCGCGGGTCGAGGCAGCCCACGGTCGTCCCAGGGATGCAGATGCTCGACGCATCCACACAAGCACCCGCAGCGCAGGCCTGACCGCTCGCGCAGGGCTGCGCCGCTTCGCTCCCGTCTATCTGGCAGATCAGCAGTCCGCTGCCATCCGCGCTGCAGCGGATCTGGCCCGCCGTACAGGGCCCAGCAGGAACATCGCTGCCCGTGTCCAACGCACCTGAACCTTCGTCTCCGTCGACGCTACCTGAATCCACAGTGCCGATATCGGGCCTGCCCGTGTCGCGGGTCAACCCGCCGCCGCCCGAACCGCCACCGCTCGCCCTGCCTTCGCTCTCTGCTGTGCAGCCTGCGAGGGCTACACCGGTCAACAGCAACAGCAGCAAAGCGTTCCATCCACGAGACATCTTCAGCATCTTCGGCTCCTGCAGGAGTGGGTCGAGAGGACAGTCTAACGATTTTCATCAAGCCGTCGCGAAGTTTTCGCCTGCCAGCCAGCCTGCCGCTTCGAATTGACCCTGCTGTCATCGTTGACGAAACCCCTTTCGCGTTGCATCATGCGGCCCACGCCTCCCAAACGCTGCACTCACAACGGCATGACATCATGACGAAGAGCGAACTTATCGAGCTATTTGCCGAACGCGCCCGAATCCCGAAAAAGCGGGCCGAAGAGGTCGTGCAATGCATCCTCTCCGCCATGGGCGACACCCTCGCGCAGGGGAACCGAATCGAGATCAGGGGCTTCGGCTCCTTCTCTCTCAACCAGCACCGCGCCTACGTCGGTCGCAACCCCAAGACCGGCAACGAAGTCCCGGTCGAGGCCAAGCAGGCCGTCCACTTCAAAGTAGGTCGCGAGCTTCGCGACCTCGCCAACCAGTCCGGCGTCAAGAACCCCAAGTCCGGCGACCGTTAGCCTGCCTAGGGGCCCGGACGGTGGCGCCACAGCGTCACGCCGCACCCTGTCGCAGCCCCAACTGTATATGACGAGGTATCACCTGCCAGCGTGGGGCAGGGCGTTGCCAAGTAGGCGCTCGTCCCCGGCCGTGTCGCATCCAGCGTCCCGAGCCGGATGCTGCCATCGCCCTCCGCGAACCAGAGCGCCACGCCCCGGCTACCCGAGCGCCACCCCATGAGGCCGCCGCGCCCGAACAGCCCGTTCGCCGCATCGTTCCGAACGCCTGCAGCCGCACCCGCGATCGTGGCCCCAACCTGCACGCCTGCAACCGTGTCGCCGCTCCACAGCCCCGCTCCCGCGTCCATCACCGATAGCAGCGCCGAGCCATTCCATCGCAGCCCCACTGCACCGGCGCTCGCGCTCGGCCCGGCCAGGCGACCGCCGAACTGCCAACCTCCCGACAGCTGGTACCAGGCCACCTCCACGCCGTTGCTCACTGCCACCCGTTCGCCCGTGACGGCCAGCGCGCCGAATCGCCCCGCCAGCTGCACCGGCGAACCCTCCAACGAGACCACGCCGCCGGCCACGCCATAGGCCTGCGCAACCGCCTCGCCCTCCGTCAAGAACACCAGCCAGCCCAAGCCAGCCTCGAACGCTACCACCCCGGTGAGACCCGTCTCAAACGCCGTCACCTCGCCCTCAGAGACCCAGCCGCGAAGGCTCCCCTCCGACGACACAGCGAACACACCACCCTCCTCGCCACGCGCCACAAAGTCAGCGGTCGAGCCATCTCGGAGCGTTGCCGTCAGAGCGCCCTCCGCCCGCTCCCTAACCGTCCACGCGCCAGCGGTACCGGCAGCCAACAACCAGCCTCCGTCGACCCTCACGAGGTGGCGCGGCGTCAAATCCACGCGGCTCCCTGGCGCGACCGATACCTGCGCCCCGGTCGCCGTCGCCACCGAAACCTCCGACGCTGTCGCCATCAGCCACTGCGAAGCACCCGGCCCGAACGCCCGCGCTCCGGCCACGCCCGAAGGCGCCGCGAGCAGCTCCACGCCTCCCACACCGCTCGCCGACAGACGAGAAATCGCGCCGGTCGCATGCAACACACGGAACCCGCCGCCACCCGCACCGATCGTCACGCCGTCCGAAGATCCAAGCGCAATGTCCGTCGCGACCGGTCCCGCGCCGGCATCCGACACCAGCCGAACGCTGCCTCCGCCGGAACCGCTCGCCCGCATCAGCATGGCCACCACCAGCCGGCCCGACTGCATCATCGACGCCTGTGCAATGGCCTCCGTCACGCCGTCACCAGCAACACCGCCGCTGCCGAGCGTCAGAGCAGTGCCAGTCGCCGACAACACCAGCGCGCGGCACCCGCCCTCTCGACCGATCGCGTAGCCGCTCGCCCCGTCCTCGCTCACCGCGAGACCCAGCACATCGCCACCCGAAAACGGATTCACGGAGCCAAGAAACCGGTAGGTCCCCGACACCTCCTCGAACGCCTGCACAATCCCCGGTCCTGCACTCGACACCAGTACCCGCCCCAGACTCGACGCGATGTCTGTCGGAGGGCGGCTCAGCCGCACCGGCGCCGCAGCCTCGTCGAACACAAAGGGCGCCCCAATCGGATGCCGGTAGATCAGCCCCGTTCCATCGGCCAAGCTCTCCATGCCCAGCAGCAGCGTCGCGCCCACAACCTCCGCCGACACCGTCCGCGCCTCGGCGCTACCGAAGGCCCCTACGGGAACCGGCTCCCCGACCGTCTCATAGACCTGCGCGCCCGAGTCGCCCCAGGCCACCACATGCTGGCCATCCACCTGCGTGAACCCCGCGACCGACAGCCTGCTCAACCAGTGCAGCGGTGCGCCCACCGAGAACTCGCAGCCGTCCGCATACACGCCGTTCAGGTCGCGGTAGCCGGCCTCTGTGCACCGCTGAACACGGCACTGCCAGTCCGCGCCGCAAAGGCCCTCCGCCATCGGAGCACCGCTGCAGGTCTCGCCGCAGCTCCCGCAGTTCGACGCATCCCAAACGACGGTCGGATCCGCACCATCCACAAGACCGTCGCAGTCGTTGTCCGCGCCGTCGCAAACCTCAGGCCGTGGAACACAGGTTGAGTCCACCTCGGTGTCTGCCTCCGTGTCCTGACGAGCGTCAAACAGCTGCTCCGTGTCAGCAATCGCGCCGGTATCTAACTCCGCGTCTGCCTCAACAGCACTGTCCGTTTCAGCGTCACCCGTCGGGCCGGAGTCGGCCTCGACGAATGCCTGACCGTCAAAGTCCAGCGTCGCCGCACAGCCCGCTGCCTGTAACGCGGCAACCGCCAGACGCCACTTCGCGCCTGGTCCCATCACGGCCTCCATGTTGCAGAAAGACCCGCCGCTGTCGGCGCAAGCAGCGGAACGAACGCCACCGAGGGGCTCTCGCCTCCGGCCTCGCGCTCCCACCACCAGAGCAGACCTGTCGCCACCGCGCCAAGCGCAGCTACGCCATACGACGCATTCGACAGCGTCGCCGCGCTGCGGCCATCTGCCTGCTCACGGTCGAACCCCACGCGATCCACGCCAGCCTGCGCCAGCCTGTCGGCCTCGTCGAAGTGCCCGGCCGAAACGAAGTAGTATCCTACCCCGACCGCCGCCGCCGCCGCCGTCACGCCTGAGCCAATCCACCAGCCTGGCAGACCTGCCTCCGCCGCCACAGGCGCAAGGACAATCGAGATAACGCGGCTCTCACCGGCCGCCACAGTCACGCTCTCCCGCCACGGAACACACCCCGGCGCCTCCGCCTCCAGCAGGTGGACGCCAGGCGCCACAGAGATGCTCCCTGGCAGCGCCAGCGCGTGACCGCCATCCACACGAACCCGGGCCCCTTCCGTGAACGCCCCAAGCCTCAGCTCCAGCTCCGCCTGTCGCGCGGGCGCCTCCGAATCCTTCGTCGGCGCTGCCGCCGCCGGCTCCGCATAGACCGCCAGCCTGAGCAGCGCAGCCTCGGCCTCCGCCCGCAGCGACGCCTCTGCCGAGCCTGCCGCCAACCGATACCAAATCACCGCCTCGCGACCCATCTCCGCCCGCTCGTAGGCCAGCGCCGTGTTGTAGGCCAGGCGACCCTCCGGCTCCAGCGCGTAGGCCTGCGACAGATAGGCCGCCGCCGATGCATACCGCCCCGCCTCAAACGCCTCCACGCCGCGCCCGAATAGCAGCTCTGCCTCTGTCGGCGCCTTCGGAGCTGCACCAACAGCCGCAGGTGCCGCGGCGAGCAAGACCGCCAATGCAACGCTACTCGCTCTCATCGCCGCTCCCCTCCGCACGCTGTTTCGCCTCGTAGGCGGAACGATGACCGTCGGCCCCTGAGCCGTCACCACGCTCCTCTGTCTCAGCAGGGCGCGCCGCCGCGTTCCCCGCCTTCCGAGACGCAAGCCGCGTGAGATTCTCATACACGGTGATGAGCGGAACGCCGTGAATCCCCTGCGTCGCCGATGGCGCCTGCGTCCCGTAGCGACTCCAAGCATCCTCCTGCGCAAACACGAGGGCCTTCTGCACATCGAACAACAGGTAGTCCGCGTTCGCGTAGTCCCACGTGGCTCCTACATCCGGCCGCAACCACCCCTCCTGTTTGTACATGTCGTAGGCCCCCCAAGTCGTGTCGTGCCAACCCACCTTCGCACCCTTCACGGCATGCTCATTCACCCATGGAAGCGATTGGCGGGACGCGTAGCCCCAGAACTGCCGCATCGTCCGTTGATCGGCCGCGCCCGTCACGCCGCCGATGACCTCGTTGTAGTAGGAGATCCCAAACGGGTGGCTCCACACCGAAGCCCAAATCGGAGACGGCGCATAGACCAGCAACAGCAGCCCGAGCGCAAGCCAATGCCCCCTGCCGCCTCCCCCTGCCTCGCGAGCCACCCGCGCCAGAAAGTAACCCGCCACCATTGCCATGAAAGGCAGCGCTGCGAACCAGTGCTTCACTCCGCCAAAAACCGGCGTGCTCGGCAGCGCGATCAGCACAAACGGAAAGGCGATCGTCAACAGCAGCAAGGCTCCCGTCGCCGCATCGTCCGATCGCCCAGCTCCGCCCTCCAATTCCGAAGCCTGCCCCCGCACCATCGCAAGCCAGCGCTCGCGACCCCACACCACCGCCAACGTCACCATGCCAAGCAGCATCGACGCCAAAATCACCACCGGCGTTGTCACACCCGTCAGCACAAACGGGTAGGCAATCGGGAATGGTGGCTCCCACAGTCCGCGCCCGAAGTAGTCCAGATAGTAGTGTTCATGCTTGAGGTGGAACTGGAAGTAGAACGACAGCCGGTCAAACGTCTCATACCAGTGCAGCGGCCAACCTGCGTGCAGCAGCAGCGGCCCAAGCAGCAGCATCGACACCAGCGCCAGCGGAATCCTTGGACGCCGCAGACTCGCTCCCCCCGTCACAACCGCTCGGCTCGTGCCAAGCCAACCTGCATGCGCAACAAACAGCATCGGCAGGAAAAACGCATTCAGCTTCACCGTCAGCGCAATGCCCCACAGCAGTCCGGTCATCCACGCCCAACGCCAGTCACCCAGCGACCGCCAATACGCATAAACCACCAGCACCCACATCGCCGTGATCGGCACGTCGAAGCAGGCCAGGTGCGAATGAAAAAACACATGCGGCATCACGCCGAGCGTGAACGCTGCAAGCCAACCGCTCGTACGCCCGAACAACTCAGTCGAGAACTTCCAGGTGGTCCCCACCAGCAGACCTGCAAAGGCCATCGCCGGCAGCCGAAATGCCAACGACGGCCCCAGCCATCCCAGCGTCTTGTGAAGTACCAGCCAAGACAGCCCGAACAGCATCTTCAGCAGCACGGGATGCTCCGGATTGTAGCCCCAGTGCTTGTCGATCGAGGCCTGCGAGAAACTCCTCGACCACGTTCCCTCCAGCGTGTTCTGCCACAACTCCGAGAACCAGCCTGCGTAGTCTGCCCCGGCCTTGAAGTAGAAACTCTCGTCCCGCGTGAACCCCATCCCGTCCGTCAGCGCCAACAGCACCGTGTAGCCCACGGCAATCGCAACCGCCGTCCACACATCGCCCCAACTCCGCTGCCGACGCGGCAACGAACTCCAGCGCGACCACATGCTCTCTCGCTCTGCGTCCATCCGACCTCGCTCGACTCCGCTCCCCGTAGCACGCCCCCTCAACCCTTGCTAGGCTGCCGGCCCTGCTAGGCTGGCCGCATGAACCTCCATCACCACCCCTTCACACTCCGTCAGCTCCAGTATGTCGTGGCGGTCGCGGAGCGCGCCTCCTTCCGCCGAGCCGCCGAAGACTGCGGTGTGTCGCAGCCCTCTCTCTCCGCCCAGATCGCCCAGGTCGAAGAGGCCCTCCGTCTCCAAATCTTCGACCGCACCCATCGCCGCGTCACCGTCATCCCGGCCGCCCTCGAATGGGTCGAGCAGGCCCGGCGCCTCCTTCAATCCGCAGAGACCCTCGGCGACATCGCAGCCCAGCTCCGTAACCCCTTCGCCGGAACCCTCCGCATTGGCGCAATCCCCACCATCGCGCCCTACTTCCTGCCCGAGGTCGCCTCGCCCCTGCGAGCCGCCTTCCCAGCCATCCGCTTCGTCTGGTTCGAAGACAAGACCGCCACCCTCCTCGGACAGCTCGAGCGCCGCGAACTCGACGCCGCCATCCTTGCCGGTGACCCCGGACTCCCCGCCTTCGACACCGCGCCCATCGGACACGACCCCTTCCTCCTCGCAGCGCTCCCCGACCCCGCCCTCCTCACCGCTGCCGAAGAGCCCACCGCGGCCAACCTCGCCGACCACGAACTCTTCCTCCTCTCCGACGGCCACTGCTTCCGAGACCAGGTCTTCGCCTTCTGCAACCGCTCCGGCCGCAGTGAATCCCCCTGGCACGCAACCAGCCTCGCCACCCTCATCCAGATGACTGCCTCCAGCCACGGCGTCACCCTCATCCCGGCCCTCGCGGCCGCCGTCGAAAACCGACGCAGCACCCTCGCCCTCCGCCCCTTCCAGCAGCCACAGCCCTCCAGACCCATCCTCCTCGTCTGGCGCCGGGATGCCGCCAACGCCGTCGCCCTCCGCGCCATGGCCCACCTCATGTCCGGCATGCTCGACACCCTCCAGGCCGCCCCCCTGCCGTAGACAGAACGCCGCAGGTTTGCGCTCCCCTCCCCCACGCCCTAGAGTGCCCTCGCATCTCAACCAGCGAGCGCATGGCCTCTACACACGACATCAAGAAGCAGATCCGCGAACGCCTCGATGCCGAGAAGGGCACCCTCTACGGTGAGGGCCACCTCCGCGTCGCGCTCCTCTATCCCAGCCCCTACCGCGCCGGCATGAGCAGCCTCGGCTACCAGCTCATCTACCGCCTCATCAACGAACGCCCGGGCACCGTCGCCGAGCGCGCCTTCCTGCCAGACACACCCGCAGACCACCGCACCTCGCGCACCCCGCTCCTCTCCTACGAGTCTCTCTCGCCGGTCGGCGGCTTCGACATCGTCGCCATCTCGCTCTCCTACGAACTCGAAGTCACCGGGCTCCTCGAGTGTTTCGACCTCGCCGGCATCCCCATCTACGCCCGCGACCGCAAACCCCATCACCCCCTCATCATCCTCGGCGGGCCGCTCACCTTCTCCAACCCGCTCCCGGTTGGCCCCTTCTGCGACGCCATCGTCATGGGCGAGGGCGAAGAGATCATCCCGCAGCTGCTCGACCTCTACGAAGGCGCCACCTCCCGTACAGACTTCTACCAGCGCGCGGCCGCCATCCCCGGCGTCTACGTCCCCGTCGTTCACGGTGAACGCCTCATCCCGACCGCGGCCGCCGATAACGCCAAACTCCCCGCGATCGGACAGATCCGGACCCCCAACACCGAACTCGCCAACATGCACCTGGTCGAGTCCGAGCGTGGCTGCCACCGCAAGTGCACCTTCTGCGTCATGCGCCGCTCCACCAACGGAGGCATGCGTCTCGCGACCCCCGATGCCATCATCGGAAGCATCCCCGAAGATGCCACCCGCGTCGGCCTCGTCGGCGCCGCCGTCAGCGACCATCCCAAGCTCGTCGAAATCGTCGGGCGCATCGTCGGCTCAGGCCGCGAACTCGGGCTCTCCAGCCTCCGCGCAGACCGCCTCACCCCCGAACTCATGACCCTCCTCCAGAAGGGCGGATACCGCACCCTCACCGTCGCCGCAGACGGCTGCTCCGAGCGCATGCGCAAAATCCTCCAGAAGGAGATCCGCGAATCCCACCTCGAGCGCGCAGCCCACTACGCCGCCGAGTACAAGATGCGCTACCTCAAACTCTACCTCATGATTGGGGCGCCCGGAGAGACCCGAGAAGACATCGAAGAGCTCGTCGCCTTCTCCAAAGACCTCTCCCGTATCTGCAACGTCGCGCTCGGCATCGCCCCCTTCGTCGCCAAGCGGAACACCCCGCTCGACAGGCAGCCCTTCGCCGGCATCAAGCCCGTCGAGCAGATCCTCGACCACCTCCAGACCACCCTCCGCGGCCACGTCGATGTCCGCGCCACCTCCGCCCGATGGGCCTGGGTTGAGTATGTGATGGCACAGGGCGGCTTCGACATGGCCGATGCTGCAGTAGAAGCCTGGCGGAACGGCGGCACCTTCGCCGCCTGGAAGAAGGCCATCCAGAACCACGCTCGCTCCGAGCAGCCCGACGATACCGCCCTCCGGCTTGGCCTCCCCACCGGCCGATTCGCCGACGAAGTGCACCCCGCGGAATTCCTCATATGAAACTCAACGAAGAGAAGGGCAAAGAGCCCTTCATCCCAGAGCGCGTCGCACGTAGCATCATCCGCGTCCCCATGAAGACCCGGACCATCCCGCCCGCCACCCGAACCAACTGCTACCTCATCCACGACGGCGGTGGCTGGCTGGTCGTAGACTTCGGCTCTCCCGACGGCAGCGCCTTCTCCATGCTCGACGAGGCCGTCGAGGAGTACTGCAAAGGATGGAAGAACATCCACGGACTCCTCCTCACCCATCATCACGACGACCATACGGGCGGACTCGCCAACTGGCTCTCCCGTTTCAAAGAGCCCATCCTCGCCCACCCCAAGACCATCGCCCACCTCGGGCGCCGCCTCCCCGCCTCGCGCGCCTTCCCGCTCGCTGACCTAGACCGGCTCGGAAACCTTGAGGTCTTCTACACACCCGGCCACGCCTCCGGCCACATCGTCGTCTCCTCCGGCGAGGGCGACCTCCTCTGCGGAGACCTCATCGCTGGACTGGGAACCATCGTCATCGACCCGCCCGATGGCTCCATGGGCGACTACCTCGCCTCCCTCGCCCGCATCGAGGGGCGAAACTTCGACCGTGGACTGCCCGGACATGGCCCCGCCGCGCCGGGCCTCTCGCTCCGCATCCGCTCCTACAGGCAGCACCGCATGGCTCGCGACGAGAAGGTCCTCGCCGCGCTCGCCACCTTCGAGGCGCCCGCCTCCCTCATCGAAGTCACCGAGCGAGCCTACGACGACGTCGCCCCTGCACTGCACCCCGTCGCTTCACGGAGCGCGCTGGCCCACCTGCTCTGGGCCGTCGAGCGCGGCCTCGCCGCCCGCGACGACGACGGCCGCTACCGCGCCATCTAACGCCCGCGTCAAAGCCCGTTTGACACCGCCTGCGCCGTGCCTAAAACCTTGGCCCCAAACCAGGTTCGCAGCGCCATCTACCGGCCTGCGCGTGTACGGAGCCTACGATGTCCAAGCAGATCCTCTTCGATGATTCCGCCCGCACCCGCATCCTCGCCGGCGTAGACGCCCTCGCAGATGCCGTCGTCGTGACCCTCGGCCCCAAGGGCCGCAACGTCATCATCGACAAGAGCTACGGCAGCCCCCTCGTCACCAAAGACGGCGTCTCCGTCGCCAAGGAGATCGAACTCGAAGATAAGTTCGAGAACATGGGAGCCCAGGCCGTCAAAGAGGCCGCCTCCAAGACCTCCGACAACGCCGGCGACGGAACTACCACCGCCACCGTGCTCACCCGTGAGCTCTTCCGCGAAGGCCTCAAGTTCGTCGCAGCCGGTCACAGCCCCATCGCCCTCAAGCGTGGCATCGATGCCGCTGCCGCCGCCGTGACCGCCGAACTCCGCCGCCTCGCGCAGCCCGTCACCACCAACCAGGAAATCGCCCAGGTCGGCTCCATCTCCGCAAACGGCGACGCCGCCATCGGCGCCATCATCGCCGAGGCCATGGATCGCGTTGGCAAGGAGGGCGTCATCACCGTCGAGGAGGCCAAGGGCTTCGAGACCGAGCTCGAGGTCGTCGACGGCATGCAGTTCGACCGCGGCTACATCTCGCCCTACTTCGCCACCAACCAGGACACCCTCGAGGCCGTCCTTGAGAACCCGCTCATCCTCCTCTCCGAGAAGAAGGTCTCCAACCTCAAGGACCTCCTCCCCCTCCTCGAGGCGGTTGCCCGCTCCAAGCGCCCGCTCCTCATCATCGCCGAAGATGTCGAGGGCGAGGCCCTCTCCGCGCTCGTCGTCAACGCCATGCGCGGCGTCCTCCAGTGTGTCGCCGTCAAGGCGCCCGGCTTCGGCGACCGCCGCAAGGCCATGCTCCAAGACCTCGCCGTTCTGACCGGCGCCCAGGTCGTCTCCGACGACATCGGCAAGAAGATCGACCAGATCCAGCTCACCGACCTCGGCTCCGCCCGCATCGTCAAGGTCTCCAAGGACTTCACCACCCTCGTCGACGGCAACGGCGCCGACGATGCCATCCGTGGCCGTGTTGCCCAGCTTCGTCGCGAGATCGAGGCCACCAAGAGCGACTACGACAAGGAGAAGCTCCAAGAGCGCCTCGCCAAGCTCGCTGGCGGCGTAGCCGTCGTCCGCGTCGGCGCTGCCACCGAAGTCGAGATGAAGGAGAAGAAGGCACGCGTCGAAGATGCGCTCCACGCAACCCGCGCTGCCGTCGAAGAGGGCATCGTCCCCGGCGGCGGTTTCGCCCTCATCCGCGCCGCCTCCGCACTCGACGCCCTCGTGGTCCCCGCCGACCAAGCCTTCGGCGTCGCCATCCTCCGCAAGGTCCTCGACTCCCCCATCCGCGCCATCGCGGCCAACTGCGGCGTCGACGGCTCCGTCGTCGTCAACGAAATCCGCCGCGGTACCGGCGACTTCGGATACAACGCCGCCACCGACAAGTATGAGAACCTCATCGCGGCAGGCGTCCTCGACCCCGCAAAGGTTACCCGAACCGCCCTCATCAACGCCGCCTCCGCCGCAGGCACTCTCCTGCTCACCGCCTGCACCATCACCGAGCGCCCCGCCTCCGCTCCCTCGGGCGGCGGACACAGCCACAACTGAGCCGCTGCGGGCCGCAACTTCACCGCGGCACCCTGCCTCTCTCGTTGACAGCCTGACCCTTTCTGAGTCTATCTGCGCCGCTCGCTGCCCTACGCCAGCTCAACGCTCAGATTCACTCGGAAGGTCCTATGCGCTACTCCGCACTGCTCGCGCCCACCCTCAAAGAGGTGCCCAAGGAGGCTGAGGTCATCAGCCACCAGCTCCTCCTCCGCGCTGGCTACATGCGCAAAGTCGCTGCCGGCATCTACAGCTACATGCCGCTCGGCGTCCGAGTCATTGAGCGCGTCAAGAACATCATCCGCGAAGAGATGACCCGCTCCGGCGCTCAAGAGGTCTTCCTCCCCGCCGTCCAGCCCGCCGAACTCTGGAAAGAGTCTGAGCGCTGGGGCTACTATGGCCCCGAACTCCTCCGCGTGAAGGACCGCAAAGGCGGCGACTTCTGCATCGGTCCCACCCACGAAGAGGTCATGACCGCGCTCGTCCGCGACGACATCAAGAGCTACCGCCAGCTCCCCCTCAACCTCTTCCAGATCCAGACCAAGTTCCGCGACGAAGTACGCCCCCGCGCAGGCCTCCTCCGCGGACGCGAGTTCATCATGAAGGACGGTTACAGCTTCGACATCGACGAAGAGGCAGCCAAGAAGACCTACCAGGTCATGTATGACGCCTACGTCCGCATCTTCGACCGCTGCGGACTCAGCTACCGCCCCGTCGAGGCCGACACCGGCAACATCGGCGGCAACATGTCCCACGAGTTCCAGGTGCTCGCCGACTCCGGTGAAGACTCCATCGTCAGCTGCGCCTCCTGCAACTACACCGCCAACGTCGAAAAAGCCGAGCTCCAGCAGGTCGACGATTCAGCCTTCGTCGCGCCCGCGGGCAGCTACGAAAAGCGCCACACGCCCAGCGTCCGGACGGTCGAAGAGGTCGCCCGCTTCCTCGGACTGCCCACCGGGAGCATCATCAAGACCATCCTATACCTCGCAGACGAGCAGCCCGTCGCTGTCCTCATGCGCGGCGACCTCGAGGTAAACGAGGTCAAGGTCAAGGCAGCCCTCAAGGCCACCACCCTCCTCCTGGCGAACGAGGCCACCGTCCTCGAGATCACCGGTGCCCCCGTCGGCTTCGCTGGCCCCGTCGGACTCGGCTGCCGCCTCCTCGCCGACCCCTCCGTCCGCACCGTCGTGGGCGGCGCCGTGGGAGCCAACGAACTCGACCAACACTTCGTTGGCGTCTCTATCCCCCGCGACCTCCCCGAGGTTACATACACCGATCTCCGCCTCGCCGGCGCCGGCGACGCCTGCGGCCGCTGCGGCGGCACCTTCGCCTTCTTCAAGGGCATCGAAGTCGGTCAAGTCTTCTATCTCGGCACCAAGTACTCCGCCAAGATGAAGGCACAGGTCCTCAACGACAAAGGCGAAGAAAACCCCATGGTCATGGGCTGCTACGGCATCGGCGTCACCCGGACCATGGCCGCCGCCATCGAGCAGAACCACGACAAAGATGGCATCGTCTGGCCCATGGCGCTCGCCCCCTACCAGGTCATCATCGCACCGCTTCAGCTCCACGAGCCCGCCGTCGTCGAAGAGGCCGAACGCATCTACCGTGAACTCACCGCCGCGGGCGTGGATGTCATCATCGACGACCGCGACCTCCGACCGGGCGTCAAACTCAAAGACGCTGACCTCATCGGCATCCCCCTCCGCATCACCATCGGCGCCCGCAGCCTCGCCGAAGGGAAGGTCGAGTTCAAACTTCGTCGCCTGCCCGAGGCAACCCTCATCGCCTCCGACGACATCATCACCGAGACCATCAAGGCCATCGCCGCAGAGCGCGGCGCTGCCGCCGAATGACAGCCGCCGACCACATCGCGGTCGCACTCGACCACGCCTCTGTCGACGACAACCTCGACCTCATCCGCCGGCTGAAGGGCAGGGCGAAGTGGCTCAAGATCGGCATGCGCCTCTTCTTTGCGGCCCCCGAACGCTCCATCGAAGCCGCCCGCGATGCCGGCGCCAACATCTTCCTCGATCTCAAACTCCACGACATCCCCGAGACCGTCCGCGGCGCCGCAAGGTCGCTCGCCCGGTTCACACCCGAACTCGTCACCATCCACGCCTCGGGCGGTGCAGCCATGGCCACGGCTGCGGTCGAAGGCTTCCGCGAAGGCGGCTCACCCAACACCGCCGTCATCGGAGTCACCATCCTCACCTCATTCGATCCCCACGGCCTCGCCCAGGTTGGCTTCGCTCTGCCACCCGCGGCGGCGGCGCTTCAGCTCGCAGAGCACACCGCCTCCGCCCCCATCGCGGGCTGGGTCTGTTCCACGGCCGAAGTCGGTGCCCTCCGTGCCCGCTTTCCGTCGCATAGACTCATCGTGCCCGGCATCCGACCGGCAGGTTCCGATCCCGGCGACCAACGCCGCATCGGCACCCCGGCCTCCGCCATCGAGCAAGGCGCCTCGCTGCTCGTCATCGGTCGCCCCATCATCGCCGCCCCCTCGCCCGAGCAGGCCTTCGACGACATCCTCCGCGAAGTCGCCACCGCCCTAGAGGCCCGATGACCTGGTCCTTCGGCATCAACGTCACCCTCGAACTCCTCGAGCGCGACCCCGAATCCATCCACGAGATCCTCCTCGCACGCACCGAGCGTCCCAACCCGCTCCGGGACCGCATCGCCGAGCTCGCAACCCACCACCAGATCCCGCTCCGGACCATCGAACCCGCCCGCATCCGCGAGCTCGTAGGCGACGTCGTCCACCAGGGCGTTGCGCTCCGCGTGGCAGAGTTCGAATACGCAGACCCTGCCACCCTGCTGGCTGCCTCGGGACCCTCCCTCATCATTCTCCTCGACGGCATCCAAGACCCCCACAACCTCGGCGCCATCGCCCGCACCGCAGCCGCCTTTGGCGCCACGGGCATCGTCATCCCCAAGCACGGTGCCGCCAGCGTCACACCGGTCGTTCGCAAGGCAGCTGCAGGAGCACTCCCCGGACTGCCCGTGGCCAAGGCCGTCAACCTCTCTCGCTTCCTAACTCAGGCCAAGGACGCAGGATTCTGGACCTACGCTGCCGATGCGAACCAGGCCGAAGACTTCCGCACCACGAAGTGGGCCGAGCGAACCGTCCTTGTTATGGGAGGGGAGGGCGAAGGGATCCGTCACGGTGTCCGCGCCACCTGCGATCTTGGCGTAAAGATCCCCATCCAAACAGTAGAAAGCCTCAATGTTTCAGTCGCTTCCGCCATCCTCATCTCTGCCTGGGCTGGCCAAATTTCGAGGCCGCCTACTTGACAGCCCCGCAAAGCCGATTAGTCAACGCGCTCCCAAGCCTTCGGGCAAGGTTGTGCTGACGTAGCTCAATTGGCAGAGCAGCTGATTTGTAA
>JABMMX010000086.1 GCA_013205435.1 Deltaproteobacteria bacterium
GGCCAGCTGTTGAGGGGGGCAAAACGCTGGTTGCCGGTACTCGCGCCACCACGGCCGTCGGCCGTGCGGTAGGTGCCGGCAGCGTGCCAGGCCATGCGGATCATGAGGCCGCCGTAGTGGCCCCAGTCGGCCGGCCACCAGGGCTGGCTATCGGTCATGAAGGCGAAGAGGTCGGCCTTCACGGCGGGGAGGTCGAGCTTGCTGAAGGCCTCGGCGTAGTCGAAGTCGGCGCCAAGCGGGTTGGTCGCGGCGGAGTGCTGGTGGAGGATCTTCAGGTTGACCTGGTTGGGCCACCAGTCACTGTTGGAGCGGCGACCAACGGTCTGCTGGCGGAGAACAGGGCACTTGCTTTCGCTTTGCATCATCACACCTCAAATCAAACGGGGAGAGAAAGAGCAGTCGGGGCACGCAACGATAGATGCGCGCCAGTTTGTTCCGGTGCGCTTTCTACACCAACCCCCGGCTGTGACGAATACAATGTTGGTATCTATGCGATAGGCTGAGGCTATCAAAGGAGGGTGTGCGGGTGCGAACGGCGGGGGTGGGGCGGGGCCCCGCCTTACGAACGCCGCCTACTCCGCGCAGCCTTCGCCGTTGAGGGCGACCTGGGCCTCGTCGCGGTCCACCGTGGGTGAGCCCGTCGTGCAGGCGGGCGCGGTTGGGTCGGTGCAGCAGGTGAGGTCGCTGGCGACCGTGTAGAGCGATGGCGGCGTGTCTTGCTCGCAGACGCCCGCCGTGTAGCGCTTCACCGTCCCCGTGCCCTCGCAGTTGATGTTACCGGGAAACTGGGTGAACTCGAAGGAGCCGTCCGGGAGGCAGTGGATGTTGTTCGCGGAGTTGTCGTGGACAGAGCCCCAGGTGTCGGTCGCCCGCCAGCCGTGGCAGTCGGTCGGGAGCATCCCGATGGGCCAACGATGGCTCCCGCCGCCGTCACAGGAGCTGTCTCCGCCCGTCTTCAGGGTGACGAGCGGATAGTCGCAGGCGGCGCTGCCGGCGATGTCGGGGGTGTCGCTCGAGCAGGCTGCGAGCCAGGTCGTGAGCAGGGTCAGGGCAAGAGGCAGGCAGTGGCGCATCGGACTCCTCAGCGCCAACCGGGGGAAGTCCCCACGTTTGCGAGCCAAAGCCCTACCACGGATTGGCCTGGTGCAGCCTGTTTCCTGATCGCGCTCGGACGTGGAGGCAGAACCCTACCTCGGCGCGACCTCGAGCCGGTAGCCGGCAGGCGCCGTGACCTCGGCCACCAGGCTGCGGCCGCCGCCGACGGCGCAGCTCCGCACCGTATCGAGCCCCTCGGTCGCCGAGGCCGTGCAGCCGGCGACGAGGAGCAGCGCGGAGAGGGTCCTCCTGCCGAACTTGGGCCGCTCTATCAGCAGCGGAGCGGCAGATGGAAGCGCTTGCCTGCGGCCATTCAGGACTTGTCGCGGGATGCCGTGCGACCTAATCTGCTGAGGTTCGCATCCCCCACGCTGTTCGAAGGAGCCATCATGATCCGCACCGCCTCTGCCCTGCTTGCAGCCCTCTGCCTCGTCTCCACGCTCCCCGCCGTCGCGCACGCCGGCGATGACTGCTGCCCGAAGGAGGGCGAGTCGGCCGCCGCAGAGCCCGCAGTCGTGACGCCCGATGAGGTCAAGGCCGCGCTCGCCGACCAGAAGATGACCGCCGTCGATGCGAACGGCCCCGAGACACGCGCCGCCTTCGGCACGCTCCCTGGAGCGCTCCTGCTCGGCGATGCCGGCGTCACCGCTGAGTTGCTCGGCGACGACAAGAGCCGCGCGCTGGTCTTCTACTGCAGCAGCGAGAAGTGCGGTGCCGCCCCCGGCGCCGCCAAGGAGGCCATGGAGCTCGGCTACACCGAGGTGCGCGTCATGAAGGCGGGCATCAAGGGTTGGGTCGGCGCCGGCTTCGAAGTCTCGAAGTAAGAAACGCCTGCAACAAGGCGGTCGGCGGGGCAGCCCTAGCGCTCGTTGAAGCCGCGCCCTTCAAGCACAAAGACCACGCAGCCCTCCGCCCGTCGCACCCGCGTCTCGGCCTGCTTCGCGCCGCTGACATGGAGCAGGTGGCTGCGCCGGCGACCGGGCGTCAGCGCCTCCCAAGCGGCATTCAGCGAAGCATTCTCCGCGAGCAGCAGGGCAAGTTCCTCGGCCATCGCCATCTCCGGCGTGGCGACCCGCTTCTTCGCTCCCGCCCGCTCGAGCTGGATTGCCTCGTCAAGAAGTGTCACCAGCACACCCTGCTGCGCCTGCACCTCCTGAAGCGAGCGGAATCGGAACTGGGTGGAGGCCTGCGCGTTCTCGCCTGCGCTCTCAAGAAGCCCCTCCGCTGCCTTGAGTTCGGCGCCTCGGAAGAAGGAGACGCCGCAGTGGTCCTTGAGCGCCAGCAGCATGGCCACATTCTTGCCGCCGAGCGTGTAGCAGGGGAAGCCCCACTTCATCTCTTCGGTGAGTCCCGAGGCGAGCAGCGTGGCGCGGAGCCCTACCAGCGGCTTGTTCCAGAGCAGCGCCTTGCAGGCGGGTGTCTTGAACTTGGCGCAGCGACCGCAGCCATCGGCGAGGAAGGAGTCGGCGTTTGTGTTGTTCATCGGCATTGCTCGCTCCGCAGGGAACCTGCGCGCCGCCTAGGCCGCCGAGACCGCTGGTGCAAATCCCGAGCGCGCCTCAGCCGCCGAACAGCCCCATCGCCCAATCGGTCATCTTCCGCAGAATCTCGAAGGCTGCAAACCCGACTGCACCCAGATAGAGCACGCTCGCTGCAAGCGTGATCAGCGCTGCAATCACGAGGAGCCCGTCCTCCTCCATCTCGGCGATCGCGATGAGCGCCACCGCGACTGCGGGCAGGGAGTTGCTGAAGGGGATGCCCGGGAAGGGTGCCACGATGAGCAGCCCTCCGGCCGCGATCACCAGCCCTGAGAGTTGCCGTGCCCGCGTGCCGCGTACCAGCCCCTGCATGCGCGGACGGGCAAACCGGCCGGAGAAGGAGAGCAGCTTCATCAGCGTGTTGAGTAGCACGCGCCAGATGCGCGCAGAGAGCTCCAGCCGCTCGACCCGCTCGGGGAGCCAGGGTTGGGAGCGGCCCTGCACCATCTGCCAGCCGAGCATCCCGAGCGCCGAACCGGCGAGGATGGAGATGGGGCCGAGCGAGAGCGGCTGCAGAAAGGGGAGCGACAGCACCAGGCTGACGAGTGCGATGCCCTCGCCGTGGAGCCGCCCAACGACCTCGCCGATGGTGAGGGGACGGGTCTCCGAGATGGTGATGGCCTCCGTGAGCTCGGAGATGAGGCGGGTGTGGCGGGAGGAGGTTGAGGTCACAGCGTCTCCGGTTGAGAGCGAGAACTCCCATGATGGGATGTTCGCGCGAGGGGACGCCATAGGCGCACCTCGGCCGTCATTCCAACATCTCGCGCAGAATGTTGAGCGTGTCTTGCGCCGCCTGTTCGGGCCGGAGCGTGGTGTCTGAAATGGCGGCGTTCAAGCGGGTCGCGCCCTGCCGCCCCGACTCCTGGCAGAAGACCGAGACGCTGGTCGCCGCACTCGACATTGCGCCCGAGATGACCGTCACCGACCGCGGCACCGGCAGCGGCTATATGCTCCCCCACCTGGTCAGGGCGGTGGGTCCCGACGGGGTCGTCATCGCGCATCCCATGCAGGCCCGACAGGCTCTCTTCGGTCCGCCGCCGACCCTTCCTTCGTTCCGTCGCCCTTTGCCGCGACCGCCAGCCGAAAAGGTCGACCCTCTATACGGCCGACCCTCTATACGGCCGACCCTGCTCGATTGTATTTGCACCTCGACCGCGGCTTGAATTGACACCGCAAACGGGCGTTTGGTAGCAATCAGCCACCTGCGCAACCGGTGAACCATGCCCGCTTCCAACCCTCCCGCCTCTTCGCCGCTGCTCCGCGCCGCTCCACTTGAGTCTGCGCGATTCGGCCTCTCCATGTTCCGCGCGCAGCTCCGCACCATCGAACCCAAGCAGCTGCTCGCAGAGATCATCGAGACGCGGGCAGACGTTGTCGTCGCCCGAATCCCCGCGGAGCAACAGCACGAGCTTGCCCGCCTGGACCGCGTTGGCGTCCCCTACCTCGTCGCTGACACGCTGCTCTACTACTCCTGCGATCTGACCCGCTACACGCCAGCGCCGCTGCGCAACGCAGATCTGCAGTTCCGCGAGGCAGGCCCGGACGACCACGCCCTCTTGAACGAGCTGGTGCGTGAAATCTTCGCCGACTACCGAAACCACTACAGCTCCAACCCATTGTTGGCCGCCGACCTCATCCCGGCCTACCAGGAGTGGGTGCGGAGCTACGCCACCGGGACCGACGCGGCCCATCGTTGCTGGCTCGCATCGCGTGCCGGCGAGGTCGTCGCCTTCGCGACCTGCGCGCTGCATCCAGAGCAGATTGGGGAGGGAGTGCTCTACGGCGTGCGTCCCGTGGCCGTGGGCGGCGGCGTCTATGGCGACCTCATCCGCTTTACCCAGCGCACCTACCTCGACGCGGGCTGCGTTCGGTTCCGCGTCTCAACGCAGGCGCAGAACTACGCCGTGCAGAAGGTCTGGTCGCGGGAGGGCTTCCACGTCGACGAGGCCCTGCTCACGCTCCACCTCAATCCGCTCCTCTCCGCCTCCACCCGGCCGGTCGAGGAGTTCGAACTTCTTTTCAGCGACGAAGAGATCCGGGCCTGTGCGGAGCTCACGGGCGACAGCAACGCCATTCATCTCGACGACGCGGCGGCCCGCGCGGCCGGTCTTCCCGGGCGTATCGCCCATGGGATCCTGGGGACAGGCGCGGTCTCCCGTTACTTTGGCACCGTCTTCCCAGGGCACGGGACACTGTTCACCGGCTACACCTTTCGCTTCCTCGCCCCCATCCTGCCTGCCAAGCGCTACCGCGTGCGGGTCTCCTTCCCGGTGGCGCAACCCCTTCGTGGCGCCTACCGCGCCGTCGCCATTGTCTCCTCCGAAGAGGGCCAGGTCTGTTTCATCGGCTGGTGCGACCTCGTTCGGCGCCCCTCGTAGCGCGCAGCGTCGCGGCGCCATCGAAGAGCGTCAATCTGTGACGAAACGGTGACGAAACGCCGACGCCTCACTACGGAGACACCATCCGTCGTGGAGTGAATGCCTTGCGTCGCCTCTTGCCCCTGCTTGCCAACTGTCTCTTCGCTGCCGCCTGCAGTGACTCCTCCGGAGCCGCATCCAACGCCGACGCCTCCGTCACAGACGGCTCCGGCTCGGGCAGCGGCGAGGGCATCGAGCTCCGCACCTACCCGCTCGACGACACCCTCCGCATCAACGAACTCGCGATGCGCTGCACCCACAACAGCTACCACATCCAGCGCGACTTCCTCCTCGACCCCTCTCACGACTACACCCACCAGCCCCTCGATGTGCAGCTCGGACAGTTCGGCGTCCGCGCCTTCGAGATCGACATCCATGCCGGCACCGGCTTCCCCGTCTTCCACATCCCCATCGTCGACAACCTCACCACCTGCAGCGACCTCGGCAGCTGCCTCGTCACCATCGCCGGCTGGTCGGCCCGCAATCCCGATCACACCCTGGTGGTGGTCTGGATCGAGGTGAAGGACGAGCTCGATGGCCGACGCATCACCAACTACGCGCTGCTGGACGAGACCATCCGCACCGCGCTCGGCCCCATCCTCTACAGCCCCGACGACCTGCAGGGCGACTTCGCCTCGCCCCGCGCCCGCATCGACCAAGCCGGCTGGCCCACGCTCGGCGAGACCCGCGGCCGGGTCGCCCTCGTGCTCCTCGACGTCGATGACCCGCACAGCTCCGGCTACACCAACGGCCACACCACCACCGCGGGCAGGGCGATGTTCGCCCGCGCAGACAACGAATGGTACGCAGCGCCTTGGGCCGTCTTCGCCAAGGTCAACAACCCCTCCGACGCCGAGGCCATCGCTGCGGCCCATGCGGCCAACCTGATGATTGCGAGCAACGTGGGGGGCGCCGGGAGCGATGATGCCTCCAACACAGCCGGCCTTGCGGATGCCCTCACGAACGGCAGCCACATGCTCTGCGACGACTTCCCCGCGCCCGTTGCGGAACGAGACTACTTCCTCGACCTGCCCGGCGGCACCCCCTCGCTCTGCAATCGGGTGACCGGCTCCGCGCTCTGCCGCCCCGACGCCATCGAAGACCGCCCTGTGGTGGTCCAACTCGACGGGAGCGGGAGCGGGCGTTAGGCGAGCCGCGCGGTCGGGCAGCAGCTCCGCAACCCCCGTCAGCCATCGGACCCACCATGACCAAGCCGCTCCTCCTCGCCGCTCTCGTCTCGACCGCGGCCTGCGCGCACGGTGGCCATCAGGCCCATCACGCGGGCGGTCACCACCACCGCTTCACCGACCCGGCCGCCATGGCTACGCGCTGGGATGACCCGTCGCGCGACGCCTGGCAGAAGCCCGAGACGCTGGTCGCCGCACTCGACATTGCGCCCGGGATGACCGTCACCGACCTCGGCACCGGTACCGGCTACATGCTCCCCCACCTGGTCAGAGCGGTGGGTCCCGACGGGGTCGTCATCGCGCAAGACATCGAGCCGTCGATGCTCGATTGGGTCCGTGAACGTGCCACCAAGGAGGGCTGGAACAACGTCCGAACGGTGCAGGGATCCGGCGATGCGCCTGGCTTGGAGCAGGCCTCCGTGGACCGGGTCGTGATGGTCAACGTCTGGCACCACATCGAGGGGCGCGAACGGTTTGCCGCTGCGCTCGCTGCATCGCTTCGGCAGGGCGGTCGCATTGTTGTTGCAGAGGCGCGGCCGGGTGCGGGAGGCGAAGGGCCGCCCGAGTCGATGCGGCTTGCGCCGGAAGAGGTTATCCGCGCCTTCGAACAGGCAGGTCTCGACGCCAAACTTCTCGTCTGGGAGAACGACCGTCAGTATGCGGTCGAGGCACGTTTGCGCTGAAGGGCGCGGCACACAAGAGAGGCGGCACCCGTTGGGTGCGTTGCAGCAGGAGCAGGAAATGCAGGTTGGATTTGTGGTTCTTTACGTGACGGATGCTGAGGCATGCAGCCGCTTCTGGGTGGACCAGGTGGGCATGGTGGAGAAGAAGCGGGAGGAGGCCGCCGGCTTTGTCATCCCGCTGGTTGACTTTGCCGACCAGGCCTTTGGTTTCCAGCTCGTGCCGCTCGCGCTGATGCAGGACAACCCCGACAAGCTCGACCTCGCGTCGCCCTCCATCTGCTTCCAGTCGGCAGACCTTGAGGCCACCCGCGCCGGGCTCGTGGCGCGTGGCGTGAACGCCACCGAGGTGGGCGACCACCACGGTATGCGCAACTTCGCCTTCTGCGACAACGAAGGGCGCTGGTTCGCCGTCGCAGGATGAGTGAATCCAACGAGGAGCGCGCGGCTGCGCGGCTTGCCGTGACGCCCTTTGCGGCGGTCTATCCGCTCTACCTCAACAAGGTGGTTCGCAAGGGGCGCACCCAGGCCGAGCTGGATGCTGTGATTGGCTGGCTTACGGGTTTCGACGCTGCGGCGCTCGCCGCCCACCTCGAGGCCAAGACGACCTTCGAGGCCCTCTTCGATGCCGCAGCGCTCCCGCCGGCCGCGATGCAGCTTACAGGCACGGTCTGCGGCGTCCGGGTGGAGGAGGTGGCTCACCCGCTCATGCGCCGCATCCGCATCCTCGACAAGTTGGTGGACGAGCTCGCCAAGGGGCGGCCGCTCAGCAAGGTGCTGCGCGACGGCGGCGCCTAGGCGGGCATCCCTTCGACCACCACGATGTCAAACGAGGCGGTCTCGGCGCGGAGCGCAATCGCCTCCTGGTAGCCCGCCGAGTAGAAGCAGGCGCGGGCGGCAGCGTAGGAGGGGAACTTCACGAGGTAGGGGCGGCCCGCGGCGCTGCCCTCCAAGGCTTCGAACCGCTCGCCGCGTGCGATCGGCTGGCCGCCGAACGAGGCCAACACAGGGCCGGCCACGGCGGTGTAGTTCGCGAACCGCTCGGGGGCGGTAAATACGGGTACGTGCACGCGAAACAAGTGCGAATCTGCCAAGCGCGCGCATTAACAACCCCCATGCCCGTTCAATCCGTCCAAGTTGTCGACCTTTTCGCAGGGCCGGGAGGCCTCTGTGAGGGTTTCAGCGAGTATGCAACAGCACATAACAAGCGTCCATTCGCACTGTCACTTTCCATCGAGAAGGATCCAATCGCTGCGATGACGCTAAGATGGCGTGCGTTCACTCGGGCGATGTTTGCGGAAAGCGTTGAGCCTGAGCGAATGGTGGAAGCGCTTGTCAGACTGCCAGATAGCTCGGTTCCGAATCCGCATATAGCAGCTCGTTTAGATCTCGGCGGGATGGCATATGGACGCCGCGAATGTCGCCTTTGCAGCCACCTCTTCAGACGCTGTCTGACGCTGGCGCCGGTAGTCCGACTGTGTTATTAATCGTCGACGCTGGGTCCGTTACGGTCGGCGAAGTAGACGGAGCACTCGATATGGCAAATCTTTCCCCCTCCCTCGGTTTCAACTTCGCAGAACACGGTCGGACGCGTTGCAGACAGAGACGCGCTGTCGCCATGGCCGCAACCTTTTTCAGCGGATGCTTGGTATTGGGCGTCAATGCGGGATGCGTCGATATTGACTCCGCTCCAGAGACGGCGGATGATGCCAGGATAGCTTCAGAAGGAATCGACACACGGTCGATTGCGCGAGCCCTGACTTGCGAAGGGGAGTACCGAGTGCGAACCTTGGGCGAACTTCGGGCGGCGTTACTCGAACTCCGCTCGGGACTTTCTGGAGCGCCGAGTTTGAGCGAGTATGTGATTGACTGGGGGATGGACATGAGCAC
>JABMMX010000087.1 GCA_013205435.1 Deltaproteobacteria bacterium
AGGTCGCGCTGGTCGGGGTTGGGGACGGTGGGGCAGTTGTCGGTATTGTCGTTGATGCCGTCGCCGTCGGAGTCCTTGTTGGGATTGAAGCACTCGGGGCGGGGGTCGAGGGCCTCCTGCAGCTCGCTCAGGCTCTCCTTGGCGATGGCCATGTGGCGCTCGGCATCGAGCACCTTTCCACGCTGCATCTCATGCTTGGTGAAGGCGAGGTGGGTCTCGAACTTGGCGAGGGGCTCCTCGATGCGGCAGCGGAGCGCGGGCTCGTGGAGGCGGCGGGCCTCGCTGGTGCCGACCTCGCTGAAGCGGCGGAGCTCGTCGCTGGTGGCGCAGCCGGTGGCGGAGAGGAGGAGGAGCGCAGCGGCGACGGCGCGCAGGAGGGAGGCGAAGCGGTTAAGGCAGAGCACGGACAGGCTCCGTCGTGGGGGTGGTGACCGCATCGCGCTTGGTGCGCGCCATGGCGCGCTTTGCAAAATCGGCAGCAAGGTCGGAGTATTCGCGCGCCTTCTGGAAGTCGGAGTAGGCCCACTCTTCACGGGCCTTGGCGAGATACTCACGGGCCATGGTGAACTCATACATGGCAAATTGCGCTGAGCCGGCTGCCTTGGCGAGGTCGACGAGGTCTCGTGCTTGAAGCATGGGGCCTGTGGAGGCGATGGGGCCGCAGCCGCCGAGCAGCACAAGCAGGAGTGCGACGCTGCACCACGATCGGAGTGGCCTGGCGGTCGTCGAAGGCGGCCGGCCGGGAGCCAGGTCGGGATGAATGGTTCGGCTCATGGGCTCCCTTCCGTGACAGCGAATAGACGACGCGCCCAGACCCGTTGGTCAGGGCGCCACCGAAGAGCGTACAGAAGCGGCAAAACGGGTGTCAAGGCAAAGGACACAGAAGCGACCAGATGGGCGGGCGCGAATCGAGGTGGCATGGTGGTCTTGATTGGGGTAAGCGCGACACTCATGACGCATGGGACCCAGCGGTGCTTTCAGTGTGGCGCGGTGACGACGGCGGCGGCTCGCTGTCGCTGCTGTGGCGTCTGTCTGTCTGTACAGTCGGACGAGTCGCGTTGGCTGTCTCGGGGCGACCAACTCGTGGTGACCTTGGGCGACGCTGCACTGCCGAAGCGCCGGTCGAGCGCGACACTGATGACGGGTTCGAGCGGCTCGGCGCAGGCGATACCAAGCGCCACGCTTCAGGGCTTTTCGAGTGCTAGCCTGCGTGCACTGGACGAGCTGCTCGAGGAGACGGCGCAGGTGACAGCGGCCTTCGAGGCGGTAAAGCCGCCGGAGCAGTCTACGATGCCCATCGGGACGCAGGAGCGCCCCGCCCTTTCGGCGCTGACGGTGCAGCTGACGGAGCGGCTGTTGCAGGAGCCGCGTCGCAGGGTCTGGCTCGGTCTGGATGCCGAGGGCGAGCGCTACCGGGTAGAGGAGCGTGTATCCTTGGAGCGAGCGTCGGTGGGCGCGTTCGAGCATCAGCTGCGCGATGTGGTGTTGATGCCGGTTGGCTCGACGCGTCATGGCGATCATGCCTTGCTGGTCTTCCGCGAGCAGCGGGGCGAGACGCTTCGGACTCGTCGATCCACAGAGGCGGACGAGGTGGAGCCGCTGCTGCTGTTGCGGTGGTTGCGTCCCGTAGCGCTGGCGATGGCCCGGGTGAACGCGTTTGGTTATGCGCTTACGGGGCTGTCGAGCGAGATGGTGCTGTTTCTGGATGAGAGCGGAGAAGTGGCCTTTGATGGGGTGGGGTTTCTGACGCCGCTGCACGAGCCGACGGAGGTGGCCTGCATGATGGCTGGCTACAGTGCGCCGGAGCTCTACGAAGCGGGTTTCTACCGTCGTGTTTCGCCGCGAGCCGACGTCTACGGGTTTGCGATGCTTGCCTATGAGGTCATCACGGGGCGGATCCCGCCGTCCTGTGCCGAGTCGGGCTACCATCCGATGATCTGGCCACGCGACGCCGAGCCGGGGTTCCCGCTTGGGCTTGGTCGGTTTTTTGCAGCCTGCGCGGCCTATGACCCCGCGGAGCGGCCGCGCTCGGTGGAGGAGGCGCTGGAGCTGCTGGAGGAGTGCGTCCGGGCGGTTTCGATGGAGGAGCATGCGACGGAGTTGTGCCGTCTGACAGCGGCCTGCGAGACCCACCCGGGTATCACCAAGCGGCTGCGTCAGCCTGTGAACCAGGACGCTGTTTTTTGCGCCGTCGACGCGTCTCGGAGCGCGGTGCTGCTCTGTGTGTCGGATGGCGTCTCGACCTCGAGTTTCGGCAGTGGCGAGATCGCCTCGGCGATGGTGGTGCGCCGTGCGCGCGAAGTCTGGAGCCGCTACCAGGCCGACGAAGGCGGCTGGGACTGGCAACGGATTTCGGCAGAGCTGAAGCGGGCGATTCAGACCGCAAACGCCGACGTGGTGGGCTACGTGGACGAGCGGTTCTCGCCCTTCCGCGGCGAGCCGCAGGAGGTGATGGCGGCGACCTGTGTGCTGGCCTTTGTGCTGAACAGCGATGCGCTGGTGGTCTCGATCGGCGACAGCCGAAGTTATCTTTTCCGCGATGGTTTCTTGGAGCGCATCGGGCGCGATCACAACCTGATGACGTTGAGCGTGGCCGATGGCATGCCGGCGCACCTGGCCGCGACGCTCCCGCAGGGAGGCACGCTGGCGCGCTGCGTTGGGACCTTCGACCTCGACGAAGAGGGTCATCTGGTGCCTGCTCAGCTCGCACTCGACAGCTACCTCGTACATCTGCGGCTCGACGACAGGCTGCTGCTCTGCACGGACGGCGTGACCGACTACCTCGGCGACACAGACAGCGTTTCGGAGGCGGTACTCACCCAGCTTCTGCTTCGCGAGCCAACACCCGAGCTGGTCTGCCTCGACATCCTAACGGCGGCAAATCGGGGCGGCGGCGGCGACAACATCGGCGTCGCGGTCTGCACCGTGGGCTCCGAATACATCACCGCGGCGGAGCGGAGCGCGTCGGGGAACCACTCGGCCTACGAGCAGGGCGGCAACGGCCACTAGGGCAGCGGGGCGCCGATTTCTTGGTCGGCGGTCGAGCGGCGGCTAGCGCGTAGGGGTCTTAACCCTCGAGGAGCCCCGATGCGCACCGAAGTCGAAGAACGCCGCAGAGTCCGGAGCAGCCAGGCCCGCACCGCTGCGAGCCACCTGCTTGAGCGCATCGCCGCAACCCACGCCCTCGCCTCGCTTGCGCTTTGCGACGAGCAGGGGCTGGTGGTGGTAGCGACGGGCAACACCGAGATGGCGGAGGTGCTGGCAGCCTATGCGCCGCTGCTGACGCGGACGCTCGATGCGGTCTCGCGTGCGAGGCTCCTGGACAGTGTCTCTGAGCAGCTCCCCGGGCTGCAGATGGACCGGGTGAGCGTGCGCCCCTTCACGCTCGAGCAGGAGCAACTCTTTGTGGTGGCGGTTGGCGACTTGGGCGCCGGCAAGGATGTAGCGGTCTGCCGCGCGTTGACGGGCTGCATCCGGATTCTGAGCGAGCGGCAGGGCTGAGCCTTCGGCGACTGGCTCGACTCAGCGGCCGGCTGCCTTGAGATATTCGCGGCAGCTGTCTGCGAACTGGGTGCCGACCTCGGCCTCGGCGCAGGACTTGAACTGAGCGAGGGCGCCTTCGACGTCGCCGCTGGTGAGCATGAGGTTTGCGAGGCGGTAGCGGGGCTCGGCGTAGCGCTTGCAGCCGGGCCGAGCAGCGCAGGACTCGTAGGCTTTGCGGGCGTCGGCGAGCTGGCCGAGTGCCTCGTAGGTGAGTCCCTGGTTGTTGTAGCCTTGGCAGAGTTCGGGTTGGAACTGGACGGCGGAGCGGAAGTGCTCGGCGGCCTCGTCATACCGCCGCATCTTGTAGAGCGCCCAGCCGAGGTTGTTGTGGGCGTTGCCGGGGGTTCGGTAGGTGGGCTCGTCGGTGAGTGGGCCAAAGATGTCGATGGCCTGCTGCCAGTCGGCGGTGGCGAGGTAGATGCTTCCGAGGTTGTTTCGGACCTCGAACCAGCCCGGCCGGAGTTCGAGGGCGCGGCGATACTCTACGATGGCGCGGGTGTATTCCTGCCGGCCTTGGAAGATGAAGCCGAGCATGAAGTGGGCATCGGGATTTGCGGGGTAGAGCCGGATGGCCTCCGAGAGCTCCTCGATGGCATGGGGGACCTCTCTGGCGCGGTAGTGGCCGAGGGAGAGCTGGTAGTGAAAGTCGCTCTGCCGCGAGGCTTCGGCGGTGTCTTCGGCAGCCGGGCCACCGCAGGCTGCAACGAAGAGCAGGAGGGCTGCGAGTGCGAGGCGAAGCGAGCGCCGGAGAGAGGAATGCATGCGCGAGCCGAGGGAGAGGAGGGATGCCTTCACAGGATGGTCGCAGAGGCGGGCGCGAGGCAAGAAATCGCCCTACTCTGCGCCGCGAAGTGCGTCGACGGGCCGCACGGTGGAGGCGCGCCAGGCAGCTGGCAGCGTGGCGAGGAGTGTGAGGAACATGGCGACGAGCGCGGCGATACCGAACTCGATGGGGTGGGCTGCGATGGGCAGGGTTTTGATGCGGTAGACCTCATACTCGAGGCCGAAGTCGATTCGGGCGACGATCGCACAGGCGAGCAGGCCGAGGAGGAGGCCGATGGCGATCCCGATGGCGCCGATGAGTGCGCCTTCGAGGAGGAAGATGGTGAGGATGTCGCGGCGTGAGGCGCCCATGGAGCGGAGGATGCCGATCTGGGTGCGCTTGCGGAGGACGATCATGACGAGGACGACGAGGATAACGGAGGCGGCGACGAGCAGCACGATGCCCATGACGAGCGAGAGCCAGAGCCGCTGCTGGTTGAGGGACTGGAAGAGGTTCTTGTTGAGCATGCGCCAGTCGGTGGCGCGGAAGCGGCCGGTGGGCAGGACGGCTTCGATGGCGGGTACGAGCGCGGCTGCAAGCTCGGGATCTTGGAGCCGGATGTCGACGCCGGTGACGACATCGCCGCGGCCGAAGAGGGGCTGGATGGCGCGGTAGTCGGCGAGGACGAGGCGGTTGTCGTAGTCGTAGAAGCCGGTGTCGAGGATGCCGACGATGCGGCCGCGGACGCTGGCAGGGATGGCGGCTGCCTCTTCCATGCCCATGGCGGCGATGCCACGCAGCGGACTGACGAGGGTGACGGCATCTCCGACGACGACCTTGAGCCGCTCCGCCATGACGTAGCCGATGGCGAGCGGGATCTCGCCGGAGCCGCTCGCGGTGACCATACCGGTAGCAGGGTCGATGGCGCCGGCTGTAGCGTGGAGGAGGTCCTTTGCCGCGCCGGTGCGAAAAATGGCGGCGAGCTGCGGCGTACGGGCGATGGTGTCGACGTCGACGCCCTTGATGAGGCCACCGGGGCGGGCGCGGCTGCCCACGCGGGTGACGAGCATCTCGTGGAGGACGAAGGGGGCGGCAGACTCTACGCCTTCGACCTTGAGAAGGGCTTCTTCTACCTGGCGATACTCCGGGAAGAGCATGCCATACTTGGTGACAACGACGTGCGGATTGACACCCAGAACGCTGCTGCGGAAGGCCTCGATGAAGCCGCCGCCGACCGAGAGCAGCGTGACAAAGGCGGCGAGCCCGACGGCGACAGAGGCGATGGCGAGCCAGGTGGGCGCGGCGAGCAGTGTGCCACGCGTGGATTGCACATGCCGGAGCGCGATCAGGCGGTGGAAGTAGGACACGAAGAGCTCCCGCGTCGGTTGCACCGGCGCCTTGAACTCGGCTAGGAACGGCCGAGCTGCGAGCGTGAGGCTAGCCTATCGAGGGGCGGTTTCCAATCGAGCAGCGCAGGTCGCCGGAACGCAGGTGGTGAGCATGCCGAATCGGAGCAGTTGGGCAGTCTTCGGGGTGGTGCTTTGGTTGGCGGGATGCGCCTCTACGACGAGCGATTCGCCGGAGCGCGGATGCGTGAGTTCCGCGCAGTGCGAGGCGCCGCAGGTTTGCGCAGACGGCGCCTGCGTGGTGACGGCCTGCCAGACGGATCGAGATTGTCCGTCGGGTGCTGGCTGCGCTGCCGGCGCGTGCGCGGCGGGCGGCGGGAGCGGCGAGGCGAGCGGTGACGCCGGCTCGGATGCAACCGACACTGCGACGGATACTGAGACAGATACGGCAGAGAGCGACGCCGGCTCTGGCGCGGCTGACACGACAGAGGATGGGAGCGGCAGCGGCGCGACCATCCCGCTCGATTATGTGACGACGCCGGCTGACGGCGCGGTGGGCGTGGCGCTCGACGCGCAGGTGCTCATCGACTTCAACCAGCCGATGAACGAGATCCGGTTCACGCCGACGACGGTGCGGGTGACGGACTACGCTGGCGCCATTTTGGAGCGGCAGCTCTTCTACGATGCGGCGACCGACACGCTCGTGCTTTCGGGCACCGAGAGCGCGCCGCTCTTCAAGCCCAGCACGCCCTACGAGGTACGGCTGTCGGACCGGCTACAGGCGCTGGATGGGCAGATGCTGGAGACGCCGCGCACCTTTGGGTTTGCGACTGCGGCGGCGCCGTCGGCCTTCTACGCGGAGCTGGCGGAGGCCTATGCGCCGGTGCTCTATCAGGAGGTCAAGACGGCAGCGGTCGACCTACCGACCACGGTGGATTTTGATGGCGACGCCAACGCCGCGAACAACTTCGTGAACAGCAACGGAACCAACCGGGCGGCCGTCTACTGGACGGTAACGGAGTCGCGGAGCCACTACTTTATGGGCTACTGGCTCTACTATCCGCGGGTGCAGCTCAACCCCACGGCGGTGGCGGAGCACGACTGGGTCTTTGCGCAGGTGATCGTGGGCAAGAGCGTCGATCGGCTCGGCTACTTCGTGGCGATGTCGACCATCTATCACGAGGTCTACTCGCTGTTTGCTGCGGAGGCTGCGCTCTACCCGGCCGGCACGAGCGTGGGCAACGGCGCATCGACGGTGGATGGCCGGTTGGCTTCGCTGGAGGGTGGCCGCCATCCGAGCCTGTTTGTGGAGTCGGGGCGGCATGGTGTCTGCCTGCCGAACGCCGGTGTATCGGCCTCGGCCTGCGCGCCAGCGACGGGTGCAACGGCGCCCTTCAGCGCGGGTACGACGGGGGTCATCGCACGGGCAGGGGCGACTGGGCAGCGGCTGGGTGATGGGCCGCCGTCGGCGCTCACCTATGCGCTGGTGCCGGCGGTGGAGGCGCTCTGGGCGCGGCGGGCCTCGATTGCGGAAGACGGTCTGTTCGGAGGACGCGACAGCTATGTTGCGCCTGCTGTGGGCGCGACGACGCGGCCTGGAGATGGGACGAGCGTTCCGACGGCGCTTTCGAGTGCCAACGCAGGCGGGAGCTTCGGCGACATGCCCTTCATCCTGTCGCACACGCGGGAGCTGTCTGAGTCGGGCCAGTGGGTGCTCGACCCTGCGCTGGTCTTTTCAACGGAGCTGACGCTCGCGCCGACGATCGACACCAACCTCTGCTTCGAACCCTTCTTCGGTATCGACGCGCGGGGCATCGACGGCAGCTGCAGCCCACCGAACTAGGTCAGCGGCAGCCAAGCTTCGGGGCGAGCTCGGAGCGGAGCCCTGAACCCTCGCTGCCGGAGCCCTCGAAGGGGAGCAGGGCCGAGGCGGGGGCCTGGCGCGACGGGCCTGGCGTCTGACCAACCTTCTCGGGCGGCTTCTCCCAGCCTGCAGGGATGCAGCCGGGGGCCACGAGCGGCTCTGCCCGCTTCACGAGCGGAGCTGCGCTGGCGCAGGCGCAGAGCAGGGGCAGCAGCGCGATGAGCAGGTGCGGACGCATCAGCTCTCCTCTTCTAACTTTGCGAGGCGGGAGCGCTCGATGAGCCAAACCACGCCCGCAGAGATGAAGTAGAGGACGACGAGGGGGCCCGCGATGAGGAGCTGGGTGAAGATGTCGGGCGAGGGGAAGAGGGCGCCGATGATGAAGGCGCCGACGACAGCGTAGCGCCAGTGTTTGATGAGCGAGGCGAACTTCACCAGGCCGATCATGGCTAGGAAGGAGATGAAGACCGGGGTCTCGAAGACCAGCCCCATGAGGAGCATCGAGGCGGCCGCGAAGGAGAAGTACTCCTCCATCATGATCATCGGCACGAGGTTCTTGGCTGCGACGCCGAGCAGCATATCGACCGCGGTCGTGAGCAGCACGTAGCGGGCGAAGAGGATGCCCGCTCCGAAGCAGACGATTGTGGAGAGGATGAAGGGCAGGACGAGCTGCCGCTCCCGCTTGTAGAGGCCGGGCGCGATGAAGAGCCAGGCTTGGAAGAGGAGCCAGGGCACAGAGGCAAGGCCGCCGACGATCAGCGCAACCTTGAAGTAGACAACGAAGGCCTCGGCGAGGCCGCGGTAGGCGAGCGTGCCTGCGTTGGCGAGTTTGCGAGCGACGGTGGCGTCGACGTAGGGCTCCATGATCCAGGCGAAGAGCTGTTCGTGAAAGAACCAGGCGACACCGATGCAGAGGGCCGCACCGAGCAGGCCGTGCTTGAGCCGCTTCTGAAGTTCGAGGAGATGCTCAAGCAGCGAGCTCTGGATGGAGCGGGCGGGCTCGGCGGTCATGCCTCACCTGATGTGTCGGAGCTGCCCGCCGGGCTGTAGGCGACGGTGCCTTGGGGGGCGGGTCGGGGGGCGAGCAGGTCGGGGGGCTGGGCCGCGGCTGGCGGAAGTTCGGCGGCGTGGGCGGGCTCGACCGGGTGGGCTGGCTCGACCGGGTGGGCTGGCTCGACCGGGTGGGCGGGCTCGACCGGGTGGGCTGGCTCGGGCATCGC
>JABMMX010000088.1 GCA_013205435.1 Deltaproteobacteria bacterium
GCCGAGGATTCCCGCGATGTCGCGGAAGGCGACCGTGCCGACCTCAGACTGAGGGTTCCAGGACTTCGCAACCCACTCGAGGAGCAGCACGTCGATGGCCTCCTTGGTGGGGGCATCGGTCACGGCGAGACGGATCTGGTAGAGGAGGTCGCGCGCCTTGATGCGCTTAGAGCCCTCCTTGTCGAGAAGTTCAGCCTTGATGCGGGGAAGCGCATCGCTGATAGCACGACTGCGCGTGGCCTCAGGCATCTCCTTGAGGAAGCCGCCGCCCATCAGCATCGCTGCCGAGTAGTCGGCCTGATCGACAAGATGGAAGAGCGCGATCTTCCGGAGTTCATCGTTCGACTTGGGGTCGAGCAGAACCGTCTTGTAGAGTTCTTCCGAATTCTCGGTGTTGGCCCACTTTTCAAGCTTGCTCGGCGTGTTCTGACAACCCGCGGAGAGCAGGGTCAGAGCAAAGAGGCAGGGCAGTCCAAGATGGAGGGGGGAGCGCATTCGGTTGCTCGCTTGCAGGGGGAGAGGGGCGCCCTCCTAAGATGAGGGGGCGGGACGGTCAACCATTCGTCGCTGCGGCGCGGTTTCGTGCAGAAGCCAGCCGGTTCGGGGGCGCGCTGCGTAGTTGACCAACCGGCCTTGTGTGCTATCCGGAGAGCATGGGCAAGACCATCGCAATCGCCAACCAGAAGGGCGGTGTCGGCAAGACGACCACCGCGGTCAACCTCGGAGCCTGCCTTGCGGCGCTCCACTTTCGCACGCTGCTGGTCGACTTCGACCCGCAGGGCAACGCGAGTTCGGGCGTGGGTTGCGAGCGCGATGCTGTCGAGCACTCGGTCTACGATGTGCTCGCCGGAAGGGTCTCTGCGCGAGACGCTATCGTCGGCACGACCGTGCCCATGCTGGATCTCATCGCGGCCAAGACCGACCTTGCGGCGGCCGAGATCGAGCTCGTCGGTGAAGACAACCGAGAGCACATCCTGCGCGATTCGCTCGCCGATGTGGTGGATGACTACGACTTCATCGTGCTCGACTGCCCGCCGTCGCTGAGCCTCATCACGCTCAACGCGCTCTGCGCTGCCAACACCGTGCTCATCCCGATTCAGGCCGAGTACTACGCGCTCGAGGGTCTCGCTCGCCTTCTCGAGACGATAGAGATGCTCAAGAAGTCGCTCAACCCCGGGCTTCGGATTGAGGGCATGCTCATCACGATGCACGATGCCCGAAACAACCTGTCGCGGCAGGTTGAGGACGAGGTTCGCTCCCACTTCCCCGCCCACACCTACCAGACGGTCATCCAACGGAATGTGCGGCTCAGCGAGTCGCCGTCGCACGGCACACCCATCATCACCTACGACATCGATTCGCGCGGTGCCCGGAACTACATGGCGCTTGCGAAGGAGTTCGTGGAGCGCAACCGCAACGAGGAGGGGTCGTGAGCGGCGCCTCCAAACTGCCGGTCCGCAAGGGCTTGGGGCGTGGCCTCGGCTCGCTGATTCCGCAGGGTGGCCCGCCTGTGCCGCCCGCCATCGTGGAGCCGACGCCTGCCGAGGCCGCCGCGGCTGCCGACGCCGAGAAGTTACGACGCGCGGTCATTGATGTCTCCGTCGAGCTGATCGACGCCATGCTCAACCAGCCGCGCATCCGCTTTGACGATGACGGCATCCGCGAACTCGCTGCATCGATCGTTGAGTCAGGGATCATCCAGCCGCTGGTCGTTCGCACCTTGCCGGATGGACGGTACAGCCTCATCGCGGGCGAGCGCAGGCTCCGTGCAAGCAAGCTGGCGGGGCTCACCCATGTTCCCGTCGTGGTGCACGAGGCTGCCGATGCAGATGCCTTTCTGCTGGCGCTGGTGGAGAATGTGCAGCGGCGCGACCTCGACCCGCTGGAAGAGGCCGACGCATACCATCGTCTCATGACGGCCTACAGCATGACGCAGGAGCAGGTGGCCGACCGCGTGGGCAAGAGTCGGCCCACCGTCGCCAATGCGGTGCGCCTGCTCAAACTGCCTGCTGCCATCCTCAACCTTGTGGCTGAGGGGGCGATCAGCGCAGGGCATGCACGGGCAATCCTGTCGGTCGGTGAGGCCCTGCACGGGCTGCTCGCCGAGCGCATCGTGACCGAAGGGCTCTCCGTTCGTGCCGCGGAGGAGCTCGCCCGGGCGCTCCGAGAGGGCCGCGACATTGGCCCCACCCTCGAGCCTGAGGACGACCCCAGCAAGCCGCCGACGCCGAAGAAAAAGCGGACCGAAGCGCCCGAGCTCCGCCCTGCCCTTCGAGACGTTCAGAGGCGGCTGATGCAGCATCTGGGCACCAAGGTAGTGCTCGTGTCGAACGCGGACGGCTCCGGCACCATCCAGATCAGCTTCGCCAGCGACGATGTCCTGCAGGGCGTGCTCGACACGCTCTTTATCTAGCGGGTAGACGGGCGCCGCGCGGCTGCGACCTGCCCTACGCTGCCGGCTCCGTCTCCGCGCCCTTCGGCTCAACCTCATCAGGCTTCGGCTCACCCTCGGCGCCCGGCGGCCGATACTTGGAGAAGGTGAGGAGCCCCGGCAGGATGCCGATGGCCGCGGCCATGCAGACGGTGATGCTGATGACTGCGAGTTGGCCGAGCGAGCGGATGCCAGCGTGGTCAACGAAGGCGAGGCCGATGAAGCCCGCAACCGTGGTGAGCGCGGCTGCGATGACCGAGTTGCCGGTGGTCTTGAGGATGAACCAGATGCGGTCCGGGCCCTCCTCTTTGAACCGGTGATAGATATGGGTGGCGCCATCTATGCCGATACCCAGCGCCGTGGGCAACACGACCATGTTGAAGAGCCCGACCTTGAGGTCGTAGGCCCACATGACGCCGAGCGTGATCAAGATGCCTGCGACGAGGCAGGCCAGGCAGACCACGGTGGCAAAGAGGTCGCGGAAGTCGAGCAGCAGGATGACGACGAGGCTTAGCATGACAAGCCAGAGCAGCTTCTTGCCGTCGGCCTGCACGTAGCGAACAACATCGGAGAGGATGAAGCCGCTGGTGGAGACCTTCACATCACCCATCGAGGTGGGGATGGAGCCGTAGAGTTTTTGGAACTCGGCGACATCCTTTGAGTCGGCGGCACGGTAGGTTCCGTAGAGGAGTCCGATGTGGCCGAAGGAGCCATCTTTCTCCGTGAGCGAGCGCCGGACCCACTCAGGCAGGTCGGCGGCCTTGAAGGGCTCCACCTCTGTGAGTTCGAGCAGCGCGGAGACAGCCTCGCCTTCGCGCCCCTCGAGCCGCTTGAGTGCCTTCTTGTTGAGGATGTCGTGGATCTCGTCGATCACCCCAAGGCGGGCGTCCATGTCGGAGGGCAGGAAGGTCTCGACGGTCAGGAAGGAGGTGAGCCTGGAGTCACCGGCACGGAGCCTGCTGCGGAGCAGCTTGTGCACCTCGCGCATCTGCGCTTCGGAATGGCCAAGGATGATGGCGGGTGTGGAGCTCTTCCCCGAGCCGAGTGCGGCGCCATACTTGATGCCCTGGGTGGGCTTGCTGCCCTCGAGTTTGCGCAGGTTGTATTCGAAGCCAACCTCGCGGGAGGCGTAGGCACCCCAGAGTGCGAGCAGGAGGAAGACCGCGGAGGAGAGCCGGAGAAGCCAGCGACTCTTGGCGGGCGGCATCGCGGAGTCTGGGGCAGGCGGGCGGCGCTTTGCGAGGCTAACCCGCTCGGTCGCGCCAATGAGCGGCGGGATGATGAGGAAGGTGGTCACGAGGCAGACAGTGATGCCGAGGGTGCAGACGACGCCGAACTCACGGAAGCCCTCAAAATGGGCGAAGATGAGCATGGCGAGCGCGACGACGGTGGTGAGCCAAGCCGATACGAGGGCGCGCCCCGTCTTCCAGATCGCGTCGAAGATGGCCTCTTCCCAGCTATGGCCCTCGTTGAACTTCTCGAGCGAGCGACCGTAGACATGGATGGCGAAGTCGATGCCCATGCCGACGAGCATGGCGAAGACGAAGGCGGTGAGGATGTTCAAGCGGCCGTAGGTGATTGCTATGATGCCAAAGGTCCAGGCCTGCCCGACGAAGAGCGCAGGCATGATGATGGGGATAGAGCGGAGATTGCGGAAGAAGAGGACGAGCAGGGCCAGCACGAGCACGACGGAGAGGGTCGTTGCGGAGGAGGCGTCGTTGGAGATCTGCTTCACCTGCCGGTAGTCGCCATAGGGGCCAACGACGAGGGCGCGCATCTGCGGATGGAATGACTTGGGGTCGAGTTTGTTGATGGCCTTCTGGCCCCGCTCGAAGACCTGCTTGGCGTAGGCGGTGTCGGTGCTGCGGCCCTTCATGCGGGCGGTGAGGACAGCCACCTCGCCGCCTCGTGCGACCAAGTAGTCGCGATACTTTTTAGGCAGTTTGCGGAGCGATGAGGCCGCCTCCTGGTGCTTGGCGGCGGCCTCGGCCTCAGCCTTGACGAGTGCCTCGCCACTGGCCTCGGGTAGTGCTTCGACAGCCGAGCCGTCCGGCTCTCCGACGGCCTCGTCGAAGGCGACGACGCCCTCGTTGATCTGCGCGTCGGTTACGCCGAGTTCGGCAAGTGAGAGCCGGTCGATCCAGGAGAAGGGGTCGCGCCAGTTGACCTCTTCGATGGCCTCCGCGGTGCCGGAGCCGTCGTCGTCCTCTTCGAAATCGATGAAAAGCGGGTTCTTCTCGGCCAGCTTCTTGCGGACCATGCGCTGCAGGTTGCCCTTGATCCGGCCGAGGTCCTCTACGGGGAGGAAGAGGAGTGCATGGTCGAGGAGGAACTGCCTGTCCTGCTTGAACTCGATGGACTCAGCCGCCTCCCAGCCGTCGAGTTCGGCGGCAAGGGCATCGATGAAGGCGAGGGTCTTGAGCGGATCGGGCGAGTCGACGGCGATGACAAATTTGTCGCTGGAGCCCTGGCGGGCGCGGGCCTCATCGAGTGCGACCACGGAGGGTGCATCGGCGGGGAGCAGGTCTTTGAGGTCGGTCTCGAGCTTCAGGCGGGTGGCGAGAAGGAGCGAGGCGACGGTGATGACGGAGTAAACTGCGATGAGCAGCCAAGGCCGCCGCAACGAGAGGAGAACATAGCGGTTCACCAACGCTTCCAGACCTTTCATCCACACCTCCGTCGCGCCGCGTAGGTCGCAGCGCGAATCAAGCACTGGCACCCTCGCGGGTCAAGCAAGCCACTCGTCGCGCCGCTCAGCCTCTGCTAGTGGGGGCGCTCACTCACTCGCACGTGGCATCATGGATTTAGGATTTCCGCTCGACTCCGCTTCGCTCGTCTCGCTGCTCGTTCTCACCGGCATGGAGCTGGTGCTGGGCATCGACAACATCGTATTCATTACCATCTTGGCGTCGAAGCTGCCGGCTTCGCAGCAGGAGCGGGCCCGCCAGCTTGGATTGGCGGCGGCGCTGCTGTCGCGGCTGGCGCTGCTCTTCTCCATCTCATGGGTGATGCGACTTACCGAGCCGCTGTTTGAGTTGGGGCGGACTTGGAACGGCAAGGAGCTCATCCTTGTCGGAGGCGGCCTCTTCCTCATCTACAAGGCGACACACGAGATCTACGAGAATGTGGAGCGGCCGGCGGAGCACCAACCTGAGACAGTGGCGCCGGCGATGGGCGACCTCGAGAACGCACGGGCGGGGCGCGCCGCGAAGTCGGCCTTTGCAGGCGTGATCTTTCAGATCATGCTCATCGACCTCGTCTTCTCCATCGACTCGGTGGTGACGGCCGTCGGGATGGTCGATCACATCGGCATCATGGTGCTGGCCATGTTGCTGTCGATGGTCGCGATGGTCTTCTTCGTCGGCCCGGTGGGCGAGTTTGTGCAGCGCCACCCGAGCGTCCGAGTGCTTGCACTCTCCTTCCTTGTCCTCATCGGCGGTACGCTGCTGATGGAGGGAACGGGGCTGCATGTGCCGAAGGGTTACACCTATGTCGCGATGGGCTTTGCGCTGCTGATGGAGTTCATCAACATGCGCATGCGGTCGCGGGCAGCGAAGGTCAGGGCGGCTGCGCAGCGCGAGCAGCAGTAGGCAGGAGTCACAGATGGCAATCGAACACAGCCTCTCTCACGATCTGAGCCCCGAGCTTGCCAAGCGCTGCCTCGAGAAGGCGCTCGAGGGCTACGCAGCCCGCTTCCCCGACTACCACCCCACCTACACATGGAAGGGGAGCGACGAGGTCGGCATCGCCTTCTCTGCCAAGGGGCTTACGCTTAAGGGCGGGGTAAAGCTGCGGCCGGGTGCGATGCAGATAGACCTCGACGTCCCCTTCCTGCTCCGCCCGCTCAAGGGTACCGCCATCAAGGTCATCGAGGACGAGTTCCGGAAGTGGATGCAGGAAGCCAAAGCGGGGCGGCTGGCATGAGCCGCTCTCCCGGCCTCCGGCGCGCGGAGGCAAGATGTCAAAGTTGAAGATCCTGCTCGGCTCGGTGCTCTACTGGGTCTACTTCTGCATCACGATGTTCCTCTTTTTCATCGCAGTGCTGACCGTCCGGATTGTGACGGCCCCCTTCGATGCAAACCGTCGTACCATCCTCAACATGGTCGGCTGGCATGGGCGCTCCTACATCAACATCGTGCCGGGCTGGACGGTGAAGGTCACGGGGCTCGAACGGCTTGACCCGAAACAGACCTACGTCTTCGCCTCGAACCATGCCTCCATGGCCGATGCGGTGCTCATGTTCTACGTCGACCACCCCTTTGTTGCGGTCGCCAAGTTGAGCCTCTTTCAGGTGCCGGTGCTCGGTTGGACACTGTACCTGGCAGGCTTTTTGCCCGTCAAGCGGGGCGACAAGCAAAGCGCCGAGCGGCTCATGGCGGAGGCCAAGCGGGTGCTGCTTCGAGGCACATCGGTCTTTCTCTTCGCGGAGGGAACCCGGTCGGAAGATGGACGGCTTCGCACGTTCAAGCATGGCGCCTTCTCGCTCTCACGTGAGACGGGTCTGCCGCTTGTGCCCGTGGTCATCCGAGGTAGCCACCTGATCGCCCGCAAGGACTCCAACTCCATCGCGGCTTCCGAGCGCATTGCGATCGAGATTGAAATCCTCGAGATGCTCCGACCGGAGCAGTTCGAATCGACCGAGGCCCTCATGCAGGAGACCCGGGAGCGCATCCGCATCGCGCTCGGACCGCAGGGCGAGCCCGCCTCGGACACCCCGCAAGAGAGCGCATGAATAGCCCCCTTCTCCTCGACTCGGCGACCCGTCTTGCCGAACGTATCCGCACCCGTGAGACGAGTGCGGTGGCGGTGGTCGATGCACACATCCAGGCCATCGAGAACGTCAATCCGTCCCTCAACGCAGTTGTGGCGGAGCGGTTCGCGGAGGCCCGCGCAGAGGCCGTTGCAGCAGACGCCAGGGTTGCCGCCGGCGAGGAAGACCTTCCACCGCTGCTCGGCGTCCCTTGCACCATCAAGGAGTCGTTCGAACTCACCGGCATGCCGCAGGCCGCGGGTCTCGTTGCGCGCCGAGCGATGCGCTCCACGGGCGATGCGACGGTGGTGGCGCGCTGGCGCGCTGCGGGCGCCATCCCGCTCGGCGTGACCAACACCTCCGAACTCAACATGTGGATGGAGTCGAACAACCGCGTCTACGGCCGGAGCAACAACCCCTACAATCGGGCACGCATCGTCGGCGGCAGCTCAGGCGGCGAGGGTGCGATTGTGGGCTCGGGCGCGTCGCCCTTCGGGCTCGGCGCCGATATCGGTGGCTCCATCCGGATGCCGGCCTTCTTCAACGGCGTCTTCGGCCACAAGCCGACGCCCGGGCTGGTGCCCAACTCGGGGCAGTATCCGATTGCCGAAGGGGCCGCGCTTCGTCTGCTTGGCACGGGCCCCATCTGCCGCCGCGCAGAAGACCTCTACCCACTCGTGCGCCTCGCTGCAGGGCCGGACGGCATCGATGCGACCACCCGCGCGCTACCGCTTCTTCCGCCCTCCCTGCAGCAGATCGAAGGGCTGCAAGTCGTCGTTATCCAGGGTAACGGACTGCGACGCGTGAGCGCCGAACTCCGCGCAGGCATGCAAAGCGCAGCGCGCGCACTTGAGGCGCGCGGAGCGACGGTCGTGACGGCTGCGCCCCGCTCGCTTCGCCGCACCCTGGTGCTCTGGTCGGGGCTGATGTCAGCCAACGCCGAGCACAGCTTCGCAGACCTGCTCGGAAACGGTGCGCCGCTCAGCGCCGTCAAGCAGCTGCTGCTCTGGTGCGTAGGCCAGTCGCCTCACACGCTCCCCGCCATCATGCTCGCGCTGGTCGAGGGGCTCCCGGGCGTTGCGCCCGCAGATGTGACCAAGCTCTACGACGAGACCGCGCGGATGCGGGACGAGTTCGCGAAGCTGATGGGCGACCGTGGTGTCATGCTCTTCCCGCCCTTCACCCGCACGGCTCCCCGCCACGGCATGCCGCTGCTGACCCCCATCGACTTCTCCTACACGGCCATCTGGAACGCGCTGGAGCTACCCGTGACGCAGGTGCCGCTCGGCCTCGACCGCCAAGGTTTGCCGCTCGGCGTTCAGGTCGTCGGGCAGCCCTGCACTGACCATCTTACGATGTCGGTGGCTCTTGCGCTGGAGGCTGATCTGGGAGGCTGGGTTCCTCCGTGGACGGCGCGGGCCGGTTCCTGAAGACCAGGAAGCGGGTCGCGATAGGACCGTTGAAGGTACCGAGCGACTTGCGGGGTTTGCGGGCGATGTAGTGCTCCTGCAGCCCGCGATCCATGACCATCGCGACGGTGTGCTCGTAGAAGGTCGAGACCCGGTCCATGAAGCCGACGAGGTTGGCGCCCGCCTCCTCGACGCCGCCGCCGATGCGCTCTCCGTAGGGAGGGTTGGTGACGATCCAGCCCTGCTTGCGGAAGGGCTCCAGCTCATGCGCATTCGACTCGCGGAGCACGACGCTCTGTACGAGCCCGGTTGCCGCCAGATGGCTGCGGCTCGACTCCACCGCCTTGCGGTCGATGTCGCAGCCGAGGATAATGCCACGCACGGCGGGCAGGCGGCGCTGCAAGGCCTCGTCGCGGAGCTCCTTCCAGGTCGGCTCAAGCTCGGCGGCGAAGAAGGGCCACTGCTGAAAGCCGAAGCCGCGGAGAATGCCGGGCGCGGTGTCGGTGGCCATCCAGCCGGCCTCGACGAGCAGGGTGCCGGAGCCGCACATCGGGTCGCAGAAGGGCGACTTACGGTCCCACTCGGAGTAGCGGATCAGGGCTGCTGCGAGGCTCTCACGGATGGGCGCCTCCACATCCTTCCGCCGGTAGCCACGGAAGGCGAGCGGCGCCCCGTTGAGGCCGATGAGGAAGCGGAAGGTGTCGCCGTCAGCCAGCACCACCAGCTGCAGGTCTGCGTCGTCTTTGTCGACGTTGGGGCGGCGGCCGTAGGCTTGGCGGACCGTGTCGACCACGGCATCCTTGATGACGAGCGCGGCGTAGCGGCTGTCTGCGAAGAGTTCGCGACCGCCCTGCACCTGGACCGAGATGGTGGCGTCGGCGGTGAACCAGTCGAGCAGCGGCAGCGAGCGGACCGTATCGTAAAGCTGGCTCTGGGCGCGGATGACCTCCTTGCCGATGAGCGCCATCACGCGCTGGGCGGTGCGGAGCCAGAGGCAGGCGCGCATGCCATCTGCGATGGTGCCGGCGAAGACCACGCCTCCGGGCACCATGGTCGGTGCCTCAAAGCCGAGTTCGATGAGTTCTTCCATGAGGATTCTCTCGGTGCCGCGGACAGCGGTGGCGAGGAATCTCATGCGGTTCAATTCAGGGGTGCGTCTTCTCATGGTGGGGCGAACTAACGGGCCGCGGGGGGTCGCGCAAATCTTCGCGCGGAAGGCAGGTCACGGCGAGGTTCGGATTGCAGAGAGCGGGGCTGCTGGGCTAGTCGGCGGTGCGACGCACTGACCCTCTTCGAGTTGTATCCCGATGTCTGAGACTGCCGCCTTTCCCCTCCGTATCGCCATCATCGGCGCAGGCCCCGCCGGCTTCTTCGCGGCCGCCGCGCTGCTCGGCCAGTCCGCTACCCGGGTGACGGTCGACCTCTTCGATGCCCTGCCAACGCCCTTCGGCCTCGTCCGCTTCGGCGTCGCGCCGGATCATGCCAAGATTAAGAGCGTCACCCGCACCTTCGAAAAGACCGCCGCCGACCCGCGCTTCCGCTTCCTCGGCAATGTCACTGTGGGCCGTGATGTAACCCGCAACGAGCTGCTCGCCTGCTACGACCGCGTGCTCTACACCGTCGGCGCACA
>JABMMX010000394.1 GCA_013205435.1 Deltaproteobacteria bacterium
AATTTAAATTATGAAAAAGATGCTAAATATTGCAAAGCCTCAGTGTGCATTGTTAGTGAAAATAATATAAAATATTTAAACAAAAATGTTATTCCAGTTATTTCAAAAAATCCGTTAATTGATTTTTATAAAATTGTTTCTATTTTTTACCCTGAATCTTGCTTTGATAATGAAAAAATTAATATTTCAAGCAAAAATAATCTTCTAAAAAAAAATATTATTATAGGTGATAACTCTTTAATCGATAAAAGTGCAAAGATTGGCAATAATACAAAAATAGGAAATAATGTTATTATTAAATCAAATGTTCATATTGGAAAAAATTGTATTATCGGATCTAATGTCATCATTGAGAATTCGTTATTGGGCGATAATGTAATTATCAAGTCTGGAACATTACTTGGTCAAACAGGTTTTGGTTTTAATTTTGAAAAAAAGAAAAGAGTAAAATTTCCTCACATAGGAAGAGTGATTGTCGAAAATAATGTTCAAATAGGTTCTTTTTGTACGATTGATAGAGGTTCATTGACCGACACTGTGATTGGTGAATTTACTTCTATTGATAATCAAGTTCAAATTGCTCACAATGTTAAAATTGGAAACTTTTGTATGATAGCAGCACAATCAGGAATAGCTGGTAGCACAATAATAGGAAGTGATGTTAAAATAGGAGGGCAAACTGGAATATCTGGTCATTTATCTATAGGGAATAATGTTAAAATTGGTGGAAAAAGTGGTGTTATTGCTGATATTAAGGACAATCAAGTCGTGATGGGCTATCCAGCTAAAAGTATAAGAGATTTTTTAACCGATAAGAAATAATGAATTTAAAAAAAGAAATTAATAAAGATGAAATAGAAGGTTTAATACCTCATAGAAAGCCATTTTTATTAATCGACAAATTAATAGATATTGTTCCAATGATTTCTGCAACAGGAGTTATGAGTATTAAAAAAACAGATTTTTTCTTTAACGGACATTTTCCAGGACAACCTGTGATGCCAGGTGTTTTAATCGTAGAGGCCTTTGGCCAAAGCGCTGCTGCATTAACTGCTTATAGTTTAGATCCTGCTATTGTTAAAAATAAATTAGTTTATTTGATGACAGTTAATAACGCCAGATTTCGAAATCCTGTAATGCCAGATTGCGAACTAAAACTTAAAGTAGAAGCTATAAGATCCAAAGGAAAAGTTTGGAAGTATACAGGTGTTGCAATGGTTAATGATAAAATTATGGCAGACTCTGAGTGGATGGCAACTATAGTTGACAGAAATGATTGATGATAAGCGATAAAGCAATTGTTGATAAAAATTCTAAATTAGATTCTTCAGTAGAAGTTGGTCCATTTAGTATTATTGGCAAAGAGGTAAAAATTGGAAAAAATGTAAAAATATTATCTCATGTAAATATAACCGGTGATACTTCAATATCAGACGAATGTGAAATTTATTCTTTTGCTTCTATAGGTAGCAATCCTCAAGATTTAAAGTTTAAAGGAGAAAAAACAAAATTAATAATAGGAAAAAAAAATAAAATTAGAGAATATGTTACAATAAATCCTGGCACCGAACATGGTGGTGGTATTACAACAATAGGTGATAATTGTTTATTTATGATTTCATCTCACGTCGCTCACGATTGCAAAATTGGAAACAATGTTATTATCGCAAACAATGTTGCGATAGCTGGACACGTTGAAATAGATGATAATGTAATAATAGGAGGAAATTCTGCTGTTCAGCAGTTTACGAGAATTGGAAAGTTAGCAATGATAGGAGGAATGACAGGAGTTGAAAAAGATGTAATTCCTTATGGTCTTGTTACTGGTAATAGATCCCATTTAGAAGGAATAAATATAATAGGACTAAAAAGAGCCGGATATTCTTCTGACGAAATAAACGGACTAAATCAGGCTGTAAAATTAATTTTTTCAAATATTCTTTTAAAAAATGGAATAGAAGAAGCTAAAAAATTTTCTAATTTAAAAACAGTAAGTGAAGTTATAAGTTTTTTAGAAAAAAGTGAAAAAAGAGCAATTTGTAGACCTCTAAAATAAATGCTGGGATTAATAGTTGGAGAATCGAATTTACCAAATTTTGTAATAAATAAATTATTAAGAAAAAATGTAGAATTTTTAATATTAGATTTAACTAAATCTAATATTTATAAAAGATATAAAAATTCTTACAGTTTGAAAATAACGGAACTTGGTAAAGCTATAGCTCTATTAAAAAAAAATAATTGCAAAAATGTTATTTTTATAGGCAAAGTTGAAAGGCCAGAAATTTCTTTGCTAAAATTTGACAGAAAAGCTTTATTTTATCTTCCAAGGTTATTTTCAGCGTTTAAAAAAGGAGACGGAAATATTTTAAAAGAGATAATTAAAATTTTTAAAGAAAATAAGTTAAATGTTGTAAATAGTATGAAATTTACACCTGAATTAATATTTAAGGATAAAAGTATTAATAAAGTAAAATTAAATAATACAGATAAAAGCAGCATATCCAAAGGAGTTAGGATTATTAAATCATTAAGTAAATTTGATATAGGCCAGTCAGTTGTTATTAATAATGGTTACGTTCTTGCCATAGAGGGACCGGAAGGAACTGATGAGACTATTAAAAGATCATTACATTTATTAAAAAAATATAAGTTAAAAAATAAATCAATTTTAGTAA
>JABMMX010000089.1 GCA_013205435.1 Deltaproteobacteria bacterium
AAGCTGGCCGTCTCGCGAAACTTCAGCAGCTCATCCTTTATCTGCGTGTGCTCCGCCTCCGGAAACACCTCATGCGGAAACAGGAACTCCCTTGTAAGAAGCTCGGACGGCCTGAAGCCAAGGACGTTGCCATCTATGGGTGGTTTCGCCGGAATCACGACACCTCTGTCCCACGACTTCGCGGCGCTGACCTCGCGATCAACATGAAAGAACGTGTTGAGCTCTGCGTACATCGCGACCCTGTTCGCAAACACTATCTCTGCCGCAAGAGACGCTCCGATTGCTGCGCTCACTGTCGTTTTGTATTCCGGAACATCGACCGTGGAGCCAAACTGATCCACCAGAATATCCAGCATGCCGGCATCGAGCGCGCGCGCGGGTTCGGCCTGCGCCACGGCACTGCCCGACGCTGCCACCGCGATCTTGGCAATGACCTTGGTAAATGACCCGTCGATCTTCAACGGGTCCGGTTCATCGGATCTGGCGCACCTGTGAACTTCATTCACGGCCTGAGCAGCCGCCTCAGCCGCGCGCGATTCCCATGCGGCGACCGCGTTGAGATTCGCGTTCGTTGCAACCGCGCGCTCAACGGCCCCACGCAAGGGCTCGATGTTTGCGTGCAGCGCGTCGTAGAACTCCCGCAAACCCTCGTCGAAGTCCTTCCCCTTGGGCGACTGCACGAGAAAAGGTGACTTTGGCAGCTCAATAATATCAATCGGACAGGGGATGCCGTTAAGTTGATCAGCCCGGTCGTAAAGCATCTCTTTAACTTCCGCAGCCCTTTTCTCGACTCCAGTCCAGAATACAAGAAGATATGGTCCGCTCTCCTTGGATACGATCTGCTTCAGGACGCTGACGACCACAGACCATAGTGCCTGAGCCTCTGGAACACCGCCGAGCTCGGCAAGATTGAGGTCGCTGAAAATCAAACGAAGATGCAGTAGCCCGCCCTCGGGCGGAGCCGGCCGCAGCTCGCCCGTGTCACGGTCGTACCAGTAACCCATACATGGGATGCCGACAGTTGACAAACCCGCGGTGATCGAGAGAAGATGGCTAGGCTGATCGTCAACGGCGATTGCCCTTATTGGACCGAACACTATCTGGCCTCCCTAAACCGTAGCACGACGGCCGCGCCATCGAATGCCTTTGGTATTTCGATTTCATCGCGAAGCTCGTCGGCCGAGTGAATGGTCATCTCACCCCCGCTCTGATCCATGACATGCTTGGCGAAGTACAGGCCCAGTCCCATGCCGCCGGGCCGCGTCGTGTGAAAGGCTTCCACAGCGCGATCCCTTGGGATCGAGAAGCCCGGGCCGTTGTCGACAACGGCAATGAAGCCTGAATGCGTTTTGTCGTCCCAGTCAGTTGCCACAAGCACCGATGCCGGAGCGTTCCGTTCGTCGCGTTCCTTCCTGTACCTGGCCCAGAACTGCGCGTTGTCCAGGAGGTTGCCAAGCGCACCGGATATGAGGTTTGGAGCGCCACGGATTTTGAAGTCCGGCTGCTCCTTCTGTAGGATCGGCGCCGACAGAGTCACCTTGTGATGCTTGAAGCGCGGTTCCCTGGTCATCAGGGCGGCACGGACTACCGAGCTGGCGAAAGCAGCGCGGGTCGAGTTCTTTCGGAGCAGAGGAGCAAAGCCCTGAAGCAGCTGATGCAGATGTTCAATCTGTTTGCGCAGATGGTCCTGATCAAGACCGCGGTCCAGAGCGGTGGCTAGTGACTCGACCTCCCGCTCGACCTCATGAAAGATCACCGCGAGGTTCAGACCGGCGACACCTGCATTCGTCATCACGTCCCGTAGCTGCACGAACTCGCGTTCTATGGCGTCAATGTCCTTGGAGAAGCTCTGATCGAGCTTCTTCGATTTCAGGCCGCTGCGGAGATGCTCCAACGCTTCAACAAAGCGCAGCGGCTGTTCGTCCACCGTCCCCTTGATCACGTCGTCAAGCGACCTACGGTCTTCTGCATGGAGCCGCTCCAGATGTTCGAAGACGCTGAGGACGATCCGTTTCAGTCGCTCGAACGTGGCATTCTGGTCAAAGCCCTCGCGGTTGGTCTTCTCCCGGAGCCCGTCGCTTTCGTTCAGTTGGAGGTGAATCGCAGAAACAACGGACCCGGTCCCCAGCTTCCCTGCCGGCGTGTTGATGCGTCTTACGTTGAGGCCGAGCCAGTCATCGTTGCGCTCACCGTATGTGAACACCCGGACGCCGTCGCGGTACACGCGGACGCCTGGCTGGTCGTCCAGCCATGAGCGTACCTGGGATGAACTGCCCGTGGCATTGAGCACTTCCGAGCGTCGGTAGTACGCATAGATCCGGCCTTCAATGGGTCCGATTCCTTTCAGATCGTCCTCTGTGAGGA
>JABMMX010000090.1 GCA_013205435.1 Deltaproteobacteria bacterium
GCAAGAAGGTGTTCTCACCGCGGCTCCCGGGAACAGCGAGGTCGAGGCCGATCGCCTGACAGGCGAGCCGAGCATCCGCGTAGGTTCGGGCGCGGGCGCAGAGCGCGTAGTTGCGCCCAAGGCGGGTGGCGGCGATGCAGTCGGGGCAGTCGAGCGCGTCGTCCGCGCGACCGGTGCAGTCCTGGTCGATCCCGTCGCCGCAGATGTCGATAGCGCTTGGATTGATGGTCGGATCGTCTGGGGCACAGTCACCGGCGCAGCGGTAGCCGTCGCCGTCGGGGTCGGATGCCGGGTCGGCTTCGCAGAAGGCCGCGGCATCCACGTCGTCGGGACGGCCGAGCAGGAAGCTGTAGGCCTCATCCCGGACCTCCTCGCCCCGGGTCTGGGACCGCTCACGCCGCGGATCGGCGAGCATGTCGGGCGTGAGGGCCGCGAAGATGGCGAGCATCTGGTTGGGGATGTCGCTGGCGCGGACCGCAGCCGAGATGGAGAGCAGCTTTTGCGAATAGAGGAGGCGACAGTCTGGGTTTGCGAGACAGCCCCGCTGGAGGCGTGCACCGCTGCTGTAGGGGTCGATGTAGTCGGAGAGGGTCTGGTCGACGCCCCAGGTGAACATGCGGAGCTTGTCGTCCGTGCCGTCGAAGTGGGCAAAGAAGTTGTTGTTGTTGAAGGCGTAGCCATCCCAATGGCCAACCCAGGCCTCCACGGCGAAGTCGAGCGTGACCTGGTCACGGTCGACGAAGGGCTCGGCAACGGCCCAGGTTTCGGTGCGCGGGAGGGTGCCAAGCACATTGACGAGGTTGGCGAGCAGCGCCCCGTCGGTCGCGCTGCCGATGTCGCGCTGGAAATAGACCCAGTTGTCGAGGTCGAAGTCGGTCGGGACCTGTCCCTCGTAGAGGAGCTTGGTGTTGGGGAAGTAGCGGTTGACGAAGGACTCGTCGGTGGTCTCGAGGTGGAGATAGAGGCCGTAGAGTTCGCCGTTCACATAGATGTTGGCAAATCCGACGCGGGGCGCGGGGAAGCCGGACTGGCGGAGGACCTCGTAGGTGGCCCACTGACGCACATAGGATGGGTCCTGGACACAGTTGTTGAAGGTGAACTTCTGGGCGCCAAAGAGTGCCTGCGAACCGTCATACTGTCCGAGGTCGACCTTGAAGGCGGCCTTTTGGTCGAGGTCGCGGTAGCTGCCAACGGAGCCCTTGAGGCGGACGCCTGTCGAGCCGGCGAAGACCACATCGCCGGTGGGCAGGGTGATGGCGACCTCCGCGGGCACATAGGTGCGGCCGTCGGCGTTCAGGAGCCCGATCGAGGTTGGCGGGAGGGTGATCTCGACCAGGAAGGGGTTCAGCGGGTCGTAGAGCGCTGAGTCGTCGGAGTTGTAGGGGAGGTTGGGCGCGCCCTGCGTGGGGACGTTGGGCGTGAACTCACCGAGTCCGTCGGGGATGCGGCCGGCGGTCGCGCCGGCGGGGACGACGCCTAAGCTGAAGATGTCGATGGGCTGCAGACGGTCGTCGGAGAGGCGGATAACCTCGCCGGAGCAGGAGAGGCCGAAGGGCATCGCTGCCGTGCCCTCGGTCAGGATGAGCCGGCCAAGTGCGGGGATGACCTTGCCATTGAGGAAGCCGGGGTTGAGATCGATGGGGCCGTCGGCAATGCGCCAGTCGGAGAGATCCTGATCGCGATCGGAGAGGTTGAGGAGTTCGATCCACTCTGCGTCGCGACAGGAGACCTCGTTGATGATGATGTCGGCCGGCGGGAGCGTGGTGTCTTCGATCGTGGTGTCTTCGACGGTCGTATCTTCGACGGTGGTGTCCGCGCTGCCGTTCGTGTCCTCAATCGTCGTGTCGGCGCTGCCGCTCGTGTCCTCGATCGTCGTATCTTCTAAGGCCGTATCAGCGACGGTGGTGTCATCAACGGAGCTGTCGGCACCGCCCGAACCGGTATCGATGGTTCCGGTGTCGGCGCTCCCGCTTGCATCGAGCAGCTCGAGCGCGGGGCCACCTCCGGCAGCGTTGTCATCGCCGCAGGCGAACAGAAGGAGTGCCGAGAGGGCTGAGGTGCGGAGGAGGGTAGGTTGGCGCATCGAAGTCCGAGATCACGGGCAGGTATACGAACAAA
>JABMMX010000091.1 GCA_013205435.1 Deltaproteobacteria bacterium
AGGTCTGCCGCGCCTGGGAGGGCGCGACCGCTGCAGCTGCGGCGCTGCCCGTGACCCACATCCGCATCGGCGTCGTGGTCGGCCCCGGCGGCGGATTCCTCGCCCGCATGCTCCCCATCTTCCGCGCAGGGCTCGGCGGGCGCCTCGGGACGGGCGAGGCCTGGACGAGCTGGATCTCGCGCCACGACATCTGCCGCGCCATCGGCTGGATTGCTGCGAACAACCTTACAGGCACCGTGAACCTGACTGGCCCCGCGCCCTGCACCAACGCCGACCTCACTGCTGAGCTCGGCGCGCTGCTGCACCGTCCGACGCGGCTGCCAGCCCCCTCCTTCGCCCTCCGATTGGCGATGGGTGAGATGGCCGACGAACTGCTTCTGGCTGGCCAGCGCGCACTCCCCGCGCGGCTGCTCGCGAGCGGCTTCGCCTTCGACCACCCCACCTTCCGTGATGCCGCCCGCTTGGCACTGGAGGCGAAATGACGAACGAGACCACAACTGCCCTGCCTCTTGGCCGTCGGTTCTTTAACAAGAGCAAGTTGCACGACGACGCACGGAAGGTGTGCTCGCAGCTGCCGAAAGCCGAACGCACGTTGTTTGGTCGCGGAAGCAAAGGAGTGAGGGAATCCGCCGATGCAGCGAAGATTGCGGCCCTTCCCGCGGTGAAGGCGCTGGTCTGGCTCAACATCGATGGCAGCCACGTACCCAAGGAGACGCCCTGTGACGCCGAGCACGACTGGCTCACCATGCTGGCAGAGGTTTTCGGCTTCCATGAACTCGCGGTGGAGGACGTGCGTAACCGCCGACAGCGGGCTAAACTCGATAGGTTCAACGATGGAAGTTGCACCCCGCATCTCTTTGTCGTGGTCCGGATTCCGGACGCAAACCACCCCGGCGAGACCGAACAACTCAGCCTCTTTCTTCGCGATAACCTCGTCGTAACCGTTCAAGAAGCACCAGGGGGCGACTGTTTCACCAAGAGGATGCAGGGGATCGAGGCCGCGTCGCTGCGCGGCGAACTCACTGCGGGGCTCTTGGCGGCCGAACTGCTAGACGCTGCGGTCATGGACTACATGGCTCATCTTCCCGGACCGGAGGAGGAGATCGAGAAGTTGCGAGCCCGGGCCGGAAAGTCGGCCACAGACGGACTGATAGCCGACCTTCACGGGTTCCGTGGCGAAGCGCTCCATCTCTTGCGCGATATCAAGCCGCTCGAAGATGTGCTGAGCCACCTCGCGTCCGTAGAAGATGACTTCGTCTCGCCCGCCGCCCGCGCCAAGTTCAAAGATGCACTCGACCACCAGCAACGCGCTGTCGATACGCTCAATCACCTCGCCGACGAGTCGAAGGAGCTCATGAATCTCACGCTCGCCATGGCCAGCCACAAGATGAATGAGGTGATGCAGGTGCTGACCATTGTGTCTGCGTTGCTCATCCCGCCGACGCTCATCGCCGGGGTGTACGGCATGAACTTTCAGCACATGCCAGAACTCGGCTGGCAGCACGGATACCTCTTCGCAATCGGACTCATGCTGCTCCTTGCCGGAATCCAGATCTGGCTCTTCGTCCAAAACGGTTGGTGGGTGAATCCGTTCCGGTTCAAAAAGGGGGGCACGATCAGCACCCTCCTGACCCGAGGCAAGCACGGCCAACATCGTTCGCCTTGACGCTCTCGCGCACACCGCCCTAGAAGCCCGCAGCCTCTGACCGCCCCCATCTGAGCACAGCTCTCGCTCACACCGACCAACCGAGGAGTCCCATGTCTGTTCGCATCGCCATCAACGGATTCGGCCGCATCGGCCGCACGATCGCCCGTGCAGCCCTCCGCCGCAACGACATCGAGATTGTCGCCGTCAACGACCTGACCGACGTCGCGACCCTCGCCCACCTCTTCAAGTATGACTCCGTCCACGGCCGCTACAACGGCACCGTGATCGCCAAGGAGGGCGCCATCGAGATCGACGGACGCGAGCTCAAGGTCATCTCCGAGAAGGATGCCGCCAAGCTCCCCTGGGGCGAGCTCGGCATCGACCTCGTCCTCGAGTGCACCGGCCGCTTCAAGGGCAAGGAGGATGCCTCTGCCCACATCGCCGCCGGCGCCCGCAAGGTCATCATCTCGGCCCCCGCCAAGGCCGTCGACGTCACCATCGTCATGGGCGTCAACCAGCACATGCTCGACAAGGTGAACCACACGGTCATCTCCTGCGGCTCCTGCACCACCAACAGCCTGGCCCCGCTAGCAAAGGTCTTCGACGCCGCGCTTGGCATCGAGAAGGGTCTCATGACCACCATCCACTCCTACACCTCCGATCAGCGCCTGCTCGACGCGCCCCATGAAGACATGCGCCGCGCCCGCAGCGCCGCCCTCTCCATGATCCCGACCTCGACCGGCGCCGCCATCGCTGTCGCCGAGGTCCTCCCGCAGCTCAAGGGCAAGCTCGACGGCATGGCCGTACGCGTTCCCACCCCCAACGTCTCGCTCACCGACTTCACCTTCGTCGCCAAGCGCGACACCACGGTCGCTGAGGTCAACGCACTTATCCACGAGGCCTCGCTCGGCGAGCTCGCTGGCATCGTAGAGTACCTCATCGATCCCGTCGTCAGCATCGACATCAATGGCAACACCCACTCCTCCGTCTTCGACCCCAGCCAGACCCGCGTGCAGACAGGGAACCTCGTCAAGGTCCTCTCCTGGTACGACAACGAGTCCGGCTTCTCCAACCGCATGTGCGACCTCTCGGTCCTCTTCGCGGGCTAACCTTTTCGAGGCCCCATGGAACTCTCAGGTATCCGCTCTCTCGAGCAGATTGATGTCGACCGCCGCATCGTCTTCGTCCGGGTCGACTTCAACGTCCCGATGAAGGATGGCGTCATCACCGATGACTCCCGCATCACCGCGGTCCTCCCCACCATCAACTACCTGCGCGAGAAAGGGGCCCGCATCGTCCTCGGAAGCCACCTCGGCCGGCCCAAGGGCCACGACCCGAAGCTCTCTCTCGAGCCCATCGCGGTCCACCTCGCCAAGCTGCTCAACGCCGAGGTCGTCTTCCCGGAAGAGTGCGTCGGCGACGGCCCCAAGAAGGTCATCCGCGACCTCCCCGAAGGCGGCATCTGCCTGCTCGAAAACCTCCGCTTCCACGAGGCAGAGGAGCAGGGAGACCAGGTCTTCGCAGCCGACCTCGCCGCGCTCGCCGAGGTCTATGTCAACGACGCCTTCGGCACCGCGCACCGGGCACACGCGTCAACCTACACGATGGTCCGCCACTTCCCCGACGGCCGCCGCGCCGCCGGCCTGCTCGTCGCCAAGGAGCTCAAGTTCCTCGGCGGCCTCATGCAGGGCGCGGAGAAGCCCTACATCGCCATCCTCGGCGGTTCCAAGGTCTCCGACAAGATCAAGGTCATCGAGAACCTCATCGGCCGCATCGACACCCTGCTGATCGGTGGCGCGATGGCCTACACCTTCCTTCGCGCTAAGGGCATTGGCACGGGCAACAGCCTCGTCGAGGCCGACAAGCTCGATGTCGCACGCTCGCTCATGTCGAGCGCTGAGGCCCGCAAGACCCGCCTCGTGCTACCGGTCGACCATGTCGTCGCCCCCACGATCACGGCCGAAGAGGGCGTCGTCACCGAGGGCGTCGAGGTGCCGACCGGCACGGCTGCCTTCGATATTGGCCCCAAGACCGTGGCGATCTTCGAGAGCCACATCGCAAAGGCCAACACCATCTTCTGGAACGGCCCGCTCGGCGTCTTCGAGCGCACGCCCTTCTCGAAGGGCACCTTCGCGATCGCCGGCGCCGTGGCGGACAACGATGGCGTCTCCGTCATCGGCGGCGGCGACTCGGTCGCAGCGCTCGTCGCAACCGGCCGCGCCAAGGATGTGAGCCACGTCTCGACGGGCGGTGGCGCAAGCCTCGAGTTCGTCGAGGGGCGCGACCTCCCCGGAATCGCCGCGCTCCGCGCCGGCCACAAGTTCGAGGAGAACTGATGCGCACCAACTTCGTCTGCGGAAACTGGAAGATGAACACGACGCGCGCGTCGGCGATCGCGCTGGCCGAGGCCTGCGTGGTTGCAAGCCGGCAGACCCCTTCGGTCCGCGTGGGCATCGCGCCGCCTGCCATCTGGCTGAGCGACGTGGCTGCCACCATTGCAGGCAGTTCGGTCGCCCTCTTCGCGCAGAACGGACACCCCGCAGCCTCGGGCGCCTTCACGGGTGAGAGCTCCTACGCAATGCTGAAAGAGGCAGGTGCCATCGGCCTTCTCGTCGGCCACTCCGAGCGGCGCCAGCTCTTCGGCGAGACGGATGCCGTCGTGGCGACCAAGGTGGCCGCGGCCCGCGCGCTGGGGCTGGAGGTCATCCTCTGCGTCGGCGAGACGCTCGAGGAGCGCGACGGCGGCACGACCCTGCAGGTGGTGAATCGCCAGGTCGACGCCGGCCTTGCAGAGATTGCCACGCTCGACGGCATCACCATCGCCTACGAACCCGTCTGGGCGATTGGCACTGGCCGCAATGCAACGGCAGCGCAGGCCCAGGAGGTGCACGCCGCCATCCGGAGCCGGCTGGCCATCCGCTTCGGCGCCCAAGCAGCAGCGGTTGTCATCCAATACGGTGGCTCGGTGAAGCCCGAGACTGCTGCCTCGCTGCTCGCGGAGTCCGATGTGGACGGTGCCTTGGTCGGCGGCGCGAGCCTCGACAGCGCCGCCTTCGGGAGCATCATCGCCGCGGGCGCTCTCTAACCTTGCGCAACCCGCCGATTCTCTCTAGCCTTCGCCCCCCGAATCCCTACTACAGGGCCGATTTACGGCACCGTAGCAACGCGTGGTTTTCATGATCGCAGCTCTCTACACGGTCTACATTTTCTGTTGCATCTTCCTCATCCTCGTGGTGCTGCTTCAGGCAGGCCGCGGTGGTGGCATGGCGCTGGGCGGCGGTTCGCAGCAGCAGGCGTTCGGTGGTGGTGGCGCAGCCCCCATCATGAAGAATCTGACGATGGGTACCGCTGCTCTCTGGTTGGTACTCAACCTCGTTCTGGCCTACATGGGTTCTTCGCGGAACTCGGCGGCCGACGGCGAGTTCAAGCGTGCAGAAGCCCCCATCGCTGCCGGCTCGGGCGTTACCGCTCCTGCTGCTGGCTCGGCTGCCCCTGCTGAGAAGGTTGAGGCTCCTGTGGCCCCCGCTGCCGGCTCGGGCGCGGCTCCCACTGGTTCGGGCTCGGCTCCCGCTGGTTCGGGCTCGGGCTCCAAGTAACGGTTGTTGAGAAAGCGGTTCAATCCGTATTGACATGTTGTTCTGGGACGCGTAAGACCCGCGCCCCTGCATCGGGTAACACCGAAGCAAGCGAGAGTGGTGGAATTGGCAGACACGCAGGACTAAGG
>JABMMX010000092.1 GCA_013205435.1 Deltaproteobacteria bacterium
GCCTCGCATTGACAAGCGACTGGACGCGGCTCGGCGAGCCGATCCCCGGCGACAGGCGGGCCATTGTTGACGCAGCAGGCGGCCCTGCGGGCCTGACGCTGCTGACGGTACAGGGCGACCTCATCACGCTCGACGCCACGTGCTCGCGCGCACGCCTCACCTCGCCCTGGACAGGTGTCGCGCCGCGCTCCACAGCGTTGCTATCGCAAAGCCGGCTGACGGGCGCATCGCGCCTCGTCGCCTTTGACAGTGGCCTGCTCGCGCTGCTTCCCGAAGAGGGCCGGCTGCTTGGTGTCGCGCCGCGCGACGAGTCCTATCTGCTCGGCGTTACGCTCGACGCGCAGAGCATGGCACCGCTTGTGACACTCGATCGCCCGCTGCGGGGTTCGGGCTTTCTGGCGGCAAATGGGGCATGCGCCGTCTTTGGAGATGCAGAGCGCATCGTCGCGGTAGACGCCACCGGTCAGCAGCGGCTCAATCTCACACTGAGCGGAGAGGCAGCGAGCAGCTCCGGGACGGTGGCGACCTCGCTCGGCGGCGGGCTCGTCGAGGCAGCAATGACCACCGACAGGCTCTACCTGCTCGACCTCACGGGGCAGCTCCTCGCTGTGTCGATGAGCGCGGGCTGCGTGACCGCAGACAGCGCCATGACGCTCGTCGCTGGCGGACTCACCGGGCGACGCCATCTGCGCGCCGACAACAGTTCTGTCCTGCTCTCGGGCAACGATGAACTCCGCGACGGCGCGACCGGAGCGCTGCTCGCTGCAACAGCGCCCATCGTGGCTCGGTTCGCAGGGCGCGTCGAAGATGCGCTCGTCGGTGCAGATGGCCTCACCGTCACCGATGGCTCCGCGGTGGCGACGGTTCACGGACTCCCCGCCGTCTGGAACTCCCTCTGCCCGAGCGAAGGCTGCGCCATCGGCGGCGCCTCGCTCCTGACACACGGGGCAGACGGCATTTCGCTCCTCGACCGCGGCGACACAGCGCTCGTATCAGCCACGGCGGCGGGCGCGCTCCGAACGGGATTCGACCTCGGTCCACTCTCCGCGAGCGCGCTCTCGTTCGACACCCAGGTTGTGGGCGAAGGTGGCGCTGCAGGTGCGATGCTCACCTCAGCTGCGGGCGGGCTCTGGTTCGCAGCGGTTTCGCCAGGGGGACTCTCAACACTGATTTCGCCGCCGGATCAGTTCCCGGCAGTGACGCTGGTGGGCGGTCTAGGCAGCGCCGCTCCGGCAGGTGCAAGCGTGGCGCAGGCGGCGCTCTCCCCGCGCGCGGCCGCCTACGACGCTTCACTCCGGCTCTGGGTCGTCGATGGCGACGGTAGCCTCTATGTGACAGGCGGCGACGGCGTGCTCGTCCCCGTTCAGGCGCTCACGCAGCCGCATGCCGGCTGCCTCGACAGGCTCCCGGCCGCCGGCGACCTCGCTCTCGACAGCGATGGCCGGCTGCTACTCGCAAGCGCCACAGGCCAGATCTTCCGGCGCGAGGACGACGGCGCCTTCTGCGTCACGGGACTCGGAGGGCTCGGAGGCGATCCTTCTGCCCGCCTCTACGGCTCGGCAGTTCGCCTCCGCGGAGGGGAGAACGGCCTGGCGATCGTGCGGAGCGCGACCGGCACAGCCGTCGGACTTCGGCCGAACTACTGAGCCGGCTCCACTAGGCGAGGTCCCACGAATCGCCTGCGATGTGCCGGAGCTTGGGCTCGAGGTCGGGGTGAAAGATCCAGCGCCGGAGCCGGTAACTCGCCTCGCCGAGCGCACGCGCGATGGGGCTGATGGCCTCGATGTGCCGCACGGTGCCGTGGCCGTCGACGACCCGGATGGCGGGGGCCTCATCGCCCGCCCCGCCGATGTAGGGCAGGTAGGGGTGGTCGTGGGCCACATCGATGGAGAAGAGGAAGCGCTCGTCGGGCGACAGCTCCTCGAGGATACGCTGCTCGAGCTCTGTGTCGTCGCCTTCGCGCGGCGCGCTCGTGAGCGTGACCCGCTCCCGCGCCTTGAAGAGTTTGCGGTGTAGGAGCCCTGAGGCGAGCTGCGAGAGGATGCGATCGGGATGGTGCTGCCAGGCGCCGAGGGCGGCCCAGGCATCGAAGTCGGCGACGCGGGCGACGCTCACGCCGGGCGCCTCTTTGCCGCTGATCCAGTCGCCAAGCGTGCCCGCAGGGAGCACCGAGCCATCGCCCCGATGCGCCAAAAAGCGGGCCCGAGCGAAGGCGCGTTCCAGCATGGTCTCTGCGCAGCGTACCGTGCGGTGAAAGTAGATGAGCCGGTACATGTGGTAGCGCGATACGAGGTAGCCCTCGACGGCCTCGTAGGCGCGTGCATCGACCAGCAGTCCGCGGCGGTCGGAACGCAGCATGATGAGGATGCGCTCGATGTCGTAGCGGCCCACCTCCGCGCCCGTCATGTGGGCGTCGCGCAAGAGGTAGTCGAGCCGATCGGCATCCATCTGGCTCGAGACGATGTCGCGGCCGAGCCCGGTGGTGGCACCACAGATGAGGTCGACAACACGCTGCGGCAGCGCCGGGTCCACCTGCAGGAGGATCTGGTGCGCCTCGCTCTCGGGATGGAGGAGCAGCTGCGCCGAGAGGTCTTCGTGGTGGAAGCTGAAGACACGCTCCATGACATGGCTGAAGGGGGCGTGGCCGATGTCGTGCAGGAGCGCTGCCGCGACGGTTGCAATGCGGTCTAGCGGCTCCATCTCGTCGCGGAAGGCGTCACAGATGCGGCGGGCCACATGTGCCACACCCATCGAGTGGGCAAAGCGTGAGTGCTCTGCTCCGTGGAAGACGAGATTTGCGAGTCCGAGCTGCCGCACGGAGCGGAGCCGCTGCATCTCGGGCGTGTCGATGAGACTGACGATGAGAGGCCCGAGGACAGCCTCATCGCGGTAGTTGATGATGTTGTGAACCGGGTCGCGAAAGACCTTGCCGAGCGGTCGGGGCCGAGCCATGAGATTCTCCGTCGAGGGTGGACTCCTCTACCCCATTTTTGGCGGCCGTGAAGGAGAAGCAGATGCAAGGGGTCGACGGAATTCGGGAACCCGAGCTGCTCGCGCGGCTTCGACAGCCACGGACGCTCGCGGCGGCGGTTGCCATCGCGCTGGTCTGGCTCCTGATTGACGCGCAACGGCCCTCATCGAAGGCCGGCGGCGCAGCCACCGCGGCAGCGCAGCAGGTGTGCGCCTCGGCACGCACCATTGCCAAACAGGCGGCTGCGGGGCCTGCTGCAAAGTCGCATTGAAGGTCGCGACCGCGAGGCGTAGAGTGGTGCGACTCCCACCAACCAGGAACGACATGCGCAACACCCTGCTGCCGACTCTCCTTTCGCTCGCAGTTCTGGCCGCCTGTTCGACCTCACCCTCGAGCGGCGTCTTTGTAGACCAGGACGCGTCGGTGGGCACTGATACCGGTTCGGGAGGCGCAGACGCAGCAGGCTCAGGCGCTGCAGACACAGGCGAAGAGGACGCACGGATCGAGATCGACATCCAGTTCGACAGCGATGCCGATGATGCTGCCGACACCGCTGCAGACACCGCTGCAGACACCGCTGCAGACACCGCTGCAGACACCGCTGCAGACACCGCTGCAGACACCGCTGCAGACACCGCTGCAGACACCGCTGCAGACACCGC